>JADJBK010000006.1:1879632-2192904 GCA_016703745.1 Nitrosomonas sp. | reverse complement strand
GACCACATCATGTCCCGTCACTTTGGACCAGCCATCGACTGCGACCTTGCCATCTCTGGCATCCAGCCCAACCATAATCTGTCCAGGAAAGGCATAACAGGCATCGTGCAGAAAACCCGGTATTTTGACGGCGGCGGTACCAATAATAACGTAACTGATACCATTATCAAGATAGTGTTCGATCGTATCCAAATCCCGAATACCCCCACCTAACTGAATTGGTATCTTCCCACCTACGGCTTCTACTATCAGGCGAATGGCTCCGCTATTTTTAGGCTTGCCAGCAAAGGCACCATTCAAATCAACCAAATGCAATTGCCGCGCACCTTGGTCAAGCCATTGCCGGGCAATGATCGCGGGATCCTCGGAAAAAATAGTGGCATCTTCCATCATGCCCTGTTTCAGGCGAACACAGTTTCCATCCTTCAGATCTATAGCAGGAATAATTAGCATAGCGATGTCTGATTAGTTAATTTTTTTGGATAAAGAAAGCGATTGGAGATAAAGAGATCAGGAACGAGCAAGGGTAACAACAACTACGGCATCCATTTCAAAAAATTGCTTAATAACCGCAGTCCAGCCAACTGGCTCTTTTCTGGGTGAAACTGCACGGCAAAGATATTATTTTTAGCAACTGCGCTGGTAAAGGGTGTCGGATAATTAGTATTGGCCGCAATGATATCGGGCGCTTTGACAACCACGTAATAGCTATGTACAAAATAGAACCGGGCACCCTCTGGAATATTTTCCCATAAAGGATGCGCAATATTATGCCGAACCTGATTCCAGCCCATATGAGGTATTTTAAGTTTTTGATCATCAGCATTTACGGGCTGGGATATGAATTTTTTGACATAGCCAGAAAAGATGCCCAGTGCCTCGCTGTTTCCTTCTTCACTATACTCAAAAAGCATTTGCAACCCAAGACAGATGCCGAGAAAAGGCTTGTTCTCCGCAGCATCAAGCACCACTTCGCGTAATTTGTGATCCGATAATGCCCGCATGCATTGCGGCATCGCACCCTGCCCGGGAACGATCACACGCGATGCCGCCCGTATGATTGCAGGATCACTCGTCACAACAACATTTTCGCCTGAACTGACATGCTCGACCGCTTTGGAAACCGACCGCAAGTTTCCCATACCATAATCTACAATTGCGATTGTACTCATACTAACCAAAAATCCGTTTTTACAGTGATCCCTTGGTGGATGGTACGCTGTCAGTGCAACGCGAATCAGTAGCAATGGCCATTCGCAAGGCACGACCAAATGCTTTGAAAATCGTCTCAGCCTGATGATGCGCATTACTTCCAGCCAGATTGTCGATATGCAGCGTTATCATCGCGTGATTGACCAGACCCTGAAAAAATTCATGGATTAAATCCACATCAAATGACCCGATCATGGCGCGTGAGAAAGTCGCGTTAAACTCTAAGCCCGGTCGCCCTGATAGGTCAATGACCACTCTGGATAGCGCCTCATCCAGCGGCACATAGGCATGCCCATAGCGCATGATTCCTTTCTTGTCACCAATAGCCTGGAACAATGCCTGCCCAATGGTGATGCCGATATCTTCGACCGTATGATGCGCATCAATATGCAGATCTCCCTGAGCGGCCACGCTTAGATCCACCAGGCCATGGCGAACGATCTGATCGAGCATGTGATCGAGAAAGGGGATGCCACTGTCCAGCCTGGCCTTCCCCTGACCGTCCAGATTGATGGCAACTACGATCTGAGTTTCCTGCGTGTTACGTGTTACGTGTGCTGTACGCATGAGATTATTCACACCAAGGCGAGTAGGTACTTGGTTAGCAAATCAGTCTGAATTTATTAAACTGCTGATTGTTGTAAGAAACTGAGTATTTTCATCCACTGTGCCAATAGTGACACGAAGACAATTCTTTAACAAGGGATGAGTATTGTCAAGATTCTTTATTAGAATCCCCTGCTGAATGAGTGCCTGAAAAATTTTGCTGGCATGATTTACCCGAAATAAAATGAAATTTGCATCCGACCGAAAGACTTCAACACCGTCGAGCGCAGCAAGCTTTGACATCAGTATCGCGCGATTTTGCTTGATTTCACAGGCTTGTTGCCGCAGCACTTCAAAATGCCGCATAACTTTTGCAGCGATCAACTGCGTGACAACCCCAATATTATAGGGTAAGCGAATTTTTTCAAAATGCATTAGCCATTCCGGCCTGCCAATCAACAACCCCAGCCGCAAACCAGCCAACCCCAATTTAGAAAGCGTTCGCATCACCAGCAGATTCGGGTAGTCAGGCAATTTATCAAGAAAAGTTTTATCCGCAAAGGGATGATAGGCTTCATCAATAACCACCAACGCCGAAGAAGCCTCGGTAATTCGGCACAGCGCCTCGACATCAAACAGATTGCCGCTGGGATTGTTGGGATAAGCCAGGAAAATGACCGCTGGTTGATGTTGGGAGATAGCATCCAGCATGCGATCGACATCCAGCGAAAAATCCGGCAATAGTGGAATGCCAAGGTACGGCATGTTGGCAAAAGCAGCAATCATGCGAAACATGGCGAAACCAGGTTCGACTGTCAGCAGTTTGGCTCCAGGGCGGGCAGTTGCCAGCGCAATAATCTGGATAATCTCGTCCGAGCCGTTGCCAAGCAGTATATCCATGCCGTCAGGAATCGACAACGCCACACGCAGGGTTTGCTTCAGGTGAGCGGCATGTGGATCGGGATAACGGTTGATTTCGGCATTAGCGACAATCTGGGATATTTCTTCACGCAGAAATGGTGGTAGCGGATAGGGATTTTCCATCGCATCCAGCTTGATCAGGCCCTTGGCCGGAGGCACGTGATATGCAGAAAGCGCCAGAATTTCCGGGCGAATGATTTTATTAACTAATGAAGACATGAAGGTTGCAAATGGGCTGTGAATATTGGTGCAATCTGATTCTAGTGACTATTACTGCGGTCATCCTGATCTCGCCACCGCAAATACAGCAATGCAACCACAATGACGCTGACCGGCAAGATAACGTAATAACCCAATGCCTGCATGATCTCATCTGCATGACCGTTGGGCGGCTCGGTGTTCAATATTTTATATCCATGCAAGGCGGCCATCATCAGCACACACACCAATCCTGTCCAGCGGCGGTTCAAAAAATCACGCTTGGTTAAAAGGGTAAATCCATGCGCGAAAAAAAAACCAATAAAAAAAACAAAAGTATAAAAAATCAGTGCGCCCACAAATGATCAATAAGCCATATGGTGAAGTGATGAAATACAAAAAATATTACGATTACAAATTTCAGGCGAGTATATAACAGCTTGATGAAGGGCGGCAGAACTTCCCTTCATAATCGGAAATGTTTGCTCCGCCTCAGCTGTTTTCATTACCATCATTTTGCGCAGGCGGGGTAGCAGACCCCGATTCAGGTGTAGATACGACTTCGTCTTCATAATGAAAAATATCCTTGTAGCTGATGTAAACAGAGGCAAATGCAACAGGAAACCATAGAATAAAACCCAGTCCATAGGGTATGGCTGCCAGTACAGCCAGTATAATCAACGCCACAAAATAAAGCTGAAAAGCAAAAAGATTTTTCAGACACGCAAAAAAGCTAATGCGCATAGCAAGAACAGGAGGTATTTTTTCGAACATAACCAGCATGGGAGCAAACCAGACTGCCATCATCAATGGAATCGCCAGCAACAAGGAAAACAGAATGGCAGACAAAGCGTCATCCATAATGGCAGCCAGCTCATTTTCCTGAAAGCGCTTGCCATATAACCACATATCAACTAGTGCATCGCCACCCAGCAACATAAAAATACCGATGATCAGAACATCGCCAATCAGGTAAATGCCTCCAACGGTAATCAGCGCAACAGTATTTTTCCTGAATCCAATAAACAGATATTCGAGCTCCAATTTATTATTAAGATCCAGCTGTCTCAATGCAACCATAATCCCAGCGATAAAAACGGGTAATGTCAGCGTGCCAACAAATCCACCGAGTAACGGAACCAGTCCCAATGTTGCGCCAATCAGCAGATAAGTGAAGCACAGCAATATCAGATTAAGGGGAGCCTCTCGAAAAAAATAAAGACCGCTCACGATCCATTGCAGTCCCCGCATAGTACGGACATGTCGAGCTTCCATTTAGTTTGATTCTCCTTGAGTTGGTGGCAAACCGATTTGCCAGTATTCACGTAACCAGCATGCAAATAAAAAAATTGATAGTGTTGTTCTATTTTGTTGCCATATGGCCTGGAGTGACTTTTATGCTAGCGTTCAGTGGCCGGGAATTACCAATTCTTCTGGATGGGCTATGTGATACATCAGAATTTTTTTGAAATGTTCCGGATCTTTCTGGTGTGTCAATTCACCCGGACGCGGCAGATGAAAATCATAAAGTCGTGACAGCCAAAAGCGCAACGCCCCTGCGCGCAACATTCCTGACCAGGCCAGCTGCTCATCAGCGTTCAGGGGACGCACGCTGTGATAAGCCAGAATAAATGCTCTGGCACATACTTTATCGAAAAGATATCCTTCACGAAAACACCAATCATTAGTCGTTATGGCAAGATCATACAAGAGCGCATCATTGCAAGCAAAGTAGAAATCGATTATGCCCCCGATACCCCCTTCACCAAACAGAACGTTATCACGAAACAGATCCGCGTGGATTACCCCTTGAGGCAGTCTTTCGGTTTGTTGTTGCTCCTGAAAATGAATCTCGTCAATCAGCAGTTTCTGATCTGCAGGACTGACAAAAGGCAAGACTGCTTCAGCGGCAACGCATCGCCAGTGAGAACCACGTGGATTCAGGTTTTGTGGTGGATAAGATAACCCCGCCAGATGCATTCTGGCCAACATTTCTCCGATTTGCATGCAATGTGTTTCCGTCACATCCACGACCGACCTGCCGGGAAGAAAAGTAACGATGCTGGCAGGTTTGCCATTCAACAACCTTATTATTTCGTTATTGCGCATTTTGACAGGTCTTGGACAGGGAATGCCCTCACCGGAAAGATGTGCCATCAGATTGAGATAATACGGCAACTCAGTTGCAGCAATTTTTTCAAACAACGTCAGAATATATTTTCCTTGTGACGTTGTGACGAAGTAATTCGTATTTTCGATACCCGAGGTAATTCCCTGCAATTCAACCAGTTTTCCGAGTGTGTAATTTTGTAACAAAACTTCCAATTGAACTTTGGAAACCGGCGTAAAAACAGACATGAATGAAAAATCTATAAAAATTGATTTTAAGCTGGCGACTAGCGCTGGTTGCAGTTTCTAACTGACCAGGCAGTTCTATCAAAAACGCCAGAAACTAAGGGCAACACAACTGCATCAGAAGCGATAAATTTCCCACATAGGCACACTGACTCCGGATTCCATATTGCCACGGTGAGGGGATTCGCCTGCCCTGTTCCGGTTGAGCAGAAAATAAGGCTTACCAATTTTTGGAGTGATTTTGATCATATAAAGCTGTCCATTGACACGATATTCTTCGACGGTTTCATCTTTTCCTTCAGTGATGGTAACTTCTGGCTCCAGTGATGGATCCAATCCCGAATCGGGACCAGGCATTCCATCCTGGGCAATCGGTTCAGTGTACTCTGGCAAGGGCACCAGTCCTTCAGGTTGTCGGCTGGATTGAGCCACTACTCCGAAAGCTATCCAAGAAAGACTAATGACAGCAATCGCAACAGTTAACCATTTCATGCTAATCACTCCTCAAAAAAATGGCTGGAAATCAGCGCGCCGGGTGAAATTTAGAGGTTAAGCTGAATTTCACGTTCTGTAGCCGATGGTTCAAAGCCCGAAGTCTCATAATAACGGAATATGGCATCTACGACCTGTGCAGGCTCATCAATGAGCTGAATGAGATTCATGTCTTCTGCTGAAATGAGATTCTCCTTGACCAGCGTCTGCTGAAACCAATCCATTATGCCCCGCCAAAAATCCGTGCAAACCAGAATAATGGGCATTTTTCGGGTTTTACCTGTTTGCACCAGGGTTAATGCCTCCATCAACTCATCTAGTGTGCCAAACCCTCCCGGCATCACTACATACGCAGTCGCGAATTTAACAAACATATACTTGCGTGCAAAAAAATGGCGAAAAGTCTGACTGATATCCTGATAGGTATTACGATGTTGTTCATGCGGCAGTTGAATATTGAGTCCCACACTGGGTGATTTCCCAAAATAGGCGCCTTTATTGGCCGCTTCCATAATGCCTGGGCCACCACCCGAAATGACTGAAAACCCCGCATCCGACAATTGCCTCGCTATCGCCTCGGTTAATTTATAATAAGGATGCTCGGGGGTAGTTCTTGCGCTGCCGAAGATGCTGACGGCAGGCTGGATGCACTCCAGTCTTTCGGTTCCTTCAACAAATTCCGCCATAATTCCAAATACACGCCATGATTCCCTGGATGACCAGGGTTTTTCCAGTATCAGAGCGCTGGCAAGTTTGGTTTGCAAGCTCATAGAGGTCCTTTCTAATGAAAACACTTTTGATGGTTGATGGTTCTTCTTACCTGTATCGGGCCTTTCACGCATTACCGGATTTACGCAATCGCTTGAACGAACCCACTGGTGCGATTTATGGTGTGCTGAACATGCTGCATCGCTTGCACAAACAATATCAGGCCGATTATAGCGCGTGCGTGTTTGATGCAAAAGGCAAAACCTTTCGCGACGCGATTTATCCGGAATATAAAGCACATCGCCCAGCCATGCCCGCAGATCTTGCCAGTCAGATTCCGTTTCTGCATGCGTGTATCCGGGCAATGGGCTGGCCATTACTTATGGAAGAAGGTGTTGAAGCCGACGATGTCATTGGCACACTGGCGCGATATGCCAGTGATAACCAGGTTCAGTGTGTCATCTCCACTGGTGATAAGGATATCGCCCAACTGGTCAGCCCCAGCATTCAGTTGATCAACACCATGAACAATGAATTGCTGGATGAAACTGGCGTCATGCAGAAGTTTGGTGTTACTCCGGCACAGATCATTGATTTTCTGGCATTGGTAGGAGATAGCGCAGACAACATTCCTGGCGTGGAAAAAGTGGGACCCAAAACGGCTGCCAAGTGGCTGCAGAAATATGACAATCTGGAAAATCTGATTATCCATGCTCATGAAATCAGTGGTCAAGTAGGCGAAAATCTGCGTCGAAGCCTGGACTGGCTGGAAACAGCCAAAACACTGCTGACCATCAAATGTGATGTCCCGCTGGGACTCAACTGGCAGGATTTGGTTGCCCGACCACCCGACACCAGCGAACTGGCCATACTTTATGAACGGCTCGAATTCAAAAGCTGGTTACGCGAGTTGACGCAAGAAACCGGCGATACGATATCAGCACAGAGCGCGTTACTGATTGAATGCGCACCAACTGATTTAATCAGTAATAACGACTCACCCAATTATGAAACCATCCTGACTGAATCACAATTCAATGACTGGTTACTACGTTGCGAACGTGCCGAATTGGTCTCACTGGATACGGAAACGACCAGTCTTGATCAAATGCAGGCACAGTTAGTTGGCCTGTCATTTTGCATGGAAGCCGGGAACGCAGCCTATCTGCCATTGGCGCACACTTACTCGGGTGCGCCACAGCAACTGGATACCAATTGGGTACTGGCACGCTTACAGCCCTGGCTGGAGAATTCAGACAAATTTAAAATCGGACAGAATCTAAAGTACGACAAGCATGTACTTGCCAATTACGGCATTACCCTCAAGGGCATCATGCACGATACCCTGCTTCAGTCTTATGTGCTCGAATCCCATCTGTCGCATGATCTGGACAGCCTGGCAAAGCGTCATTTAAATTACACCACTATTTCCTATGAAGAGTTGACTGGAAAGGGCGCGAAGCAGATTGGCTTTGCACAGGTCGCCATCGATCAGGCAGCCCATTACGCGGCTGAAGATGCTGATATTGCCCTGCGCCTGCATCAATTCTTGTTTCCGCAATTAGGCAAGACAGCACATCTCACTGACATTTACCAGCAAATTGAACTGCCGCTGGTTGATATCTTGTTCCAGATTGAACGTAACGGCGTATTGCTGGATGTTGATCAATTACATGCCTACGGCAAAGAAGTGATGCAGCAACTGGAGATTCTGGAACAACAGGCACATACTACTGCTGGACAGACATTCAATTTAAACTCAACCCAACAAATTCAGGAAATTTTGTTTGGGCAACTGAAATTACCCATCATCAAAAAGACACCCAAGGGCGCGCCATCTACAGATGAGAGCGTACTTCAGCAGTTGGCGCTGGACTACCCATTACCCAGGGTTTTGCTGGAATATCGCATGCTGGCCAAACTCAAATCGACTTATATCGATAAGCTACCCAGAATGATCAACCACAATACAGGACGAGTGCATACCCATTATGCGCAGGCGGTCGCCGTCACTGGTCGACTGGCCAGCAACGAACCCAATTTACAGAATATTCCGATTAAGACGCCAGCAGGACGCCGTATTCGTGAAGCATTTATCGCACCCGAGGGCTGGCATATTGTCTCTGCAGATTACTCGCAGATCGAACTTAGAATAATGGCACATATTTCTCAAGACAAAGGATTACTAAAAGCCTTTACTGAGGGACAGGATGTACATCGCGCCACTGCCGCAGAAATATTTGGCATATCAGCTGAAAAAGTGAATCAGGAGCAGCGTCGCTACGCTAAGGTGATCAATTTTGGCCTGATTTATGGTATGTCAGAATTCGGCCTTGCAGCGCAGCTAGGTATAGATCGCATCGCAGCGCGGAATTTCATCGAACGCTACTTTATTCGCTATCCGGGAGTGTCTGATTATATGCAGCGCACACGTGCGATGGCGAAACAGAACGGATATGTCGAAACAGTGCTGGGACGCAGATTACAACTACCGGATATTCACAGTCATCAACATAACCGCCGCATGGGCGCAGAACGCGCTGCTATCAACGCACCGATGCAGGGCACTGCGGCTGACATCATTAAGCTTGCAATGATCGCAGTGAATAACTGGCTGACACAAACTCATGCACAGAGCAAGCTTATCATGCAGGTTCACGATGAATTGGTACTGGAAGTTCCAGAGAATGAATCAGCAACCATGATGCGGCAACTTCCCGCCTTGATGGAAAACGTTATCAAGCTGGATGTGCCGCTGGTCGTGCAGACAGGTCAAGGCAGGAACTGGGAGCAGGCACATTGATTGCTACCATCTTGAGGACTGCAGTATCTTTTTTACCGTATTCATAAATTTATCATCATAACCCTTGATTTATGCTCGGCATGTCTATACATTAAGGGTGTTATTGTGCTGTTTTTTTGAGGAGGATTTTTGACAGAATGGATATTTTATTATTTGGCTTGATTGATCTACCGTGGTGGGGCTACATTGTCGTCACTTTGGTGCTGACACATATCACTATCGCCAGCATTACCATTTTTTTACATCGCCACCAAGCGCATCGGGCACTGGAACTGCATCCTATTCCAAGCCATTTTTTCCGTTTCTGGCTATGGCTAACATCGGGCATGGTTACCAAAGAATGGGCAGCAATTCATCGCAAACACCACGCAAAATGTGAGACTGTAGACGATCCACACAGTCCCGTAATCTATGGCATCAAAAAGGTACTGACTGAGGGGGCGGAACTTTACAGGATAGAATCCAAAAATAAGGAGACCTTAG
The DNA here is from genome assembly GCA_016703745.1 of Nitrosomonas sp. NCBI lineage: Bacteria > Pseudomonadati > Pseudomonadota > Betaproteobacteria > Nitrosomonadales > Nitrosomonadaceae > Nitrosomonas > Nitrosomonas sp. The sequence goes on along the minus strand of JADJBK010000006.1, from coordinate 2,183,186 downwards.
AACGTTACGGCCACGGCACGCCTGATGACTGGGTGGAGCGGAATGTTTACACCGGACACAGCGCTGCCGGGATTGCTTTAATGCTTATTATTAATGTCGTGCTATTCGGGCCTATCGGTTTGACCATATGGGCGGTACAGATGATGTGGACACCAGTGATGGCCGCAGGCGTTATCAATGGGATTGGGCACTTCTGGGGTTATCGCAATTTCCGGTCAGGAGATGCCAGTCGCAATGTGTCGCCATGGGGGATTTTGATTGGTGGTGAGGAATTACACAACAACCATCATGCCTACCCAACCTCGGCCAAATTATCCAACAAGTGGTTTGAGTTCGATATTGGCTGGATGTACATTCGATTAATGGAAATGATTGGTTGGGCTAAAGTCAAAAAAATAGCCCCCAAGCTGCAACTGGACAAAACCAAAACCGAGTGTGATTTTGAAACATTGCAGGCGGTTATTTCGCATCGATACGAAGTGCTGGCAAACTATAGCAAATCGCTTAAAATTGCCTTTAAAAAGGAAATTGTACATATACAAAATGCTGCTGTAGCGCACGGCATTGATGGCGCAACTCTGAAGAACTGGGTAATGGCTGATGCGAAAACACTACAAGCAGAAGAACGCGATAAGTTATCCCAGGTATTGAGTCAAACTCAAATGGTGGAGCAACTTTATCGTATGCGGGAAGAACTTTCCATGATTTGGGAACGATCTGCCGCCACCAAGGATGAACTGCTCAAACAGCTGGAAGATTGGTGTCATCGGGCTGAAGCAAGTGGTAATGAGTTTCTTGAGCAATTCTCACGACGCTTGCGTTGCTATGCCTGATATTTAATTTCATAACAAAAGTAACAACAAAAAACCCGCTAAAGCGGGTTTTTTGTTGTTACTACAGGAACAAAATTAATTTATCTCATTATTTTAATTTTGTTTCTTTATACGCCACGTGCTTTCTTATCACCGGATCATATTTTTTGAGTTCCAGTTTTTCTGGATTAGCCCGTTTGTTTTTGGTCGTGGTGTAAAAATGACCTGTTCCAGCCGACGATTCCAACTTTATTTTCTCACGCATAAAATGCTCCGCCTCTATTTCTAACTATAAAATCAATCGATAATTATATGCGCTCTCCGCGAGAGCGCATATCAGCCAGAACTGAATCCAGACCATTCTTATCAATAGTGCGTAATGCGGCATTGGTGAGACGAATTCGAACCCAACGGCTTTCGCTTTCCAGCCAGAAACGACGCGACTGCAGATTAGGCAAAAAACGACGTTTCGATTTATTATTGGCATGAGAAACGTTGTGACCAGACATAGGTCGCTTACCTGTAACTTGACAAACTCGCGCCATTATTTTCCCCTTCAATCTAAAAATACTAAAGTCCGTGATTATAGCCCGAAAGCGCGTTGCTTTTCAATGAAAAGCGGTATTGCTTACAAGGTGATTGCGTTTAAGAGCACTTGAAAATAGAATTCAGATGAGGCATCATGACAATCACTTTGATTTTAAATTATAAATTTTCAAAAACCTTTAATTATTCATCACTTCCTGAGCATTAAATATCCCAAGTAAACAGACAAAAGAAACATCAGCCACCAGATATTTTCTTTATCAGCATCTGTGCGCTACGATTTGTGGTGCAGATAATTGGATTGCCATTGAACAATCTGGCTTGGCAAAAGAGGCGTGGTTCACCGAATTACTGAGCTTGGAGCATGGCATACCTTCACGATGATGTGAAAACATTTTTTTAAGCCATCTTTATCGCCGGTAGCGGCCTCGGGTAATCATAAAGGTGCACATGGCCGGAAAAACATCCAAAGCTGGCGTCAAGATTAAGCGTTTAAAAGCTGGACGGGATAATTTAAGCGTGACCACCCCACCATCTAACGAAAGATGCAGCAATCAGCGCAACATTTTCTTTATCTTTGTTTTTCGCCGATTGCCCGCAGAATCAATTTCTACTGTGAACCGCCCAAGACGATTTCATTCTCTACTTTTTTCACCCCTTCTACCAGCCATGCCTGCATCACTGCATGGTCCATTTGTGCCTGATTTTTTGCCATTCCGCTCAGAAAAACTTCGCCATTTTCAACTCGAACCTTTAAACCGAGTGATGCAAGCTCTGGTGTTGTTGAAAATTTTGTTTTAATAGCAGCAGAAAGCGACGTATCATCAAAATAACCGCCGCCGCCACCCGCACCACTCCAGGGATTATTGCTGTTTTCGGAATCACCGCAGCCGGAAACAGTCATTACAGCTATGCAAATTGCAGCAAAACACGACCTTTTTAGATTCCTCAGTTGATACATGACTTCCCTCCTTTTGTAAATTTAAAGATGACGACAACAATACTGGTTCGGCCTTAACCATCTTTGCATATCGGTATTACCATTTCTAGCACAGTGCTTTATCTGATAAGTTTTTCGCTAAGTGATCAATAACCCAGCTAGACAAATTGGATGCCAAACAGTCAAACGATTGCATGTCATGCATGGATCGCAGCCATGTTAATTGCCGTTTAGCCAGTTGCCTGGTTGCAATCACACCCGTTTCCCGCATTTTAGCTAAATTAATCTGATTGTCCAGATAGCGCCATGCCTGCCGATAGCCCACACATCTCATTGAAGGCATGTCTGCCGTTACTGGAAATCGCTCGCGAATTCCAGATAATTCCTCTACCAGCCCCATTGCCAGCATTTTATCAAAGCGCTGTGCAATGCGGTTATGCAAGATTGCCCGATCACTTGGCAACAAGGCGATATTGACAACCCGATAGGGGAAATAGTTGCGTGATTCTTTTTCTTGGGCTTGGGCCTGCAATACAGACATCGGCCTTCCTGTCAAATAGCAGACTTCCAATGCACGTTGAACTCGCTGACTATCACCTGGTTGAATTTTTGCGGCAGTAACAGGATCCAGCAGTTTCAGCCGAGAATGCATTGCTGGCCATCCTTCAGAGCGTGCAGCCTGCTCCAATTCATCCCGTAGATGCGCATGGGCCGAAGGCAATTCAGTGATGCCTTCGCGCAGTATCTTGAAATACATCATGGTTCCCCCCGCAAGCAATGGAATTTTGCCGCGAGCAACAATTGCTTGCATCGCCACCAATGCATCACTTCTAAATTTAGCTGCCGAATAGCGCTCATGAGGATCAATCAGGTCAAGCAAATGGTGCGGCACAGACTTTTGCGTTACTTGATCAGGTTTGGCGCTTCCAATATCCATATAGCGATAAATTTGTGCCGAATCGACACTGACAATTTCTACCGGAAAATATTGAGCAATATTCATTGCTACTGCAGATTTACCACTAGCCGTTGGGCCCATCAAAAAAATTGCCGACGGTTTCGAATTATAGGAAGGATTCACGAATAGTCGTTATCAGTTAGAATGAAAGCGTGCCTGCATTTCGGCGTAGTGATCATGATTTGCTTATACCAAGGAGAAAATTTGAAAATAATTGCCATTTTATTCATGCTACTGATTGTATACAGTCTAGGTTCAGCTCTTTACTACATGGTCAGGGATAAAGGAAATAGTACCCGCATGGCCAGATCGCTGACCATGCGCATCGGGTTATCATTGGTTCTGTTTGTCGTCATGATGGCCTGGACCTATATCAGTTACATTCATGAAAGTTAGCAAGTGACCGTGTTAGTTAGTCATTATTAGCTGCCCAGCTAACCACCTGCTTTCAACCCCTCCCCCCGCATTTATGCGGTCGAATAAACTGTGCAGCCACCAGTAGATTGTTATCGCCTCTATAAATGTAAATGCCACATAACACTATTTTAATCACCACCATTGCCATCAGTCTGGGATTGGCATTATTGCTCGGCATGGTTGCTCACCGCCTGAAATTACCCGTACTGGTTGGTTATCTGGCTGCGGGGATTATTATTGGTCCGGCTACACCAGGATTTGTCATCGATCTCGAATTATCGAGTCAACTTGCTGAAATTGGCGTGATTCTGCTTATGTTTGGTGTCGGTTTACATTTCTCACTCAATGATCTTCTGGCAGTGAGAAAAATTGCCATTCCGGGTGCCATTCTACAAATACTGGTTGCCACCATATTGGGCGCCATAGTCGCGACTTCCTGGGAGTGGAGTCTGGGGGGCGGGATCGTATTTGGACTTGCCTTGTCGGTTGCCAGTACAGTAGTGCTGTTACGAGCTCTCGAACACCGTGGTCTGCTCAAGTCGATCAATGGAAAAATTGCAATTGGCTGGTTAATCGTCGAAGACTTGGTCGTGGTACTGGCACTGGTACTGTTGCCGGTTTTATCCGCCTGGTTTGCAACAGACGCAGATTCAGCTTCGATCACTGGCAGTGGTGGTCTGGATTTATTCATAGCGCTTTTCATTATTTTAGGCAAGGTCTCGATCTTTATTGGTTTTATGCTGGTTATTGGTAAGCGTATCTTTCCAAAGCTGCTCTGGTATGTCGCCAGCACAAAATCCCAGGAACTCTTTATTCTCTGCGTGGTTTCAGTAGCAGTCGGCATCGCCTATGGCGCTACTATTCTATTTGACGTATCACTCGCTCTAGGCGCTTTTTTCTCGGGCATGGTCATGCGTGAATCCCCATTGAGCCATCGAGCCGCTCGGGAATCCCTGCCTCTGCGAGATGCTTTCTCTGTATTGTTTTTTGTGTCGATTGGCATGCTGTTTGATCCCAATATACTTATGAATGAACCACTGAAGCTGGTAATTGTGGTCATGATCATCATTTTTGGCAAATCCATGATTGCTCTGTTGCTCATTCTTGCCTTGCGTTATCCACTTAACACGGCGCTGACAGTTTCAGTCAGTCTCGCGCAAATTGGCGAGCTCTCTTTTATACTCGCGTCTCTGGGTCATTCACTGGGTCTCCTGCCAAGTGATGGTTATAGCCTCATCCTGGCGGGCGCGCTGGTGACTATCACTCTCAACCCACTGGTATTTCGGACAGCAGAGCCCATTCAGAACTGGATTCGTTCCCGTTCCAGGTTGGCGCGTTTTGTCGAGCGGCCAAATGATCCTCTGGCGGAACTGCCGGTCGCGGTCAGCTCCAAAGTGGTCACCAACCATGTCATCGTCGTCGGTTTTGGTTCGACAGGTGAACGAATAAGTGCTTTACTGACAAATCAGGCTATCCCCTTCGTCGTTATTGACCCAAACCGAGAGTTGATAGAACAACTGCGCGGAGAGGGGATCCACGCAGTAGCAGGTAATGCAAGCGAGCCCACAGTATTAATCCAGGCGCATATTGCCCGATCGGCTGTGTTGGTGATTACGGTATCAGATCCTATTGCCGTCAGGCAAATGGTTGAAGTATCACGCATCCTGAACCCCCACAATGAAATTCTAATCAGTACATTTAACAAGGAAGAGGCGGCTATTCTTCAACAGGAACAAACCGGAACGATTTTTCTGGGAGAACGGGTCCTGGCAGAAAACGTGGTGGCACAAGTAACGCGTAGCCTGCAAGAGCATAAAAATACGAATAATGCGTGAAACGCATACTTGGCAAGTTGGTACTCTTCCTCTTCAGAATATAAAGAAAAATTCCCAAACAAAAATCCCACGTTTAGAAATGTCACCATGAAAATCAGCATAGCAGGATTCGTTCATGATGGCTCACTAAAGCAGAACCACTCTACAATTCATACGCCCTACAGACGTGGGCATGATTGTTTTCACCCATTCTTATTTTATCGTACTCGATTATTTATTTGAACCTCTGTTTGTGTTTGGCAAAAACCTGATGGGAATACAGGTTATCGCCCTACGCGGACTTTGACTGGCACCCAATTCAACCGACACAGCAGTTTTACCTTTTCTGGTCCATTCAGTGTGCGGTTCAAAAATAGAAAATACTTTTTCTTCGTGCGGGATGGGTTTGCCCTGAATGACCCGGTGTTCGGTAGCGGTTGTCGCAGGGTTCGATGCTGGTTGACCAATTCATGAAGGTGATCAGTCATCTGGGCATTTCGGAGGACCCGCATGAGGATTCCTTCGAATAAAATTCGTTTTTGAAGGTGCATATTTTTTCAGACCATGATCGAAATTTGAAGATTTTATCTTCTGATAACAGGCTATTAATGTTGATTTGGTTCAAAATATCCGCAATCTTTCTTACTGAAACCAGATGCAACTTGTTATTTTTAAATTTTAGAAATGGTTTTCTGACAGACACTATATATCCAGTTGTGATCAGCCAGATAGCCGATCAGGAGCCATAACAAAAGATTTGAACCTTTCTTTGTTTTGCAGGAATGAACGGTGTGCAAGAAAAAAATTGTTAAGTAATATGCAAAAAGTGTTGCCACATATCAGATGCTTGCATCATTATTTATCTTGGCATGTTGTAATCTAAATGGGTTTAAATAATTAATCAGGAGAAAAAAATGAGTTCAGGAAGCGATGATTTTAATGATGATTCCCCTCAATCAGGGAGCCACAAACAATTCAAATTTACTATCAGTAATGGCGTAGTTACTCATGTTCTCGAATTTAAAGAGGGTTCGTACCGATCGAAATCAATTGATGCAGACGATATATACACAGTTGGCGCGAATGGTGTAGTGGAACATCGTGAATTGAAGCCATTGGGAACAGAAATTATACGTTATGCTGATGCCGATAATGACGGGGTGTATAACCGAATTTCCGAACAATGGATTGGTAGTCGCTTCGTATTAAAAGATGATCTCAAGTACTTACCAACCGATGGCAATGATCTCATCGCCGTTCGTGGCGGTGAAGATTCCCATGGCGGAAAAGGATCTGATGATTTTGTAATTCGTGAGGCAAATCATCTGCGAATTGGGGATTTTATCTCCAGTGATGATGATCTGGTATTCGATACAGGACTGGGCTTAACTTCAAGAGATCATCTGGCTAGGCTTATTCATGAAATTCGCCAGGAAGATAGCAATTTTGTTGTGGATTTTGGCTCTGGCGCCTCTATCACCTTGGTTGGCGTGCATTTCCATCAGATTTCCTGGGATGATGTCAGTGTACTGAGTTAATCTTGGAGTGATAGAAACCAAGGGGTCGTTAATAATAAGCGCAACTATTAGACGACAATTGTAACCGTCCAACGCTCCCATCTACGCAATCACAATTTTCTGGATTATTCTCCTCTGCATTACCTTACAGGAGGATAAGCCATGGCATTACAGGATGACAAGCAAAAGCATATCAGCAACTGGCAGGCGAGCGGTTTGTCGCAGGCGGCCTATTGCCGGGCGCGGGGGTTGATTGCGCACGCGGGTAAGATCTGGCTGGCGGTCGATTCGGTGGATATGCGTCGCGACATGGATGGCTTATCGATGATTGTGCAGCAGGTATTGAGTCACCCGCCCTGCGCGGGTTCGGCGTTCATATTCTGCAATCGCGCGGGCAATCGCATCAAGGTCTTGCTGTGGGATGGCACGGGGGTGTGGTTATGTCAGCGCCGCCTGCATCAGGGGCGGTTTGTCTGGCTGAGGCAGGATGCGGCGTGTGTCGAATTACGAATTAGAATTACGGAATTACGAATTACGAATTACGAATTACGAATTACGAATTACGGTGACAGTTTACCAAATACACTAACTATGCCATGCTGGCAATGTTGCATAATCGGTATATTTAGTAAACTGTCACCGTAATCTTAGATTTTTACCAGAAGCCTGGTGGGTGGTTTGAGGTGGGGGCCAACGACTTGACCCTGCGCAAGTGCCTTGAAACCAAGGTGGACATCTTTCGCGCGTAGTTCGCACAACGTTGGACGATCCATCAGCGCCAGGTGAATCTCGTAGATTTGGCATGTAGGCATTCATGGAAAAGATCAAGATCGACGTATGGGCAAGTCTTCGTGATGCCAATTGGCAAACCTTGCTGCTAGGCAATGGGGCAAGCATCGCCATACACAATGAGTTTGCATACCCAACACTCCACAGCGTTGCGGACGCAAAAGGGTTGCTCGCAACCACCGCGCCGATTTTCGCGAAGCTCGGAACAACGGACTTCGAGCATGTGCTGCTCGCGTGCTGGTATGCCGAACACGTCAACGTGGCCTTGGGAACTCCGTCGGCCGACATTTCTGCAGCCTACGCGGAAGTGCGCACAGCATTGATCCAAGCTGTGCACAGCGTACATCCGGTTCATGCCGATGTCGCAGCGGACCTGCAAAGGGCGGGTACCTTCGCAAGCTCGTTCCCTACCGTCGTCAGTTTGAACTACGACCTTACTCTCTACTGGGCCATGCTGCTGTTCAATGCAGCAAACGGCAGCTGGTTCAAAGATGCCTTCCATCACAGTGAGTTTCAGACGGATTGGGGGTATCTGCGCAGGCCGCTTCCCCCCGCTACGGGCGCCACTTTGGTGTTTTATCCTCACGGCAGCTTGTCGGTGGCGCGCGACTACATTGGCGATGAAACAAAGATTGCTGTCGCTGCAGGTGACTTACTTGAGACGATTACGCACCGATGGTCGTCCGGACACTATGTGCCGGTTTTTGTTAGCGAGGGCACGAGTAAGGAGAAGGTCGCCTCCATTCGTCGGAGTCACTACCTGACGAACGTGTATGAGGAGGTGCTACCTGAGCTCGGCGAGAACCTGGTCGTGTATGGCTGGAGTTTCGACGAACGGGACCAGCATGTGCTCAATGCCATCTCGGCGAATCCGCCGAAGCGAATGGCAGTTTCGGTGTTTACTGGACAACCAGACGGAGATCAGCAGGCGTTCTGCCATCAGGTGCTCAAAGCCGCTGGCCAGTCCTTGCCAGATACCGTTCTGACATTTTTTGATTCTCGGAGCCCTGGTTGCTGGAACAATCCATGAATCTCCTGTGGGTTTGCTTCTGGAACTAGACGTTGACCTATCTGGCGATCAGGAGGGCGGCCTCAACTTCTCGCCTCGCTACGAGTCCAGGCAGCACTTTCCCGCCTCCATAGACCCATCTGCGAAGCTCTGTCGCGGCTGCGGGGATTACGGTGACAGTTTACTAAATATACTTAACTCCCGCCCTTTACTTTTTTTGGGGTCGCGTTTCTTCGCCTTAAGTTCACGACCAGCCATTGCCGTTAACTTTTCGATCTAATCCTCTGAACTAAATAGCCGGGCATCGCAATACGAGGTAAGCGAGTCATATTGTCGATATGGCACAATTAGTTTATTCAGTAAACTGTCACCGTAATTACCCGTAATTGCATTAAAATATTTTATGATCTATATATAGATCATAATTTTGACATGAATTACGGTGGAATTACGGTGACAGTTTATCAAATTCACTGGTTATACCATATTGTCAGCATGACTATTTGGTCTGAAAAATTAGATCGAAAAGCTAACGGCCAGTCATTGCTGTTAACTTTTCGCTCTAATCCTCCAAACCGAATAACTGGGCATTACAATACGAGGTAAGCGAGCTATGCTGACAATATGATATATTTATTTAGTAAACTGTCACCGTAATTGAAACGGCCATTTATCGTCGATACCTTGCAAGGCAGCGTTCAGGCTCTCGGCACGCGCTTCAGTGTTAGCCAGCACAAAAACCGGACACAGGTTGCCGTGTTTCAAGATGCCGTTGAAATCCACCCCGTCGATACCACTTTCGCCAAACAAACCCTACTTGCCGGCCAACAAGTTCAGTTTACCTCAAATCACATTGAGCCTATCCACCGACACAGCCAGGATAAACCAGCCTGGACCGAAGGCTTTATCGTTGCCGACGATTTGCCGCTCAGCGAGTTTTTGCTGCAACTCAGCCGTTACCGACCAGGCTACATTACCTGTGACCCTGAGATTGCCGATTTACGGATCATCGGTTCCTACCCGCTGAAAGACACCGATAAAATTCTCGCCTTTCTCGAAGCCAACCTGCCCGTCAAACTCACACACCCGCTACCTTTCTGGGTTAAAGTCCTGCCGCGCTGATCATCCCTGCACATGATCAAGCAACATCAACTGTCGCTTGGACAAGATAGGCAATACTTACCCAAACGTATAATTACCCTTGCTGCCGATATCACTTGTAAACTTCTCGACGATTACCGATCTTCAATACCAAAACGCACAGCACGCCGTCCTGAATGTCACAAATCAATCGATAGTCACCCACTCGATAACGCCACAAACCACCAAGCGGACCGGATAAAGCCTTGCCTACAGTGCGTGGATTGTCGGTAACAGCCAAACGCTCTCGCAGAAATTTCGTAATACGCCTCGCTTCCGTCTTATCGAGTTTTGCCAGTTGCTTATTCGCCGTCTCTGACAGTTCAATCAGCCACGCCAAGCGCGTTCTCCACCTCATCTAATGAATATACGCGTTCTTCACCTTTGCGAACGCGTTCCAACACGCCGGCGGCCAAGTAATAATCTTCCATATCAGTCAATCCTTTTTCGATGATTTCTCGTAAATAAAATGCCTTCGTACGCCCGGTTTGGCCGGCCAAATAATCAAGCCGTTGTTCAATTTCCGGAGAAAGTCTTATTGAGGTGGCCATATCTAATCCCCTTTACGTCAACTATTGAATACGTGTAATCAATGTATCACAAAAACTCGAAAGCATCTCGGCATCGCCGGTCAAGCGGATGGAAAAATTGTGAGCAGTGCTCGACACTGGATCGCCAAGGGCATTGTTACTTAAAAAACCGGATTATTTATCATTTAAAAACAAACAGTTAGAAAATTTATTAATTTTTCTTCTATGTGCGGTTCCGGTTTTTGCCCGCTCGATTGTATTACTAATATAAAAACACAAAATGGAGAAAAATCGATGTCAAACACACACCGCCGCAATCCCGGCTCTCACCCCTCCCGACTGAGCCAGGCGATACGGGGCATTCTATTGGCTTCCGCGCTGTAATTCAACCATTGCTCCTTATGCCGCAGACGGGCCAAAGGCGTTCCCGATACCGCTGTGAACGTGTGCTTGCACCCGCAACAGCAAAAACGTTGCAGCCCCGCCTGGCATCCCCAACGATAGGATCGATCCGCTTGGCGGACCGGGCAAATCGGTTCAAAAGAATCCTCAAGCCACTTCACCGCCGCAGCTTTTGGCGTCACTTTGCTCAGGCAATGCCTGACATGTTCTTTTTGTCCACGGCTAAGCTGCGATATTTTTTCCAACCACTCCCGAAAATCAGAGGTTTTCATGACTATGCTCTCCGGTTTTAATGTTTCAGCCTATTTGACATTGGACAAAAAAGTATTTTCAACGTTTAACGCAAACATAGCCTTAAAATACATACTTTCGCTAAGACTGCCAGTCTGAATATAACGCCGTTTCGTCAATTCGTAAAAAACTATCATCTTACCGACATCAGATTTTCACATACTTCTTTTAGTGTTCTCTCCGAGCGTGATTTGCTCATCAACAGCAATACATTCCAGGAGGAGCAAGATGAAATCAAGTACTGTAAAACGGTTATTTGCATCGAGTATTTTTGTGGTTACGTCGATTCTGCCGACCCACTTAATTGCTTCAGATGATAGTGTCTATATTCAATCAGGCGACGTCACGCATGACAGCGCCGTACTTTGGGGGCGCTGCAATTTTGAACAGGATGCACTTTTGACATTTACGCTGGCCACGGACAAAAATCTAATTGACGCAGCCAAGCATAACGGTATAGTCAGAAAAAAATCGCTTCGCGTAACTGAGCGGAAAGACTATACAGGCTCGCTCGTATTTAAAGGCTTGAAATCTGGATCGCACTATTACTATCAGGCAGAATGCAAATCGCTGAAAAAAAATCCACGTTCGATGGTTTCTGCAAGCACGTCTGTGTTTAAAACAGCAAGCAACAGGGATAGCGCCGATCCCGTACGGTTTGTCTGGGTCGCGGATCTGGCCGGCCAGGGCTGGGGACGCAATCCCGATCTTGAAGTGATCCACGCCGACGGGGATCTGATCAAAGGCGGTTATGTCATTTTTGATTCCATGTCCAAACTGAATCCTGATTTTGCGCTGTTTCAGGGTGATATGATTTATGCGGATGCACCGATCCCGCCAAGCAAGGAAATTCCCGCTGACGTTGGTGGCGGCGCCTGGAAAAATGAGCCAGCAAAGGATTTTGTCGCTGTCTCCCTGGACGATTTCCGCGCAAATTGAAAATACAATCTGGGGGACGAAAAAATGACGCGCTTTCTTGCTAAAACCCCCGTCTACGTTCAATGGGACGATCATGAAGTAACCAATAATTGGTATCCGGGTGAAATCATGCCCGCAGGCGCGCCTTATTTTGGTATCAGCGCGGATGTGCTGGCAGTCAATGCGCGCCAGGCTTTATATGAATATAATCCTATCGAACGCGGAAAATTATATAAAAGCGTGCAACATGGCAAACATATGGAATTGTTTTTACTGGATGAACGCAGCTTCCGCGACGCGAATCCAGACAATTCCAATCCTGACGGAATCGAAATGCTGGGGCGGAAACAGTTGGCCTGGCTGAAAAAAGCTTTAAAAACATCCTGCGCAACCTGGAAAATCATTTCCACGCATGATCCGCTCAGTATTGTAACCGGTGGCATCGATGATCGCGATGCCTGGGGGCAGGATGATCCGGCCGTGCTGGGCCGTGAAGTTCAACTCGCTGAAATCCTGGAGTTTATCAAGGATCATCAGATCAAAAATGTTGTTTTTCTGACCAGCGATGTGCATTTTACCGCCGCCATCTCGTATGACCCTGCATTGGCAACATTCAAGAATTTCACTCCGTTCTGGGAATTTGTCATCGGCCCGATTCATGCCGGCGCTTTTGGGGCGGGTAATCTCGATGCAAGCTTCGGTCCGCAGTATGAATATTTGCGCGCTCCGAGCACCGAAGGCATTGGGCAAAATTCTCCGCCACCGCATTTGCAATCATTCGGTCTGGTTGAAATTTCCTAGGATGCCGCGCTGACCGTCAAGCTAATTGATGTCAGTGGAACAATTCTTTTTGAAAAAACAATGCTGCCCTTATAACCCCCCGCAGCAAATTATCTGACACGCCCATTTTAAAAGCCTCGTTCACGCAACGAGGCTTTTTTACACGTCCGTACGGCGGATGAATTGTAGGGTGGTTCCGCTTTAGCGAACCACCATGAACGAAGCCTGTCATGCTGGTTTTCATGACGGCATTTCCAAACATGGGATTTTTGTCTGGTTGTTTGCTTTGTTTGGCATGGCGGTTTGCTGGCGCGAAACCGCCATACGCCTATGCCATTATTTCCGTTGATTTTTTTTGATGCGGAAGCTTTTTATACCAAATTACCGACGTAATTTTGTGGCGGGTGGGTGTTATTTTTTTACGGTCAATTTATTGGAACGGCAACAGACTATACTCACGGATCACATTGATCTGTTGCGGGATTCGGTTCGCCGGGTGAAACGCTTATACCCATTCCATATTGATGCCTGGGTGGTGCTGCCGGATCACATGCACTGTATATGGACTCTTCCACCTGATACCGATAATTTCCCGGTACGTTGGAGGTTAATCAAGCTGCTGTTTTCAAAAGGTTTTTCCCGCAAGGAACGCTTGTCGGCGACGCGGCGAAAACGGTCTGAACGGGGTATTTGGCAACGCCGCTATTGGGAACATACGATTACCACAGAATTGGATTATGCCAAGCATATTGATTATATCCATGTTAATCCCTTGAAACATGGCTATGTCAACCGGGTTCAAGATTGGCCGTATTCGACATTTCATCGTTATGTGCGTAATGGCGTTCTGGCGGCGGATTGGTGTGGCGATGTAGGGAATTTACTTTCGGTGTCGGATTAAAGGACCGTAGGTTGGGGTGAGGTAACGAACCCCAACATTTTTAACCGGTTTGGCCTTTGCGGGTTGCTGATGGTTTTATTGATCGCGATGTCTCGCTTTCAGGGTTGGCTGGTGGCGATGCGGTTGTCGTGTTGGGGTTCCTGTCGTCACCTCAACCTACGCGCTATACCCTCAGACGCTGGCCAGGTCTCATCCGCTACGCACAAACCGGCTTTCTTCCGATCGACAACAACCCGGTGGAGAACACCATCCGCCCGATCGCAATCGGCAAAAAGAATTGGCTATTCACCGGATCGGAACGTGCCGGTCAACGCGCCGCTGCCATTCAAACCTTGTTCGGTACCGCGCAACTCAACAAACTCGATCTTGAATCGCCCCGGGTTCTGTGGAGGCTATTTAGTACCCGTCAGAAAACCCTGTTTTTCACGAGAAGACTGCCTGCTTTTTAAGCAGCACAAATAAAACACTGCACAGCGATAAGCGTAAAAAGGCTTTTGGTTGTATTTTTTCAGCAAGCATCACAAAAAACCTGTTTTTTGCCCGACACCAGGCGCTATTTGGCCGAAATCCGGGGTTTTTACGTCAAGAATGAAGGTTTTTCAGGCCGTCTGTCGGCGCTTCGAATGTTGCGCGTTGGCCTTGCGTTCACGTTTCACATCCTGCTGCCACAGAATGTCACCAATGCGGTGGATATTGCGGGTGACGATGGCGAGCGCAACGTAGCGTTTAAAACCATCGATGCCATGATCCGGGCATTTGTCCAGACCGTGCACTTCCAAGGCATTAATAGCCGACTCCACTGCCGAGTGTGCGCGGCGAGCCTGGGTAAACGCTTCAGTGTGTTCCACAGCTTTACGTTCCTGGGATAATTTACCTTTTTTGGGTAGCGTGACCTGATCAAGCTGTTGGGCTAATCCATCCTGGTTATCGGGGGAGTGGAAGCCTTTGTCGAAACTGCAGGCGTTGAGAGAAGGAAAGTGTTTTCTGGTCTCGGAGATCATGACAAGCGCAACTTGATCATCGGTTTGTTGCTCCATTACATGATGATGCAGGATAAACTGGTACTGGTCTTCCAGAATGCATGTCTTGAGACCCAGCTCAACCGGCACACCCGCTTTGCCTTTACTGATCCATTCGGTGTGGGGTTCAAAAATGGAGAATACTTTTTCCTGATGGGGAATCATTCCCCCTTTGAGCACGCGGCGCGCGATCTGATCGATCTGGCGGGCAGCATGCTGGCAATAACCTTCGATTTCAAGCTTCAGGAGTCGCTCGGTGGGGGTTTTGGCGATCAGCCCGGACAAGGTAGCCCGAATCTTGTCCAGGTGTTGTTGTGCCTGCTCGATATAGGTTCGGTGGGCTTGAATGGTTTGCCCCTGGGTTTTCGGCGTCTTGCACCGTTTTTTATTTTGTACTTCGCGCAGTAGTCGCTTCAGTTGACGCAGATTGTAGCGATACTGTCGCCAGTGGCTCGATTGCTGACTTTCGCACCATTGCCCGGTCAGAATGATTGCTTTGCGCATCGCATCCCACAAAAGACCAATGTCACTTGGAAAATGCACATTGGTTTCAACCACAAAGGAGTCGCACCGCCCACGCAGGGCGGCGTCGCCCTTTTTTAGCAGGACATGCCCTCCGGCAACAATGATCTGGTTCAATTTGTCCAGTAGTTCCGGCGTGAGCAGTTCAACGTTGTCCACCAGGGTCTGGCGGTTATATTGCAGCTCGGCATCAAACAGTCCATGCCCCAGCATTTGACGCAAGGTCTTGTGCTCGTTGACGAGCTCGAGCAGGCGGTCATAGTCAATATTCAAATCCAGGCGCAGCACACCACAAACCAGAATGCGCCACAGGTCCATACCCGGGCGGCCGTTGTGCTTGTCTACCCCAGGCGCCATCTCGTTCTCCAGCAGCGTGAACACCTGTTCGCGCAACGCCTCGTTCATGTACAGGTGCTGCAAACCCCGCAGCACCTTCGGGATGTCGTCCCGCGAACGTAAGTTGAACCGGATTTGAGCAATGCCAATCTCGCCTAATTGCATCTGTCTGTCCCGGACGACTCGCATGATATTCTCGCTTGAAGGAAGTTTGTTTTTGAGAATGATATTTTCGTAAAATTCTAACGAAGTTTAGAGGGATTGTTCTTGATAATTGCCTAAAATCGTCTGATAACGCCAGTCTGGCTCGATTTATCAAAAATCTTCACTACGCCTAATCGGATACCGGCTGTTGGTTTTATTGGGAATTTTTGGTTTTCGGGCAGGCACTATTTAGTTTAAGTAACACTGGCAGAATCCGAGTTGGCTAACTGCCGATAGTATTGTGCCTCAGCTTCTGCTGGAGGTATATAGCCGATAGGTCCGAGCAAACGCTGATGATTGAACCAGAACACCCAGTTCAACGTCGCCAATTCAACGGATTCCCTGTTTTTCCAAGGCCCTTGCTTATGAATCAATTCAGTCTTGTAAAGCCCGTTGATCGTTTCGGCCAGTGCGTTGTCGTAGCTATCTCCTTTACTGCCAACCGACGGCTCTATCCCGGCCTCGGCAAGTCGCTCCGTATAACGGATAGAGACATACTGGGAGCCCTTGTCGCTGTGGTGAATCAAAGCACCCAGCTCCGGTTGCCGGGTGTATAACGCCTGCTCCAGCGCATCCAGCACGAAGTCTGTGTGCATGCTGGAACTGACCCGCCAACCCACGATGCACCGGGCAAACACGTCGATGACGAACGCGACATACAGCCAGCCCTGCCAGGTGGAAACATAGGTGAAATCCGACACCCACAACTGGTTTGGGCGATCTGCCTTGAATTGCCGGTTGACCCTATCCAGTGGGCACGGCAGTGCCTTGTCCGGAACCGTCGTGCGGACAACCTTGCCGCGCCGTACACCTTCCAGCCCCAACCGTTTCATCAGCCGCTCAACAGTGCAACGAGCTACCTGTATTCCTTCGCGCTTAAGTTGTCGCCATACCTTGTCGGCACCATAAACCTGCAGATTGGCCTGCCAGATTCGTTGTATCTGCGGCATCAGATCGTCATCGCGAATAGCTCGGGCACAGCGCAATGCCGGATTACGCAGTTCGACAACGTGACGTCGATATCCCGACGGAGCGACCTGCAATACCTTGCAGATAGGCTCGACTCCGTGGGTGTCGCGATGCCGGTCAATGAATGATCTCAGGATTTGAGTTTGCGGTCGAGCTCCGCCTGGGCAAAAAAAGCACTGGCCAGTTTCAGTATCTCATTGGCGCGACGTAATTCCTTGACTTCACGCTCCAGTGCTTTGATGCGCTCGCGTTCTTCACTGGTGACACCATCTCGCAAGCCTGTGTCGATCTCGTGCTTCTTTACCCAATCATGCAGTGTCGGTGGTGCGCAGCCAATCTTTGGCGCTATCGATTCTATCGTCGCCCACAGCGAAGGGTACTCACTGCGATGCTCTTGCACCAGACGGACTGCGCGTGCTTTTACTTCAGGCGAATATTTGTTTAATTTGTTCATGGCTCCATTCTCTCAAGATTTGGAGCCTCCTCAAAACCCGGGGCGGTTCAATCCCGCCGCATGGCTTGCAGACACCCTCGCCAAACTACCCACCTGGCCCAATAACCGCATCGATGAATTGCTACCGCTTACACCAGCGTTTATTCAATCACTAAACAGCAGGAAAGATAGGTGGGAGCGCTGGACGGTTACGGCAATGCTTCATCCAGCAGTTCTATCCAGTGCTTCACTGGTTTATCTGTACCCGCCTGTAAATGCATCAGACAGCCGATATTGGCAGTTGCCAGCAGCGCTGATTTTTCCTGACATAATGCAGCCAGTTTATTATCACGCAGCTGCCGCGATAGCTGTGGTTGCAGCAGAGAATAGGTGCCAGCGGAACCACAGCAAAGGTGAGCATCGGCAATTCTCGCCAGTTTAAAACCCAAGGCCTGAAGCAGCTCTTCAACTACACCGTTGAGGCGCATGCCATGCTGCAAGGTGCAGGGTGAATGAAAAGCAATATGCGGTAAATACGTATTGTTTCTCATCAAAGTAGCAAGATGGTTTTTTTCAGCAGCCATTACCTCGCCAATATCCTTCGCCAGCGCTGAAATACGGGCTGCTTTCTCTGCATACCGGTCATCATGGCGTAGCAGGTGTCCATACTCCTTGATGGTCACGCCACAACCGCTTGCGGTTATAACGATCGCCTCCGCTGGTTTGTTCGGGTGCACGACATAAGGCCACCATGCGTCAATATTCCGTCGCATCGCATCCAATCCTTCATCCTGTGCATTGAGGTGATAGGCAAGCGCGCCGCAACAACCGGCCTGTGATGCACTAACGAGATCAATGCCCACTCTTTTAAGTACCCGGCTGGTGGCCAGATTAATCGCTGGTTTAAGAACCGGTTGAACACAGCCGTCCAGCACCAGCATGACACGCTGGCCGTTTCCCTCCACAGGCAGATTGATTTCTTTGGATACAGGCGGAATACTTTTTTTTAGCTTTGCCGGCATAAGCGGTCTGGCGATACGCGCAGCTGTCATGAGTGCCACAAAAATCCGGCGATTTGGCAAGATCTTTCTCAAAGCGTACCGAATCAGTCTTACGTGGAGCCTGCGTTCAACCTGCTGCTCCACCTGGTGACGGCCAATATCGAGTAGCCGACCGTACTGAACCCCGGAAGGACATGTCGTCTCGCAGGCACGGCAGGTCAGGCAGCGATCAAGGTGTCGCTGCGTTTTCTGTGTTGCCTCTGCGCCCTCCAGAAGCTGCTTAATCAGATAAATCCTGCCACGCGGACTGTCGAGCTCATCCCCCAATAGCTGGTAGGTCGGACAGGTAGCAAGACAAAAACCACAATGAACGCAGCTGCGCAGAATGGCATCCGCTTCTTTCCCTGCAGGTGTGTTTCTGATGCCATCTTCAAGCTGTGTCTGCATGTCAGAATTCCGGGAACATACGGCGCGGGTTCAGGATGCCCGCCGGGTCAAATTGCTGTTTTAAACGCTGATGCATTCTCTGCAACACTGGTGATAAAGGTTGAAATACCGACGTACCCGCTCTGTCGCCGTAAAATAACGTGGCATGCCCACCCGCAGCAGCAGCCAGTCTGCGCACTTCATCCGCTGCGATAGCTTCCGCAGGTGCAAACCAGCGTAATGCCCCACCCCACTCAATCAGCTGCTCACCAGGCAGTGACAACGGTGCCGTCGTCGCTTTGACCGATAGTCGCCACAGGACGGGTCGGCTATGAAAAAAGGGATGAGTATGATGTCTAATCGACTCCAGAAATGTTTCTCCATCCTCGTCCACCTCACCTCTCAGCTGCTCCTGCGCGGCGGCAACGGCGGTTTCCATTCCAGATAAACGGACGTACAATCGCCCATCGATATAGCATGTGGCAGAAACAGGTAAGGGTCGGGTTGCATAGTAACGCATTAGCTCCAGTGCCTGCGCCATGGTTGTTACCAAACAAAGTGTACGTTCCGTGGCTGGTTTTGGCAGAACCTTGAGTGACACTTCCAGGAGGATGCCCAACGTTCCCATTGATCCCGCCATGAGACGGGAAACATCGTAACCAGCAACGTTTTTCATGACCCGACCACCAAAGGACATTACCCTGCCTTGCCCATCCAGGATCCGAACACCAAGAACGAAATCACGCACGGCGCCCGCATAGGCGCGTCGTGGTCCGGAAAGTCCAGTAGCGACACATCCCCCAAGTGTGGCCGACTGCCCGAAATGGGGTGGCTCGAAGGCCAGCATCTGTCCATGCTGCGCTAATGTATTCTCTATTTCGTGCAGAGGCGTACCGGCACGTGCGGTGATGATGAGCTCGCTGGGCTCATAATCGACAATTCCCAGATTACCCGTGACATCAAGCGGCAACGTATCTTCCAAAGGTGGAATACCATAAAAATATTTGCTGCTGCCCCCTTTGATGTAAAGTGTCTGCCGCTTCTCTGCGGCCTGTTTGACCGCGTCAGTAAATGATTCCAGGATCGAGGACATGATAGAAAATTAATAATCTGTCAAGATTCAGAATCTCGGCAGATCAGGGAAGCGGGTTTGTCCGTGATGCACGTGCATGGCGCCCAACTCAGCGCAGCGATGCAGACTGGGAATCGCTTTACCTGGGTTAAGAAGCGCCTGTGGATCGAAAGCAGTCTTGATGGCTAAAAACAACTCACGCTCGGCATCGCTGAACTGCAGGCACATCTGGTCAAGTTTTTCTATTCCAACCCCGTGCTCACCCGTGATAGTACCGCCTGACGCGATACAGATCTCGAGGATACGCGCGCCAAATGCTTCTGCTTTGCACAGCTCACCGGGCTGATTGGCGTCATAAAGAATCAACGGATGCAGGTTGCCGTCTCCTGCATGAAACACATTCATGCAACGCAAGCTGAATTCTGCTGAAAGCCGCTCAATCTGCGCCAGCACCCGTGCCAGATGTTTACGTGGGATGGTGCCATCCATACAATAGTAGTCTGGAGAAATTCTGCCGGCTGCCGGAAATGCTGCCTTTCGCCCTGCCCACAAACGCTGACGCTGCACCTCATCCTGAGCAATTTCTACCTTGATTGCCCCACTTGCACGCAGAATTTGCCCGATTTTCTCAGTTTCAGCAGCAACCTCTGCCGCCATACCATCCGATTCGCACAGCAGGATTGCGGCAGCTTGCCTGTCGTAGCCGGCTTGAATAAAATCTTCAACGGCACCAATGGTCAAATTGTCCATCAGTTCCATCCCGGCAGGAATGATCCCTGACTGAATGACGCTGGCAACCGCTTCGCCAGCTTCAGCCAGATCGGAGAATGTTGCCATCACCAGCTGGGCTGCCTCGGGTTTGGGCAGCAGCCTAACGGTGATTTCCGTGATAATACCCAGCATGCCTTCACTACCTGTCAACAAGGCCAGTAAATCATACCCTGGGCTATCATATGCTTCGGCACCGATTTCAATCTCGTCCCCCTCGATGGTCAGCACACGCAGCTTTAGAATATTGTGCACGGTCAGACCATATTTCAGGCAATGTACGCCCCCAGAATTTTCAGCCACATTGCCGCCGATCGTGCAGGCAATCTGCGATGACGGATCGGGCGCATAGTAGAGCCCATGGATACTGGCCGCCTGGCTGATGGCAAGATTGCGCACGCCCGGCTGTACTCTGGCAGTACAGGCCATGGGATCGATTTCAATGATTTGATTGAGCTTTGCCAGAGAGAGCAATATTCCCTGTGCATGCGGCAGCGCACCGCCTGATAACCCCGTTCCTGCCCCGCGCGCCACCACCGGCACCCGTTCGCGGTAACAGAGTTGCAGAATTTTAACAATTTCCGCTTCGGTGCGTGGTAATACAACAGCCAGCGGTAACTGGCGGTAAATAGAAAGCGCATCGCATTCATAAGGCCCCAGATCCTCTGCCTCATACAGAACCGAATCCGAGGGCAGAATGGCCAGTAACTGCCTGATCAGTTCACGGGATAGCATGTGTGGTCTGTGGCGTGATTTCGTGATTGGAAATCTTTTCTAAAATACGCACAATCGCGGAATTATCGAGCAGCTGGTCACCCTGCGCGATACAGGCCTGATAAAGTGATTGCGTCAACGCAGTATTAGGCAGGCTGATGCCCAGTTCCGCTGCGCACGCCAAGACAATATCAAGATCTTTGACCTGCAGATCAATGCGAAACCCAGGCTGAAAATTACGATTGATCATCCGCTCTCCATGCACATCAAGTATCCGGGACGCCGCAAATCCACCCATTAACGCCTGACGGATATTTTTTACACAGGTACCGGCCACCACAATCTGGTTAGCCATTTTGCAGATCTGCCCGCTTCCAGGTTGACCGATGTGAGTGATGTGCTGCCCCATCCGTGCCAGTATAGGCTGTATTTTTTCAAATACTGCCAAGGTGGCGCCCACCATGATCGTCAATGTGCCTTGCTGCGCACCAGTCTGACCGCCAGAAACCGGTGCATCAGCATAATCATGCCCCAGTTCGGCTATACAGCTGGCAAAACGACGGGTCTCGCCCGGAGAGATGGAACTCATATCAATAACGATTTTACGATTTGATAATTCGGGCAGCCTGGCGGCGGTCAGGCCAACGGCCACACCGTTATCAGCAAACAGAACTTCTTCTACATCTACCGTATTCGGCAACATCAGAATAACCATATCTGCTTTCTCGGCAACTTCGACCGCAGAACAACAAGCATAGCCTCCTGAGGAGATCAGCTCATCAGGCACGCCACTACGGGAGTAGAGAAAAACCGGATAACCATACTGAAGCAAGCGGCTTGCCATGGGTTTTCCCATAATACCCAGGCCAATAAAGCCAATGTTCTGAACATGCATAGAATATTTCTATATATCAGTTAACTAAAAACCATACGCAATAGTTCCAGTCTCTTCAAGGCGCTGTGGAATTGACGATCCACAAAGCGGATGAGCGAAGTATAACAGCGCATCAAAAAAAGCGGTCAGAAGCGACTGGCAAGCGTAGCTACCCGAAATCAAAAATACCACCATTGAGAGGTGTACGTACCCATAAAAAGCCCCCCACGCCAAATCATGCTGATCAGATCAGATCAATAGTTGCCTTATCGAGTGAGAGCGCATCATTCTGGAAAAATATTCCCAGCAAATCATTCAGATAACGTCTACCACGAAGAGTGGGGCGAATTCGGTCATGTGTCCAGATGATCAGATTCTGCTGTTCTGCGACTTCAAGCTGTTTTTGTAATGCAGAAAGTGCCAGACCGGTATGACTCTGAAATAGTGCCGGTGCAAACCCTTCTGTCAGACGCAGCGCATTCATCATGAACTCGAATACCCGATCGCGCGAAGCCACTTCATGTTCCCGCACGATGAATGCTGCTGCCTCCTTCGGGATATTCGCCGATTGTTCAAGATATTGCCGTGGATGCTTATGGCGCATTTGACGCACGATCTTCTCACGAGAACTGATCTTGGTATGCGCACCGGCACCAACACCCAGATAATCACCATATTGCCAGTAATTGAGGTTATGCCGGCACTCCCACCCTGATTTCGCAAAAGCAGAAATTTCGTAATTACCATAGCCTTGTTCAGCCAGAAACTGTTCTATCATTTCCTGCATGTCGGCACTCAGATCGTCGTCCGGCAGGTCAGGAGGATGCTGATAGAACCAGGTATTGGGTTCAAGCGTCAGGTGGTAAGCCGACAGGTGCCGCACATCGCAGGTGCGGGCCTGTTCGATATCCTTTTGCGCTTCTGCCAGAGTTTGCTCAGGCAAGGCATACATCAGATCCAGATTGACGTTATCAAAATAGCGACAGGCCATTTCCACTGCCCGCCACGCTTCGAGATCATCGTGTACTCTCCCCAATGCCTTCAAATGTTTTCGATTGAAACTCTGGATACCAATCGATAAGCGGTTGATACCTGCTGCACGAAAATCCGCAAACTTCGGTGCCTCAAACGTACCGGGGTTGGCTTCCAGCGTAATTTCAGCAGATGGTACGAACGGTAACAACATTCTGGCATGAGACAAAATTGCATCAATGGCTTGGGCACTAAACAGGCTGGGTGTGCCCCCCCCAAAAAACACACTGATGACGGGTCGTCCCCAGATAGCAGGTAACGCCATTTCAAGATCCCGTTTCAGCGCAGCAACATAGGCTTCTTCAGGTAAATCAGTTTGTCTGTCCATAGCATGCGAGTTGAAATCACAATACGGACATTTTTTGATACACCAAGGCAGATGGATATAGAGACTCAACGGAGGTAACTCTATCAATCTGGGGGAAAGAGGCGATGGAGAAAGGGGATTAATACTCATCATTTACCGGCCTGATACTGTGATAGCAGGGATAACCAGACAGCCATCAATTTCGATGTTCTGCCAGTATATCTACCAGCTTGCGCAAAGCCCGGCCACGATGGCTCAGTTGATTTTTTTGCTCAGAGCTCAATTCGGCTGATGTCCTTCCCAGGTCTGGCAAAAAGAAATACGGATCATAACCAAACCCATTCATGCCACGAGGCTGCGAAATAATTTGTCCCTGCCAGCAGCCATCCGCAATAATAGGCTGGGGGTCGGCGGCATGTCTTACCAAGACAAGCACACAATAAAAACAGGCGCTACGGTCGGAGTGATTTTCCAGTGCCTGCACCAACATCTGGTTGTTGCGCTCATCCGACTTCGGCTCTCCCCCATAACGTGCCGAACGCACGCCAGGCTCACCATGCAAGACATTGACACAGATACCGGAATCATCCGCAAGCGCAGGCAGACCACTCAGCCGACTGGCGTGACGCGCCTTAAGCAAGGCGTTCTCCAGAAACGTATCGAATGGTTCATCGATTTCAGGCACCGTAAAAACTGACTGCGCGATAGCTTCAATTCCAAGTGGCCCAAGAATTTGCTGAATCTCGGTTAATTTACCGGCATTACCACTGGCTAGAATAATTTTTTCAAAATAAGGTTGCATAGTAAAGTTGCTCATTACCCGGAAGCAAGCGCCTGTTTTTGCAGATTAATCAGCTCCGCAATCCCTTGCTGAGCGAGATCAAGCATTGCATCCAGTTCCTGACGAGTAAAGGTCTGGCCTTCGGCCGTACCCTGAATTTCGATCAAACCGCCCTTGCCGGTCATCACGACATTCATGTCTGTATCACAGCTAGAATCCTCGGCGTAGTCCAGATCCAGCAGCGGACAGCCCTTCACCAAACCAACTGAAGTCGCGGCAACGTGATCTAAAACAGGGCTGAACTGAATGGCTTCCTGCGTCAACAGCACCCGTACCGCGTCACACAATGCGACAAATGCGCCGGTAATACTTGCGGTACGCGTACCGCCATCGGCCTGAATAACATCACAATCGATCTGCACAGTACGCTCACCAAGTTTGCTCAAATCCACCACCGCGCGGAGTGCGCGACCGATCAAGCGCTGGATTTCCATAGTGCGCCCAGACTGACTGCCTTTTACGGCCTCGCGTTGCATGCGTTCCCCTGTTGAGCAGGGCAACATGCCATACTCCGCCGTCAGCCACCCCTGACCTTTACCTTTAAGAAAAGGGGGTATTTTTTCAATAACACTCGCCTGACACAATACCTTGGTTTCACCATATTCGACCAGCACCGAACCCGCTGCATAACGCGTATAGCCACGGGTCAGTTTAACGGGACGAAGCTGGGTTGGAGAACGATCATTACAGCGCGATATAGTCTTCATTATGTTTAGTGATCTCTGGAAAAGGGAAGTTATCTGGTCGCATAACAATAGACCGGTTTGGCTGGCGTACCGGCAGAAACTGTCAGCACCTCATATCCGTTCTCCGTGACCAGTACAGTATGTTCCCACTGCGCCGACAGACTTCTATCCTTGGTAATGATTGTCCAGCCATCCGGCAGCGACTTGATTGCCGCCTTTCCCGCATTAATCATGGGTTCAACCGTAATTACCATACCTGGCTTCAATTCCATTCCGGTACCGGGACGTCCATAGTGCAACACCTGTGGATCCTCATGAAACTGCGCACCCACCCCATGTCCACAAAACTCTTTTACGATGCTATAACCTGCATGTTCCGCCAGCTGTTGAATAGCATGCCCAATATCACCCAGCCGACTTCCGGCATGAATAGTTTCGATTCCACGCCACATAGCCTCAAAAGTTAACTCACAAAGTCTTTTTGCCTGAATAGACGGCTGACCGATAAAAAACATGCGACTCGTATCCCCATGATAACCTTCGTAAATTACCGTCACATCGATATTGACAATATCCCCGTCCTTGAGTCGTTTCTCCCCCGGCACACCATGGCATATCTGATGATTCACCGAAGTACAGATCGATTTTGGAAATGGACTATAACCCGGTGGCGCATAATTCAGTGGTGCCGGAATAGTTTTCTGGACATCCACCATATAGTGGTGACACAGTTCGTCGAGTTTGCCGGTAGTGACTCCAGGCTGAACAAATGGCTCAATATAATCAAGAACCTCTGCTGCCAGCCTACCTGCCACCCGCATAGTTTCGATTTCTTCTTTCGTTTTTATTTTGACCGCCACACCAACTCCCGTTAAGACCCCAAATTATTCATGGATAATACAATCCAGCTGTTTTATCAGCTACTATGTTTTCTATTGTTTGAATGGCAATAGGATAATTTTCTCTGGATGAAGCAGCGACACAGCCGCCCCTTCACGTTCATGTTTAAAAAAATAAAAATAACAAGCCGTACTGATATTGGCAATTATCAGAAATATGAGCAAGGTTTTCATGGCACATATTATGCACAGAGTTGCTGACTCATTTACCAGATTCTGCAAATCTTGCTAAAATGACGGGCAGTCTCCCTCTCTTAATTACAACCTTAATAAGACAATCATGAAAAAATCTGAAATTGTTGTCGCAGCGTTGACGCTCATTGTCTCCGGTTTTGCGTTTGCCAACCCTGCCATCCCTGGTGGTGATGCCGAAAAAGGCAAGGAAATCGCTACCGGGATTTGCGCAGGTTGCCATAATTCGGACGGCAACAGCATTATCCCCAACAATCCGATCCTGGCTGGTCAATATGCTGAATATACTGCCAAACAGCTCAATGATTTTAGAACAGGGGATAAAAAATCAGCACAAAGGGATAACCCCATCATGGCCTCGATGGTTGCCAGCCTTAGTGATGACGACATGGAAAATCTTGCCGCCTATTACGCACACCAGCAACCCCAGGCGGGCGTCAATAATACCGATAATGAATCTATACTGGAATTAGGCAAGAAAATCTATCTCAGTGGCAATCTGGAAAACTCAGTTCCGGCTTGCTCCAGCTGCCATTCGGTTACCGGACAGGGCATTCCGCCACATTATCCAAGAGTGGGTGGTCAGCATGCCACTTATACTTTTTCACAGTTGCAGGCATTTCGTCACGGAACACGAAATAACGACATGAACAACTCCATGCAAACAGTTGTCTCGCGCATGAGTGTCAAGGAAATGAAAGCCGTATCGGAGTTTATCTCCACATTAAAATAGCAATAATCTCACAAGAATAGTTGTCTATTCTGCAACCGTGCTTATTGAGTAGCCATACTTTTGATATAAAGGCCAGGAGTTTTATCGACCACGGAGATGCACCGGCGCTAATGTTTACCGACAATCTGAGACCCAAAACTGCCGTCACGGCTGTTGCCGGATACTGACTGAACTTACGACGACTTACGGTGGACTTACGGTGACAGTTTACTGGACTTACGGTGACAGTTTACTGGACTTACGGTGACAGTTTACTAAATATATTTAACTCCCACCCCTTATTCTTTTGGGGCCACGTTTTTTCGCTTTAAGTTCACGGCCGGTCATTGCCGCTAACTTTTCGATCCAATCCTCCGAACCCAAAGGTCGCCCCGTTGTTTCTGACTGACGAAGCCTTTTGAATGCTCCAGCAACCTCTTCCTGAGCAAGAAAGGTAGCGAAATCACCATAACGATCCAGCACAGGCGCAACTTTGACCAACTCGTTGTCCTGTGCTGAAAGATGACTGGCAACACTTGACCAGCGCCACGCTTCTGCCCGTTCAACCAACCCGGCACGAACCGGGTTCATCGAGACGTATCGCACGGCATGAGCCAGGTGTTCCTCATCCATCACAACCGAGCCAAACCGCCCTTGCCATAAATGCCCTGTCACTCGCAGGCGGGCATTTATATATCCGGTATAACGCCGATGGGCATCGGCAAAAGTACGGCGCAATCCATCCTCATCCGAGGGAACAACAATGATATGCACATGATTGGGCATCAGGCAGTAACACCAGATCTCTGTTCTGGCCTTTCGGGCTGCTTCTCCCAGCAATGCCACATAAAGCTCGTAGTCACCATCTTCAAAGAATGTTGGAGCGCGGCGATTACCACGTTGTGTCACGTGATGCGGATAGCCGGGAATGACAATACGAGGTAAGCGAGCCATGCTGGAAGCATAGCATAATTAGCATATTCAGTAAACTGTCACCGTAATTCGCCGGGTGCTTTCGACGGACAAATGCATACTGTGCAGCTCGACCAGCTTCTCGCAAGCTAGCGTCGGGCCGAAGTCGCAGTAATGTGCGCCAATCAGCTGGATGACTGTGGCACGGAGAGTTCCATCGAGCCGGTGATTCGAAGCGCAGCCGCGTTTCTTGCTGATCAACCTGGCCAGACCTTCCCGCTGATAACGCTTGGCCAGCCGTCGCGCCTGACGGGTGCTGATGTCCATTTGCTGCGCTGCCTCCTGCTGGCTGATTTTTCCCTCTCTCAATCTATCTAGTATTTGTAACCGTTTTACTTCTTTTTGACTCATGAGCTTGTCCATTTTCCAAATAATCCGCCGCTGTTTTTTAACAGGGGTGAGTTTAACCACCAGCGGACATTACTACTTGGGGCTAACATTCTTGATTCGCGACCAGCCCCCCATTTATTTGTTACCCCTTTACAATTGAATTTTTTCTTTTACTCAAAGAAAGACACGAAATCAAAGTAATAAAAATGTATTTTTGTATGATTTTCTGATTATAAATTAGCTTTATTTATCGCAAACGATGTTAAAAAGCGTTTTTTCTTGTTTAAAAGAGTGCCATGGTCTATCAGGCATCTTTCTTTTTAATGATACCCATTCCCTCTCATCAAATGGCGAGAGAGGACGAAGCGTAAGGCGATCGGGTCTGTGTAAAGCAGAAGGTGCAGTTTCATAAATTAGAATTTTTACTCTTTCCTTTTGGCAGTCGAATTCAAAAAGCGCCCGCACATCGTAATCGTAATTATCTCCTGATTCTAGTGACCATACTTTTCTAAAATGATCGTTCTTCTGAATTGTAGTTGGATCGTAATAAAATACTGGTTTGAACCGCCCCGGGTTTTGAGGAGGCTCCAAATCTTGAGAGAATGGAGCCATGAACAAATTAAACAAATATTCGCCTGAAGTAAAAGCACGCGCAGTCCGTCTGGTGCAAGAGCATCGCAGTGAGTACCCTTCGCTGTGGGCGACGATAGAATCGATAGCGCCAAAGATTGGCTGCGCACCACCGACACTGCATGATTGGGTAAAGAAGCACGAGATCGACACAGGCTTGCGAGATGGTGTCACCAGTGAAGAACGCGAGCGCATCAAAGCACTGGAGCGTGAAGTCAAGGAATTACGTCGCGCCAATGAGATACTGAAACTGGCCAGTGCTTTTTTTGCCCAGGCGGAGCTCGACCGCAAACTCAAATCCTGAGATCATTCATTGACCGGCATCGCGACACCCACGGAGTCGAGCCTATCTGCAAGGTATTGCAGGTCGCTCCGTCGGGATATCGACGTCACGTTGTCGAACTGCGTAATCCGGCATTGCGCTGTGCCCGAGCTATTCGCGATGACGATCTGATGCCGCAGATACAACGAATCTGGCAGGCCAATCTGCAGGTTTATGGTGCCGACAAGGTATGGCGACAACTTAAGCGCGAAGGAATACAGGTAGCTCGTTGCACTGTTGAGCGGCTGATGAAACGGTTGGGGCTGGAAGGTGTACGGCGCGGCAAGGTTGTCCGCACGACGGTTCCGGACAAGGCACTGCCGTGCCCACTGGATAGGGTCAACCGGCAATTCAAGGCAGATTGTTGACACCGGTCGAAAATTGACCAGAAAAGGGCACTAATACCGGTTGAAAATTGACCAGGTAATTCACGTATTCTGCTTAAGTTTTAGGCAGGAGAAACTAGAGGTGCTTACCATGGTTATGTATGCAAAGATCCGTCGGATGTTTTACCGTGAACATTTGTCGATAAATGAAATTCAACGACGTACAAGTCTGTCCCGAAACACGATAAAGAAGTGGTTGCGAGCGCCAGATGATAGTGCCGTCCAATACCGAAGGGCAAAGAGGCCTGGCAAACTGACGCCGTTTGAACCCCGGTTATTAATGACGCTGGAAGCAGATGTGCGCCGTCCAAAGAAGGATCGGCGCACGGCATTAATGTTGTTCAAAGCGATATCGAACGAGGGCTATACTGGTGGCTATACGATTGTTTGCGACTTTATTCGGAACTGGCGCAATCAAGGCAGCAAAGGCACTGCGTATGTGCCGCTCAAGTTTGCATTTGGTGAAGCATTTCAGTTTGACTGGAGTAAAGAGTGGCTAGTGATTGGCGGTATTCATCGTAAAGTGTTAGCTGCACACACCAAACTATGCGCCAGCCGTGCATTCATGCTGTCAGGTTACCCATCACAAAGCCACGAAATGTTGTTTGATGCGCATACCCGTGCGTTCACAGCTTTTGACGGCATCCCGAAACGCGGCATTTACGATAACATGAAGACCGCCGTGGATAAGGTCTCCAAAGGCAATGGGCGCGTGGTGAACACGCGTTTCTTTGCCATGACCGCACATTACCTGTTTGATCCAGATTTCTGCAATGTGGTTTCCGGCTGGGAGAAAGGCGTTGTCGAGAAGAATGTTCAGGATATGCGCCGCCATATCTGGCATGAAGCCAAACAGCAGCAGTTCAGTTCATTCGAAGAACTTAACGGTTGGCTTGAAGCGCGTTGCCGCACCTTGTGGTTAGAAATACAGCATCCAGACTATACCGGCATTACGCTTGCCGATGCGTTGGAACAAGAACAGCTTTATTTGATGCCAATGTCGGCGCCCTTCGATGGTTATGTTGAGGTACTAGCGCGTGTTTCCAGCACTTGTCTGGTCACACTGCAACGTAACCGTTATTCTGTTCCTTGTCTTCTGGCCAATCAGATGGCGGCGGTTCACTTATACGCGAACCGCATAGAGATCGTTTGTGACAATGCTGTGGTCGCTAATCATTCCCGCTTGCTGGATTGTGACCAAGTCAGCTATAGCTGGCAGCATTATATCCCGGTCATCGAGAAGAAACCGGGGGCCCTGCGCAACGGCGCACCATTTGCCGAACTACCGACACCCTTGATACAACTACAAACAGCATTGCGGCGCAGAGAGCGCCAACAAGCTGACCGAATCATGGCCAAGGTATTAAGTTTAGTGCCGACACATGGACTGGAAGCTGTACTGGTTGCTGTTGAATTGGTGTTGGAATCAGGTGTTCTTAATGCCGAGCATGTCACCAATGTGCTCGTACGCTTGAAACAAACTGATTCACCGGCGCAAGTGGAAACGACGCTTAAACTCAAAGAAGAACCGCAGGCCGATACTGCACGCTATGACCGCCTGAATAAGCTGGAGGTGCCGCATGTCTGACATTCTCGCACAACAATTCAAGGCACTTAAGTTATACGGTATGGCTGACTGCTATACCGGGCTGAAACAGCAGAATGTGCCAGATATGATTGCTAGTCTTGATGCATCGGACAAGATTCTGCACCAACTACTCCAAGCCGAATCAACTGAGCGCAGCATCCGCTCTATCCGCTATCAAACCAATGCCGCCAGATTTCCTGTGCTGCGTCATTTACAGGGATTTGACTTCAGTCAGTCCAAAGTAGATCAACAACTGATTAACCAGTTGGCAACCATGCAATTTACTGAAGCAATACAGAATCTGGTGTTGGTTGGTGGTACCGGAACTGGTAAAACGCATCTGGCCATCGCAATTGGTGTTTCAGGCATACAGCACCACCATAAGAAAGTGCGTTTCTACAGTGCCATTGATCTGGCCAATAGGTTGGAGCAAGAGAAGATTGCTGGCAAACAGGGAAGAATAGCGATGAATCTATTACAAGTAAACCTGGTTATTCTAGATGAACTGGGTTACCTGCCATTCTCACAAACAGGCGGTGCCTTGCTGTTTCATTTGCTGTCCAGGCTTTATGAACGTACCAGCGTCATCATCACCACCAATCTAACGTTTGCTGAATGGAGCAATGTATTTATCGACGCCAAAATGACAACCGCGCTACTGGATCGACTGACGCATCACTGCCACATTATCGAAACCGGCAATGAGTCTTTCCGTTACAAACAAAGCGCTGCCAGTGCAAAAACCAGAATACAGGAAAGAGAAAAAGAAAGATCTTCTTCAGAAGAAAATCTTACAGATTTGTAACGAATCCAATTATTTCAAACCATTAACAGGAGGCAAAAACCAAACTCAGTCTGGTCGACTTATCCACAGATGCGTAGTACCCTACGCACTGATTTCCCCTGGTCAAATTTCAACCGGCACAGGTGGTCAATTTTATACCGGTATCAACAGCAGATCGCCCAAACCAGTTGTGGGTGTCGGATTTCACCTATGTTTCCACCTGGCAGGGCTGGCTGTATGTCGCGTTCGTCATCGACGTGTTTGCCCGGTGCATCGTGGGTTGGCGGGTCAGTTCCAGCATGCACACAGACTTCGTGCTGGATGCGCTGGAGCAGGCGTTATACACCCGGCAACCGGAGCTGGGTGCTTTGATTCACCACAGCGACAAGGGCTCCCAGTATGTCTCTATCCGTTATACGGAGCGACTTGCCGAGGCCGGGATAGAGCCGTCGGTTGGCAGTAAAGGAGATAGCTACGACAACGCACTGGCCGAAACAATCAACGGGCTTTACAAGACTGAATTGATTCACAAGCAAGGGCCTTGGAAAAACAGGGAATCCGTTGAATTGGCGACGTTGAACTGGGTGTTCTGGTTCAATCATCAGCGTTTGCTCGGACCTATCGGCTATATACCTCCAGCAGAAGCTGAGGCACAATACTATCGGCAGTTAGCCAACTCGGATTCTGCCAGTGTTACTTAAACCAAATAGCCTCCACAGAACCCGGGGCGATTCACAACACCCAATCAGGATTACAACCCGTTACATGGACTTGCCAGCCACCAGTACCGTCATCCGGATCACCGTTTCGAATGAAGTCGAAAAAAATTTCGTGAATGGTCACGAGGGATTGCCGTCCGTAATGGCTACCGGGTAACATTCAATGATATTGGGCCATACGATACGGTCTATGGCAGCTCGACGCAGATGGCGCGATTTGAGCGGGATTGTCCTTGCGCGCCTGTCGATACCGGCATATAGGATGATCCGGTTTTTCAGGAATAGGGGGAGACATGGGTAACTTATTTTTTAAAGAGGCAAGCCATGGTTGAGTCAGAATGAAGAGAACTGTCATTATTAATGCCGTGGGTCTGACCTCATCCATGATCGGAGAACATACTCCAAACCTTAAGAGGCTGATAAATAAAGGTGGTTCTGGCAAAATTCAGGCAACCCTGCCTGGCTTGACCTGCCCGGTGCAGGCAACATATTTAACGGGTAAGGCTCCTGATGCTCATGGAATCATTGCAAATGGCTGGTATGACCGTGAATATAATGAGATATGGTTCTGGAGGCAATCTAACAGGCTTATTCAGGCAGAAAAAATCTGGGAAACGGCAAAACGAATCGATCATCAATTTACTTGTGCAAACATGTTCTGGTGGTACAACATGGCGACAACAGCCGACTATGCTGTAACGCCCAGGCCGATGTATCCAGCGGATGGTAGAAAAATTCCGGATTGCTATACCAGGCCAGCAGAGTTGCGTGATACGCTGAATAAGAATTTAGGGCACTTCCCGCTTTTTGATTTTTGGGGACCAGCGACTTCCATTGAGTCAAGCAGGTGGATTACACACGCATCAAAACTGGTCTGGCGTTTGTATGGCCCGACGCTCCTGCTTGCGTACCTGCCTCATCTCGATTATAACCTGCAGCGTTTAGGGCCTTGCCATCCTGAAATATCAAAAGATATTCAGATGATTGATCAGTTATGTGGTGAATTGATCGATATGGCATTTGAAGATCAGGCCAGGGTATTGGTAGTATCAGAATATTCCATTACTTCAGTTAATAAACCGGTTTATATCAATCAGGCTCTCCGGAGGGCTGGCCTGCTGAATGTCAGGCTGGAACTTGGATTGGAGCAGCTGGATCTGGCTAATTCGAAAGCATTTGCAGTGTGTGATCACCAGGTTGCAAATATCTATATTAATGATATGAAGGTTGCTCCGGTCGTTAAAGAACTGGTTGCCTCCCTGGATGGTGTCGACCGGGTTTTCGACAGGGAAGAAAGCGCTGATATCGGATTGAATCACTCGCGGTCAGGCGATTTGATCGCCATGGCGGAATCAGATGCCTGGTTTGCTTACTATTTCTGGCTGGAAGATGACAAGGCGCCAGATTATGCAAGAACAGTAGACATACACCGCAAACCAGGGTTTGATCCAGTTGAATTATTTTTCGACCCGGAAATAAAAATAATACCGGTATCCGTAGGGTGGAGATTACTCCGGAAAAAACTGGGATTCCGGCAACTGATGGACGTCATTCCATTAACACCAAAGCTTGTCAAGGGATCGCACGGTCGCATTCATGATTCCGCTGAGCCTTGTCCAATCATCATATCTTCGGAAAAAGGCTGCTTGCATCAATCTGTCATTCAGCCAACCCAGGTAAGGGACATCATGCTGGACCATCTTTTTAGTTAAATATTTTTGGTTTTTAGAAACGCTGACTACTCAATTCTGGGTGATTGCCCTCGTAACACCGAGCTGTCCTCATACAGCTTGGTTTGATCAACAGACAGTAATGGATGAACGCGGATCTCATCCAGAAGTGGCGCCAGACGATAGGCAGTCAGCGCATTTTCAGCACACGCTAAACTTATATCCTTCGAACGAATACCTGACCTGGCCATGATTGCTGCCGTCTTCGGAACAGCCAGTGGATCCGAATATCCCCAGTCCGCAGAGGAATCAACAATTATTCTCTCCGACCCGTATTGTTGAATGATTTTGCTCATTCTTTCGCTGTCCATTTTGGTGTGCGGGTAAATTGTAAAAGCAGCCCAGTAACCTCGATCAAGAACTTCCTCGACTGTTTGTTCGTTGTTGTGATCAATAATCGTGTTGTTTGGGTCGATGCCATGTTCTTTAATAATGTCCATGGTCAGCAGTGTTCCCTTGTGCTTATCTCGATGAGGTGTATGGATCATAACCGGTAAATCAAATGCTTTTGCAAGCTCTAACTGCTTGCGAAGGTATTTTTCTTCAAGTGACGTCTGTTCATCAAAGCCAATTTCGCCAACGGCAACCACCCCCTCTTTAATCAAGAAGGCCGGTAATATTTCGAGTACCTCCTCGGCCAGACTTTCATTGTTGGCTTCTTTGCTATTAAGACCAATGGCACAGTAATGCCGGATACCGTATTGCGAAGCTCGAAATCTTTCCCAGCCCAGCAAGGAAGAAAAGTAATCTATAAAAGTACCGGCACTGGTTCTGGGTTGACCTAACCAGAAAGCAGGTTCAATGATGAGCGCAATGCCTGCCTGAGCCATTGCCACATAATCATCTGTTGTTCTTGATGTCATATGAATGTGTGGGTCTACAAAAATTCTGTTATCAGTCATCATTCCCGGTTTTCGTAAATTTATCGATTAATCGGCTGAAGTGGCTATTAATAAAATGATTCCAGTTGATCGTTAACAATCATTTTTTGAATAAGTCTATTGTTCAGGCAATAAGACATCATGATCAGTAAGCGGGTCGACGCATTGCCATAAATCCGGCGGAATATCCCGGTTTGCGCTTCTTAGCTCCCTGATGTATTCACAAATGGCTGTTGATAATGCGGCATTCTTACGACTATCAAACCCATAAATATGATCCAATGCAAAATTCCAGGTCAACGCTTTCAGAATCATGTTGTTCCATTCCCCCTCCATAAAATTCTCTGCCGGGTAAGGATTAAACAGGCAAACAGCAGCAAACAAAGATCGAGTATTGGAACGAATAGCCTCCAGGGCCTGTACCTGATGATAGCTTGACCGGGTATAGAGAAACAGGCCTTTTAGATAGGCGATTTTCTCTGATAATTCGGTTATTCTATGAATTTTGGCAAAAATATTTTCGGAATCGTGATGCCTCTGTGCTATGGATAGGTTAAATAATATTCTGACGGATTCCGTTAACAGCCATTTTTCAGGCTGCCATCCTGGATATAATTTACTGAATTTGGGCAGCAAAGTCTTTTCTGGTTCCAAAAAATAATCTTTCCCGATTTTTTTGGAAACTATTGCGATACTGTGACTCAATCCGCCGGTATCAACCTGTTTATCCGGCATGGAAAGGACTTGCTCGATCCAGTCGGCAATCTCATTGGTTGTTCTAGCGAGAATAGTCGCTTTTAATAGAGAAAATGCTTCCTGATTGTTCATTCTTCACGTTCCGGCAATGGATTTTTGAAGTTGTAGCGTGGCAAGGGTCATCAGACCAGCCAGCATCGCTGCTGATTCAAATCCGCCTGCTGCCAGTAACAATCCATCCACTAGAGAAAAGGAAGCAATAAGCAGTGATACCATCTGAATTTTTTGTTTGGATTGGCGAGAACGACAGAGAAACATCGTATATATGATCACCAGAATCAACAGTCCCAAAAATAACCAGCTGATGGGTTTTAATGTAACGGCGATTGCCACATAAAACAACGGGGCTGACAAAAAGAGCAGTGGCCATTTAGGTGTTTGATTATCAATATGTTCCTGCTTTGCTAATAATGTCAATCCAAATGTCCATGCGAAAAGGGACAAGGCACCCGCAGCCAATTGAAAATTGATGGTGTCCGAGTAGACAAGGCCAGCGGTAAGCAGCAACATTCCCCGGCACATTCCCATGATACCTGGCGCCAGGGGATTATTTTTGTGTTTCCAGTCATAAATGATGATCAATATACTCAAACACAGAGCAGCAAAAAGCCCGTTTGATTCAGGCTGCGCGGTTGAAGCAAAAAGAATGGCGGACAAACCTGATAGCATCATCAGAAAGCTCCAGGCAAAAACAGTTGGAACCGGGATTTTGCCACTTGCAGCTGGTCTGGATGGTCTGTATTTTTTGTCAAACCCGAAATCAAAAGCGTCATTCATGAACATCCCGGAAATATATAGCAGGCTTGTTCCGATAAGTAACAAAAAGAGACGATAATCCAGGATAAAGCTATTTGATAACAGTGCGCCTGTCAGACAATTTGTCCAAACAGTTGGAATATTTGATATGCGGCCAAGTTGTAAGAAAATACGAATATTCACGGTAAAAGTATGTTGTTTACCCAGGAATATTCCTTCCTAATCAGCTCCACGACATTTTCTGGCCGATATTGTTCTGGCAAAACACACCATGTATAGGTTTCAATTTCGAGATGCCGGGTTAGCCTGGTCCGGACATGCCCGGCAAGTGCTGCTTCGGTGAATGATTGTGTCGTATCAAAAATGGATAGCATATTCAGGAATACAGGAATATGAAAGTGGACTCTCCATTCAATATCACCATGAATGGGGTTTGAATAAAACCGGGAGATTGCCTGAGGGATATCGGCATACCGATGCAATCCCTGCTCTGTTTTTTCCACAACCTGATGGAGATATATCTCATCCGCAAAAGCGGAAAGCTGCTCGATTTTTTGATTGTTTACCGAAGGAATTCTCAGGCAATTGGTTATCTGTATCTTGGCTATATTGATATTTGCCGATTGGATCTGCTCAATGACATCATGCGGATCTTCAAATTCCACGGCAGCATGGCATAAATCCAGGCAAATGCCTATATGCTTTCGAATTTCTAATCGCGCTTGTTGGGCGCTGAGATTAAAGGCGTTTCCGATTTTTTCAGATGCAGAGGCGGACAGCAAATAGTCATTAAAAAAACGAACCGTTTCCCTGATTGTTTCCAGATAGCAGCATGGTTCTGGTTCCAGTCCGAGAATAATGCGCTTGCCGGATTTGTTTTCTAACTCAATTAGTTGGCATGCAACCAGTAGAAGGTTTTCAGCAGCTTGCGCGGCATTCTCCGATTCAGAAAAAGACGCCTTAAAACCAAGCGGAACAGTAGAAATGCTTCCATACCCGGCATATCCTTCAGGAAGGAGCGTAACAAGCAATTCAGCCAGATTCAGCGTGTAGTCTACGCGCTCGCGGCTTCTCCAATCTGGCAGATAAACATTTTGCTTGACGCTTTCCCCATGGAAATTGCCATAAGGGAAGCCATTGATGGTAAATACATAGCAATTGTTTAGTGTGAGCCATAATTTGAATTCTTCCAGCGTGCCTGCTACCGAGAGTTCCGCCGCCGCAGAGGCCGATAATCGCAGTCCGATCCCGAAGGGGGCGCGACCTGCAACACTTGCCTTAACTTTCAGCGTATATGAATTCAGGCTTTGCTGAACCTCATGCCAACTTTCTCCGGGATGAATGTTGGTGCAATAGGTTAATTCCGTACCGTCAGGTAGTCGCAAATCACTT
Source organism: Nitrosomonas sp. (assembly GCA_016703745.1). Taxonomy (NCBI): domain Bacteria; kingdom Pseudomonadati; phylum Pseudomonadota; class Betaproteobacteria; order Nitrosomonadales; family Nitrosomonadaceae; genus Nitrosomonas; species Nitrosomonas sp. The sequence goes on along the minus strand of JADJBK010000006.1, from coordinate 2,145,169 downwards.
TTCCATTAAAGACAGGGATAGAATGGCTTTTTCCATTGTTTGCCTGCAGATAAAATTGACTTCCAGGCCAGATCCGATCATGTTTGGCATGGTTACGGACAAATCTCCCCCGAGATGCTCGCGGAATTCATCGATTCCATCCAGTAACTCCAATTTGCCGTGTACGTTCCTTTGCTGCATCGTGTGGTGAGAAACTGCAAACCCGAACGCCCTGATTAATTTAATGATTCTGATGAAGTCGGTGTGCGTGATTCTGTGCGTGTCCAAAGCGTATCTGGCATCGATTGCCATGCCAATTGCAACAGCTTCTCCGTGCCGTAACTCATAATTGGACATGGATTCCAGCTTATGCGCCGCCCAGTGCCCAAAATCGAGCGGACGGCTTGACCCGGTTTCAAACGGATCACCGCCTTGCGTAATCTGCTGTAAATGTAGTTCCGCACAGCGCCTGATCATATATTTGATCGTGTTTATCGAAAAACTGGCAAGGGCACTGGAATTGGATTCCAACCATTCAAAGAAAACCGCATCGCGGATCAGCGCAACTTTAATCGCTTCGGCCATGCCTCCTTTTTTTTCTCTTGCTGGCAGTGTTTCCAGAAAAGCATAATCATTGATAACAGCGACTGGCACAGCAAAAGCACCGAGAAAATTTTTCTTGTCAAAACGATTTACACCTGTTTTGACCCCAATTCCAGCATCATTTTGCCCCAGCACCGTGGTAGGCATTCTTATGAGCCTTATACCTCTATGAGTGGTAGCCGCAGCATAACCAACGGCATCCAATACAGCGCCACCGCCGATAACCAGGACAAATGCATGTCGATCTACTTTTTCATGGTGAAGCTTGCAATAGACAGCTTCCAGAATTTCCGGATCTGTTTTACAGATTTCACCCCCGGGGATCAGCATGGGAGTGCCGAGTTGCTTTAATCTTGAGCGGTAACTATTAAAATAGTTATCAATCTGACTTAATAAATCCGAGTTCTTGTCTACGATGCCTTGATCTAGAAAAACACAAACCGGGCTTTTCTCGGTGGCATGAGCAGAAAATACATTAACTAACTGTAAGTTAACTGGATTAAAAATATCTTCTGTAAAATATACAGGGTAGGAAAACTCAAGTTTTATGTTATTTAGTAACTTATCAGGCGTGGAGGCGACCGTAATAGATGGATAATCGAGGTCATTAATGGTTTCCGGTTGCAGTTTAGTGAGCATTTTCGACGCTTGCAATGGCTAAAAAGTGGTAGAAATTCATTTGGATTCCATTGTGTCGATTTTCCCCAGTTTGCGCATGTATAGGGTTAGATGATCAATTTCATTAGTGCTTAAGAATTCTCCCCAAGGGGGCATCATGGGACTCATTTGCACAGCGGCACCACCTTTTTCTATGACATTGCGAATGTCGGAATCCGACCGGGTTGATTGAAATTCCCTGGTAGTGAAATCTGGCAATCCGATTCCAAGAGAATCAGAATCCGGACCATCACCACGGCCTTCACGTCCATGGCACCTGGAGCAGTTTATTCCGTATAACTCCCGCGTCTGTTTCTCGTCATATTCACCAGACTCCGCATCAATTTCTTTTAGAACGGCAGATTCCTCGTTAACAGTCAATTCGCTTTTGGGTTGCAGGGATAATATTTCACCAGTTTTACTTGAAGCAGCGCCCAACAAGGTGACCAGTATGTCTCCTGTTGTCAGCTGGACAACAGAGCTGATGCCACGTTGCGCGTACTGTCCTCCCTGTGCGATCAGTTGGGCTTCTGCAGCCGAATCTTGATCAGCACTTAATAAAAAAATTTTTGCAGAATAATTATCTGCAAAAAGATACTTCCCAAATAAATCAGGAAATTTTTTGCCTCGATATACTGTCCCGCCTATAACAGCACGGTCATAGGCGGTATGCTCATAGGTATAAAAAGGGCCTTGTTCCTCAATACCGGTTAGTTCTTCGGGTTTTTCCTTTCCGGTCGGATGTCTGCCTTCAACAAACGGAAACTGGTAATGTTTTCCTTTTTCTACGACATTAACTTCTTCCCAGACTGTTGATCCAACGTCGCCCACCCATAGTTTTCCTGTTTCTGGATCAAAAGTGAAACGAAAAGGATTCCGCAGTCCAAGCGCCCAGTATTCGTCCATTACGTTAGCGTTTCCGATAAAAGGATTATCTTTGGGTATGAGGTAATTCTGACGCAGGCCATAGTTAAATGCTCCTTCCGGCAAACCGCTGCGGGTAGTATTGTTTAAATCAACATCAATACGCAGGATGCCTGATCTCAGGACTTCGGCATAGCGGGATGCTTCTTTGGGATGCGTGCCTTCACCCAGGCCGATATATAAGTATCCATCCGGGCCAAATTCCACAGATCCGCCATTATGAAACCCATCAGGGTTTCGAGGCAGGGAAAGGATAGTAACTTCGGAGTTTAATCTTGATTCTGGATCGGGTCGGGTGACGTCAAATCGTGAGAGTCTGTTTACTTGTGTTTCCTCACGATGATTTGTGTAATAAAGGTATATATGGCCAGAATTGATGCTTTCTGCTTGACCAAATTCTGGATGAAAATCAAAACCAAGCGCACCGTTTTCAATTTCCACCTCTCCCAGAAGGCTCTCGCTGTCGAATATTAATTCGACAGCATTTGATTCGGGATAAGATAATTTCAGAAGTCGTCCATTGCGTTCAAGGACATATAGCTGACCAGGGTTTCCGGGTGGTTGCCTTACCAGCATCGGTTGTGAAAATTCGATGTTTGGATATAGCCTGACGAGACTCCAGCCGGATTCCTGGGGTGGGTTAAACCAGATTCTGATTTGTGTGATCAAGTTAGCGGTATCTCTATCTGATACAAAGGCTTTTCCTAAAAATAACGGGCACAGGAAATAAATGATTACGATTATCCCCTTGATTGAAATAAAGTGTTTTACCAGTTCGAATGGTGCGAGATATAAGCCGGAAAATGCTGTTCCACGGGTTTTGAGTAAATACCAGGCTATAAAAGCCAGCGCATAAAGAATTGTTGAGAATAAACCAATTGCTGCGATGAGCTGTGGATCGTAATTGATTGTAGTTACAAAAAATATGTATAGCGAAGCTGTTGTATAAGCGCAGAGATAAACAAGATATTCCTGAGCAAATCTTTTCGGCTGATAAAAAACGCCGCCCCCTTTTATGAGTTGATAAGGTATTAATAAGAGGCTATAAATTGATACGAATATTATTGCAATATGCAGAATACTGCTTTCGCTGACATAAACATCCGGGAGCCGGATAACCGCTTTTGGAATAATGTCGTGCGTCAGCGTGTATTTGTATGCAGAATAAACGCTTATAAAAATAACAAGAAGCTGTAACGCCACCTCCATCAATGAGGCTTTCTCTTTTTCGATATGCATAAAGATTAATAGTAATTAGATTTTTAAATCAATTCGTTGATTATATTGAAAACAGTATTATCTTTGAAAAACAGTCTGGCGAAGATTTTTTATGTTTAATGAGCGGAGGTTTTATGCATCATTTTTGAATTCCTTCTAGTTTTGTGAGAGCTTAACAAAACCTGTGCGGTTTTGGGCGTCACATTCAAAATGCACCATTCCCTTCTCAGTAGTACTGCCGGATACGGTCTGGGAACTGACCTGGCCCCGGAGAGCAGACAAGGTTGAAGTCCATTCCCGGCGACCAGTCAGGGCAAAAACCTGCTTGACTGTCCGCAGATTCGCCTGTCAACCCCCGCTGTTCGCACCTGACGCTGTGGAGTTTAGGATAGATCATGCAGTTACAGATTCCTTTAATTGGTGGTTTACACTGGATAGCGTTGCGACAAAAGTAGTGTTGATCTTTTTAGGATCAGTCGAGTGGGATATTTGATTGTAGAAAGCATTATAGTGCGGATGAGATTGGTAACTGTTGATAACATCTGCGTGTGCCAGTTGGATTCTCCAACAAAGGCGGTATTGCCCCGGTTCTGATAATGCCCAACCTGAGAAGACTTGGCGCACACCAGGAATTGTCGTTAAAGTTTTACGTGCCTGTTTAGCCAGCATATCAAATTGCTGAAGATAACGGCTCTCAACATTGCAAACGATGATTTGCTCTACAGACTGCCAGGGATGGCACTGAATCAAAACTTCTGCTGCGCGGCCCGCTGATCCCCAGAGATGCATATACAATTTGATTTGCTCTTGAAGGCTTTCTTTAACACCGTGCAATGATTCAATATAGCCCTTTTTGTTGTTTTTTTGGCTATTGGAACGAATTACCGCAGCCGCGATATCGGAAAGTTCCGTGTAACAGTTAATTTTAGCAACGCCATTTAAAATCAGCTTATGGTACTGCTCTTCAACTAATCCACTTCCGCCATGCAGCACCAATGGAATGCCGAGTCCATCGTTAATGCGTTTCAGGCGTTTGAAGTCTAATTTGCTGCTGCGACTGGGCTGGCGGCCATGGATGGTGCCAACGGAAACAGCAAGGAAATCAATTTTGGTGCGTTCAACATACACTCTAGCTTCTTCTGAAGAGGTATAGACGACTTCTCCCAGGTTATTGATCGCATTTTCTCCCTCCACACCGCCTATAAAACCGAGTATTCCTTCAACTGCTGCGCCACAGGCATGAGCTACTTCTGTAACATGGCTGGTTTGAGTGATATTGACAGGGAATGTTTCCGAAGAAACATCCAGCATGACGCTGTTGCAACCCAGATTAATCGCCTGAACGATGGAATCATGTTTCTTTGCATGATCAAAGTGAATAGCAACCGGCACTTCGGCGTGATGCGCAGCTCGTTCGACAGTCGGCATGATCAGGCTAAAATCATGTTGATGGAAGAGCGGTTCAGAAAGATTGAGAATAACAGGTGAACGGCAGGACTCGGCCGTGGTGACAATAGCTTCCAGGAAATCCAGGCTTACCAGTCCAAAACCACCAATTGCATAGTTATTTTGATAAGCATGATTCAACATATCGCGCATATCTACAAGTGGCATTTTTATCCTCTAAAATTTAGGGGTGTAAAAAAATCAGTTCAATGCATAATTTTTTCAAGTACCTGATCCAAATCATCCAGAGCCGATCCCATAATAAGACCTGCGTAGCTATGGTATAGCCACAATTCGCAAGAAACGGGCAGGTGTAAGCTATGTCGCCCGCGAATCTGGAACTCGCGCCATGCCAATATGGGCTGATCCTCCGTGTTGCTGTCAACACAGAGCCACATGGTGCTATCTAGAATGACTTCTAATCCGCGATGCTGCTGTAATGTAACTCGCAGTGGATAGCCTAAGCGCAGCAGCGCAAGCCGCCCGCGGTTATAACAAGTCGCTTCGATCGTTTTAGGGAAAATTCGCCAGGGAAGAGTCAGCGTTTCCATCGCCAATAAAAATATGTCTTAAATTTTTATTTTTTGACTTTTAAATTGGGCTCATTATCCGATGCGCTTTCAAGGAAAACACGACTTGCTAGAATATCTTCCGCTTCTAATGTGGTGAGATCGGTTTTGGATAATGATTTCTTTGTTCCGGAGAATAATCGATTTGCCTGCCGTAGCCGAGCACGATCAAGTGCGTTACGAACTGAGCGCGCATTAGCAAAATGTTCCGACTTCATGCGCAGACGAATATATTTCCCAAATGCCTCTTCTCCATCTGTGCTGAAACAGTAATTCTGACTTTCCAGCATTAATTTGGCGATTGCAACTAATTCATCAGGACCATAATCCGGGAAGTCGATATGGTGCGCTATGCGCGAGCGCATGCCGGGATTGCTATGGAAGAATTTATCCATGCGATCTTTATAGCCTGCCAGAATAACAACCAGGTCTTCGCGGTTATTTTCCATCGTTTGCAGCAAAATTTCTATCGATTCTGCGCCATAATCACGTTCGTTCTCTGGTTTATAAAGGTAATAGGCCTCGTCGATGAAAAGAACTCCTCCCATTGCTTTTTTAATGACTTCTTTTGTTTTTGGTGCGGTATGTCCAATATATTGACCGACCAAGTCATCTCGGGTTACCGAAACCAGATGTCCTTCACGTACATAGCCCAGGCGGTGTAAGATTTCTGCCATACGCAGGGCTACTGTCGTTTTTCCCGTGCCAGGATTTCCAGTAAAACACATATGTAAACTGGGTGCGCCCGCAGATAATCCTAATTGTTTGCGAACGCGATCGACCAGCAACAAAGCTGCGGTTTCACGAATGCGAGTTTTCACAGGGATTAAACCAATCAACTCCCGATCTAGTTTATCCAGCACTTCCTGGATATTAGATTCTTGGAACTCTGCATCCAAATCAATTGATGTATCTTGAGTTGATGTTAAGTTTTTAGCTTGCTTAGACATGTTTGATCATCTCTATAGGATAGATACATGCTGGAAGCATGTATCTATTGTATTAATTTAATAATTAGAACCCTTTGTTAAATGCAAAGAAACTTATTAAGCGGCTGCGTTTGTGTTGTGAACAATCTCTCTCTTCTTGGGGAAGAGAGAGATTGCTTGTTGCTAGTAGCGTTCAGATTCTGGTTTGTCGGTTGCATAGGAGTGAATGGTGTAACTAATACTCCGCCCCGCACCTTCTTGACGTACTAAACCAAAACCTGGTTCTTTCTCCGGCCGGTTGACAATATATGACATGGTTGGACTCTCCACGCCGCGTGTCGAGTTAAACGCAGTCACACGGATATAGTGATTTGGAAAAGTTTTACGGCAGTTATTAATTTCCAGCAAAATTCCTGCCGGATCCTTCAAGTCAAACATTGGGTTGCCAAACATTTCCCAATACGTGTTACGTGGATGAGGATCATCCGTGTATTCAATTCCGATTGCCCAGCCATTTTTTAACGCATATTTGAGTTGCGTTGAAATTTGCTTGTCGGTCAATGGGGGCAGGAAAGAAAATTGCCCCTGTGTGAGTACATTACCTGGATTGGTCATCATTATTGTTTCTCCTAAAATGACTAAACGTTCGCAGTTGTGGAGGGCACAAAGTCAGCGGTATCCGTAGAATCATAGTTAAAGGTAATATCTTTCCACGTATCCAGCGCTTGTTTGAGCGGCGTGCACCATTTAGCAGCATCGGCAAGAATTTGTGGGCCTTCTTTGACGTAATCCCGGCCTTCATTACGCGCCATAACCATCGCTTCGAGTGCGACACGGTTTGCCGTTGCGCCTGCCTGAATGCCTTGAGGATGCCCAATGGTTCCGCCACCGAACTGCAATATCACATCTTCGCCGAGATAATCGAGCAACTGATGCATCTGGCCTGCATGAATACCGCCTGAAGCGACAGGCATTACTTTATTAAGTGACGCCCAGTCTTGATCAAAGAACAGTCCGTGCTCTAGATTCTTCTCGGTATGTGTATCGCGCAAGGTGTCGTAAAAGCCCTTGATCATCAGTGGATCGCCTTCGAGTTTGCCCACAACGGTGCCTGCATGAATATGATCGACACCCGCCATGCGCATCCACTTACAGATCACACGGAAATTCATGCCATGATTTTTTTGGCGTGAATAGGTCGAATTGCCCGCACGATGCAGATGCAATATCATGTCGTTCCTACGCGCCCACTTTGCCATCGACTGAATCGCGGTGTAGCCGATCACCAGATCAATCATGACAATGACTGAACCCAGAGATTTTGCAAATTCCGCTCTTTCATACATGTCTTCCATCGTGCCGGCCGTCACATTCAAATAGTGCCCCTTGACTTCACCGGTTGCCGCAGATGCCTTATTCACCGCTTCCATGCAATACAGGAAACGATCACGCCAGTGCATAAAAGGTTGTGAGTTAATATTCTCATCGTCTTTCATGAAATCCAGGCCACCTTTCAGGCCTTCGTATACAACGCGACCGTAGTTACGTCCAGAAAGTCCCAGTTTTGGTTTGGTCGTGGCGCCAAGCAGTGGGCGACCAAATTTGTCTAAACGTTCACGCTCTACCACGATGCCGGTTGCAGGACCTTGGAAGGTCTTGAGGTAAGCAACGGGAATGCGCATGTCTTCCAGACGCAAAGCCTTGACTGCTTTGAAACCAAATACATTACCGATAATAGAAGCGGTTAAGTTTGCAATCGAGCCTTCTTCAAATAGATCAATATCGTAGGCGATATATGCAAAGTATTGCGCTTCGTTTTGAGTGCCTGGACCTGTATTGGGAACAAGCTCAGACTTGTATGCTTTGGCACGGTAGAGTTCACACGCAGTTAGCCGATCAGTCCATACCACGGTCCATGTCGCTGTAGAAGACTCACCTGCAACCGCTGCCGCTGCTTCTTCATGATCTACCCCGGGTTGAGGTGTGATGCGAAACAGCGCGATGACATCCGTGTCTTTGGGCACATAGCCAGGTTCCCAGTAACCCATTTTTTTGTACGGAATGACGCCGGATTTGTAACGTTCTTTACCTTCTTTCATGGTTTCTGAAGCCATAATTTTCTCCAAGTTATTGAAAAACCCACGCTATAAACTTTAATTAGGATGTAGACGTCAGCGGGTAAAAATATAGTAGAATTTTTAAACCATAAATAACAATCAAATATTTCTATTGTTAAGATAGATTTATATCTATGATATATTTCTTATTGGTAGATAATAAAAGGAGAGACTCATGCGTCACAGCACGTTGCGGCAACTTGAAGTTTTTGAAGCGATTGCTCGCTTGAAAAACTTTACTCGTGCAGCCGAAGAGTTATTCTTGACGCAGCCGACGGTATCGATGCAAATCAAGAAACTGACGGATGAGATTGGACTGCCTTTGTTTGAGCAAATCGGTAAAAAAATCTATCTGACCGATGCAGGAAAGGAGCTGTATCAAACCTGTCTGGGTATTTTTGAACATTTTTCCCGTTTTGAAATGATCGTATCGGATATGAAAGGTCTGAAATCAGGGAAATTGCGGCTTGTAGTGGTTACTACCGCGAAATATTTTACGCCACGTTTATTGGGCATGTTTTGCCAGGAGTACCCTGGCATAGATGTCGCACTGATAGTGACGAATCGCGAGCGTGTTCTGGAAAGATTAAGCAGTAATCAAGACGATCTATATATTCTGGGGCAAGTTCCGGATGCTGTTGATGCCGTAGCGGAAGTGTTTTTGGACAACCCGCTGGTTGTTCTGGCATCCGCTGATCATCCATTGTCTCGCGAAAAAAAGATCAGCATTGAGCGCATCTGCAATGAACCCTTTATCATGCGTGAACCGGGCTCTGGAACGAGAATGGCGGCAGAACGCTTTTTTTTAGAACATGGGCATAAATTGAAAGTCCGCATGGAATTAGGCAGCAATGAGGCGATTAAGCAGGCTATTGTCGGTAGATTGGGTATCGCTGTATTGTCTCGGCATACTCTGGCACTTGATGCGCCGATGGGGCAGCTTGCGATACTGGATGTTGAAGGATTTCCAATTGAACGACATTGGTACTTTGCGTACCCATCCGGCAAGCAATTGTCGATTGTAGCGCAGACGTTCCTGGAGTATTTGCGGCAGGCATCCGGTTACCTGGATGATTTATCATGCCGCCATGCAATTTCCGGACATTGTCCGTTATTAAAAAACAACCCGCATTAAATTTACTGAGTACATTTAACTCCTACCCTTTACTTTTTCAGGGATGTGTCTCCCCACCTTAAGTCCACGGCCAGTCATTGCTGTTAACTTTTCGATCTAATCCTCCGAACCCAATAGCCGGGTATTACAATATGATATGGCGTATTTAGTAAGCCGCCACCGCAATTACCGTTTTCTCATTATTTATTTTGGCAAACAACACGTCGAAGGTTTGCCTGCTATCATGACAAAATCGATTTTTTGATTTGTTTCTGAAGAGCCGCAATATGCAAATAGAAGTATGCGCTGACCGCCGCCGTCGGTTATTGCTGGAAATGGGGCAGGGTGTTGCTATTATTGCCACTGCACCGGAAAAAATTCGTAACCGGGATGCAGGCTATCCTTATCGCTTTGATAGCTATTTTTATTATCTGACGGCATTTCGTGAACCTGAGGCTGTGCTGGTGCTGATCAATGACGGCGCTGATACGACTACACGCCAGATTCTCTTTTGCCGGGATAAAGATGCGGAGCACGAACTGTGGGAAGGTGCCCGATGTGGTTTGGCAGTTGCTCGCGAGCAATATCAGTTTGATGAATCGTATGCTATCCATCGCCTTGATGAATTGATGCCGGATTTGCTGGCCAATCAGCCGGTAGTATTTTATGCATTTGGTCATGAAACCGCGTGGGATCAACGTGTGGCTGGCTGGATCAATCAGGTGCGTGCGCAAGCAAGAAAAGGCATTGCTGCTCCGTCCGCAGTTCGCGACATACGTGCTTTATTGGATGAAATGCGTCTGATCAAGGATGAAAGCGAGCTGATATTGATGCGTGCAGCAGCAAAGATTTCCACGGACGCACACAAACGGGCCATGCAAGCGACAATGCCCGGTAAATATGAATATGAGATTGAAGCAGAACTACTGTACGATTTTCGTCGACAAGGTGCGCAATCGGTTGCTTACTCGTCCATTGTAGCCGGGGGGGCTAACGCTTGCGTGTTGCACTATATTGATAACAGCGCTTGCCTGCAATCAGGGGATTTACTGCTGATCGATGCCGGTTGCGAACTGGATGGTTATGCGGCCGACATCACTCGTACATTTCCGGTTAATGGTAAATTTACGGCTGTACAGCGCGATGTTTACGGACTGGTACTGGCCGCCCAGGCTGCGGCGATTGATCAGGTCAAACCTGGTCAAGACTGGGATGCGCCGCACCAGGCTGCCTTGCGCGTGTTATGTCAAGGCTTTATTGATCTGGGGTTATGCCAGGGCAGCGTGGATAGCGCGATTGAAACGGAAGACTACAAACGCTTCTATATGCACCGAACCGGGCATTGGCTGGGATTGGATGTGCATGACGCCGGTGAATACAAGCAGGCTGGTCGGTGGCGGGCGCTGCTTCCTGGCATGACTCTGACGGTTGAGCCAGGCTGTTATATCCGTCCGGAGAAAGATATACCCGAACATTTCTGGCATATCGGGATCAGAATTGAAGATGACGTAGCCGTTACTGTCGGCGGCTGCGAAATTCTTACCCAGGCGGCACCGAAAAGTGTGGCCGCAATAGAGGAGCTCATGCGATGCGAGACGATTACCGAAAAATAATTATCAGGCGAGTCATTAACGATCAACAACATGGTGTAAATGGAGATGATCCATTTAAAACCCCTGCGGTCAATCGCTGGGTGTTTTATTTGACGCTGATTCCGGTTGTGATTGTGGTCATGGTGCTGGGCGCATTCTTTTTCTCGGTAGTCCTGGCGTTGTTCGCGGCTGTCGCAACCGCTATCGGCGCAAGAATATGGTGGCTACGGCGTAAATTACGCCGCACGATGCGTGAAACTGCGAAAACTACTCATGGCGAAACCATCGAGGATGCGCAGATTATCGATGAGGTCAAACGAAACGATTAGAGCCGTTATCGGGATTGATCGCCTCGTCAGACCAGATTAACCTGGCGGAACCGGGTATTGCTTCCAGAAGTCTGCCGGACCCAGGCAATCGTAGCGAGTCAAGTGAGAAAGTGAAGATATGGATTGCTGACGGAGAAGGCGCTCATGGGAATAAATTGGGGCAGCAACAGCCCGAATAACGGCGAGATAGGCTCTTAAAAACAACAGGGTGTAAAAACAACACAATGACGTATAATCAGGACAAGGTGTGCGCAATATCAGACTGAGTCTGCGAAAGATTAAGTTGATACGTGCGATGTGTAGCTTGACAGTTTTTTGGTGCCCAGAAGAGGACTCGAACCTCCACACCCGAAGGCACATGGACCTGAACCATGCGCGTCTACCAATTCCGCCATCTGGGCAATTTTGTGATTATCATTTGATTCAATTTTTAGGCTGAATTAATGAAGTAATCGCAGGAAAGCCCGTCGATTTTATAGGAAACCTTTAATTTGTCAATCAAACGTAAAACGCAAGCAAGCAAAACGCTGCGTGAGCTTGATCCTTTTCTGATTCGAGAAAGGGAGCGTTATGGCCAGGCCATTCCAAGCCGGGAGTTTATCCTGCAGGTTCTCGAGCAGCAGGGTGTGCCGGTAGATGAGAATAGCCTGCTGAAATTATTGGATATTACCGTAGACGAATCTGATTTTTTTCGACGTCGACTATCCGCAATGATGCGGGAAGGTCAGGTTATTCGTAACCGCAAAGGCGATATTTGCGTCACTGAGAAGCTGGAGCTGATTAAAGGTACCGTACAAGGTCATAGTGACGGGTTTGGTTTTTTAATTCCTGATGATGGTGAAAGTGATCTATTTTTGAGTCCCAGGGAAATGCAAAAAGTTATGCACGGTGATCGCGTGATCGTGCGAGTGATCGGGATTGATCGCCGGGGACGCAGAGAATGCAAGATTGTTGAAGTGCTGGAACATGTCAATAACCGTCTGGTAGGGCGTCTCTACGCAGAACATGGCATCTTTTTTGTTGCGGCTGAAGACAAGCGTATCAGGCAGGAAATCCTGATCCCCAGAGAAGGGTTATTGAAAGCGCTTACCGGACAGATCGTTATGGTCGAAATTGTTCAACAGCCCGATCAGCGGGCCAGACCAGTGGGTCGCATCGTTGAAATTTTGGGCAATTATGCCGCGCCTGGCATGGAAATTGAAATTGCGTTACGTAAATTTGATTTGCCCAATATGTTCACGCCAGAAGCTGAAAAAACTGCCAGCAAACTACCGAGCAAGGTCCTGAAAAAAGATCTGGTCAAGCGTACAGATATTCGCCATTTGCCTTTGGTTACCATCGATGGTGAAACAGCCAAAGATTTTGATGACGCAGTTTTTTGCCAACCGGAAGACAAAAATTTCCGACTGTTTGTGGCCATTGCCGATGTCAGTCACTATGTTCTCGATCAGAGTGCGCTGGACAGAGACGCTTTCGATCGGGGCAATTCTGTGTACTTTCCCAGAAGGGTGATTCCTATGTTGCCGGAAAAACTCTCAAATGGGTTATGTTCGTTGATTCCTCAAGAAGATCGCTTGTGCATGGCATGTGAAATGCTTTGGACTCCCAAGGGAGAGCTGGTCGAATACCGCTTCTATCCGGCTGTCATGCACTCCCATGCTCGGTTGACCTATACCCTTGTTGCGGAGATGCTCAAAAAACCGAAAGGAGCCGCTGCCAGGAAATTTGCTGATTTACTGTCACCCATTCAGTCGCTCTACAAGCTATACAAAATATTGCTTAAATCCCGAAAAATACGTGGTGCCATTGATTTTGAGACGGTTGAAACCGAAATGGCTTTTAATGATCTGGGGAAAATTGAGCAGATTCGTCCAGTGATTCGTAATGAGGCGCATCGTTTGATAGAAGAATGCATGCTGGCAGCTAACGTATGCGCATCCGATTTTCTGCAGAAGCATGGACAACCGGTGTTGTATCGTATTCACGAAGGCCCTGCAGCTGAAAAATTGGTTGCATTACGTGATTTTCTCAAGGAATTTGGCCTGCAGTTAAGCGGAAAGGATGAGCCTCACGCCAAGGATTATGCAAAGACACTTTCCCAGATCAAAAATAGACCCGATGAACAGCTGCTGCAGACCGTTATGCTGAAATCATTGCGACAAGCCGTGTATAGCCCCGATAACATTGGCCACTTTGGTCTGGCGTATGAATCCTATACTCACTTCACCTCCCCCATTCGCCGTTATCCGGATTTGCTGGTACACCGAGCAATTAAGGCGGTTCTGGCTGGCAAAATGTATGCACCCGGTGACTGGTATGAATTAGGCAAGCACTGTTCTAAAACCGAGCGTCGCGCCGATGAGGCGACCCGTGAGGTAGAGTCCTGGCTGAAATGTTTTTATATGCAGGATAAAATTGGGAGTAGCTTTGATGGCGTGATCAGTGGCGTAACGGGTTTTGGCCTTTTTGTGGCACTGGATGATATCTATGTGGAAGGGTTGGTACATATCTCTGAGTTACCCAGAGATTATTTTCACCATGATGCGGTCAAGCATTTGTTACGTGGCGAGCGAACCGGCAAATGTTACCGATTGGGCGACAGACTGTGCGTCAAACTGGTTCGGGTCGATCTGGAAACGCGCAAGATAGATTTTATCCTCGACGGCAAAAGCAAACTCCATTAACCCGATTCAGCATCGCAGCCTGACTGGATAAAAAATGACGCACTCATACTCTATATTTAGCTTCCACGCCATTGCCAGCCGTTTGCGGCAACACCCTGACAGTATCCAAGAAATTTATCTGGATGAGAATCGCCAGGATCAACGTGCGCGCGACCTGGTTAAGCGTGCAAAAGAAACTTCGGTTCGACTGATCCTCTGTCATCAGGACAGACTGAATCGCATAGCTGGGACAGTTCACCACCAAGGTGTGGTTGCCAATGTGCGCCATCTCAAAAAATACGCCAGTATCGAGGACATGCTGGATAGCCTGGCGGAGCCGGCGCTACTCCTTGTGCTGGATGGCGTAAAGGATCCACATAATCTGGGAGCTTGTTTGCGGGTTGCTGATGCATTTGGTGTGCATGCTGTCATCACACCCAAGGATCGCGCAGTGGGCTTGACTGCTACTGTGCATAAGGTGGCAAGTGGCGCGGCCGACAACGTGCCACTTTTCCCCGTAACTAATCTTGCCAGAACCCTGGATGAGCTCAAGGAAGGTGGCATTTGGGTAATGGGCGCGGCAGCCGATGCGGGCAATCGGCTGGATTCGGTTACGTTAAAAGGCCCCATGGCCTGGGTGCTGGGCGCCGAAGGGGAAGGAATGCGCCGCTTGACCAGAGAGCGCTGCGATCAATTGGTGCAGATTCCCATGGTGGGCGGCGTCGAGAGCCTGAATGTATCAGTAAGTGCAGGGATTTGTTTATTCGAGACGTTCCGGCAGCATGCGTATGCGCTCAAGCTACCGGGTGAAGATATTGCATCAAGCCAGGAGGCTGTCCGAGAATAGCGATCGTAGCGAGAGCGAGGCTGGTTGAGCGGGATTTTTCGATCATTTGAGGCGAATAGTCGTTCTATTCAACGAAAAGGATCGGAAAATTCAGCCAGCCAGAATCGTCCGCAGTAGATCAGTCTATTCTCGTTATCCGTAGGCCTTTATCTCATAAAAAAAAGGTGACCGGATAACATCTACAGCCACCTTTACAGGAGGGGTAATCTTTGTTGAACGCGGGTTTCTATTAATCCGATCCCGATGCGACAACCAGCAGAATTTATGTATTACTTCAGCTTCATACAATTTGCGTAATAAGTGACCGTTGCAGGCCAGTCTGAAAAAATACCCAAAATACCAACTTGCTTTGCCAGCACATCAAGCGTAACGTATTTGTCTCCATCATTGTTGACGACTGCATCCGTCGTTTGATGGTACCAGGCACCATCATTGACCAGCGGTTCGGAACGCTCAAACGTCCAGGCGATGATATCGAGTCCTGCTTCCCTTGCTTTTCTAGCATAAATCGATGGGACAATTTCCTGGTTGTCACCGACAGCGACGAGCATCCACATTGGTGGCGCGATAATGCTGACTCCTGCGGCAATGAGTTCCTGCATGTCAGGTTGCCAGGTAGAAGGATTGGTGTGATCAAACTGCGGGTCATCATAGCGTCCGTCGAGATAGACTGCTTGTTTTCCAAAAACAGGTTCATTCTCGATCCAATAGCGCACATCTTCAAGGTTAAAGGATTGCGCGTAGACATCCTTTGGATGAATGCCAGCCTGTTTGTATTCATCGATCATTTTTTGTGCGTAGGTCTGCTGCGTAAAATCTCCCTGAAAAGGCATGGGCACTTCTGGTTCCTTGAGCTCAGGCGTCATTTTGGCGCCCAGAGATTTAAATAGCGCGATGCTTTCCCTGTGAGAAAGAACTGTACCCTTGTCAGCATAGAGATCCGTTCTCCATGGGACTGTGCCTTCCAGAAACTGCTGTACGGTGGTTGCTGCACGATTACTTGCATCCATTTTTCCAGAAAGAGTTTTGAATTCGGCAAGCGTGATGTCGCTAGTGCAGCATTTGGCTGATGCTGGCCTGATGACTTCACCGGTAGCAGAGTTAATTTCAGCGGGAGTAAATGGCTCGGAACATTTCGCGGCCAGCTCGGGGATGGCAAGAATGTTCGTGGTCGTATGCAGGTCGCATTGTGAATGGCGGCAGACCAATTCACGATCACGGGTGAAAGTAACATCGCATTCCAGAATCCCTGCACCCATTCTGGCGGCAGCAAGATAAGACTCGCGGGTGTGCTCTGGAAATTGTAAGGCCGCACCACGGTGGCCAATTGAAAAACTGCTGGCCTTGAATGGCCCTTCCGAACACGAAAGTAGTTTTGTTTTGAGCGGACTTTCATCCATATCATCAACCAGGAAGAAAGGACGCGGTCCTAATTGCACATTAAGATGCCGCGCTTTCAGCTTTTTGAGATGCTGTGTTTTAAGTGTTTTAAACTCTTTAGATGGTTTTGTCTTGATAAAATCATCATCGAAAGATGCAGCTGTGGCAGCCTGCAGTATCAAACCAGGCATTATCAGGGCGATCGTTATCGCAATTACTTTGAAGTAAATCATGGCAGTTCCCCGTATTGAGTCGTTGTATGCAGTCGAACCTCTCAATTAGCTGAATGAAGAGGTTAATACGTATGCTACTGCCAGTTTATGACATTATGATTGCCTGGAGATTAAGAACAGATGGCTGTATCGTAACCGTCCAACGCTCCCATCCACGCAATCACAGTTTTCTGGAATTACGGGAATTACGGTGACAGTTTATTAAATATACTAATTATGCTATGCTACCAGCATGATATAATTAGTATATTTAATAAACTGTCACCGTAATTGGTCAACATATGCAGCTATGTCAAAACAGGAGGGATATGGCGGGTATCCGGATCAGGATTGCAGCATAAGCTGCACGCGATAGATCAATCTTACGGACTGGGAAAGTATGCATTGGATTTTTCACAAACACCTGGCCCGGCATCGCCCGGCTGGAAAGGACAACATGACATGTTCAATTTAGGTTCCATGCTTAATCTGGGCTCTACCGAGCCTGTCGTAGGCAGGGCATCTACTTTAGTGCGATGCTCAACCGGAGAACTCTTCCGATTTCTCGGTGAAAATCTGTTCCAGAATTATCCGAAATGGTCACCGGAAGTCAAAGAACTCGATCAGATTACACCCGGCCCGGTTCAACTGGGCACAATCGGCCGCCAGGTGCGCATCGATCACGGACGCCGCACCGAATCCCGGTTCAAAATATCGGCGTATGATCCGGGTGAACGCCTGACGCTTCTGGGCATGCCCGATCCTTTTCGCTGCACCTATGAATTTCAGCGTATCGATTCGGATGAAACCACGCGGCTGACGTTTACGTTTGAGCTGCTTGAATTGCTGATGGTCATGCGGCCCATGGAGGGACTGGTGCGCGCAGCGATCAAGGATGGCGCCGAACGAACGGTGCAGAATATCAAACGCCTGATCGAAACCGAAAAATCCGCAAACGCACTGCCCGGCCAGAAATTGCCGTAAGCGCGCTGCATCGCTGCATCAATCACCGGCCAGTCCGCTAAACCAGGAAAAATAAACGCAATAAGGAGGCGTAATGTCGCACAATACTGATTCCAATGTTCAGATACCACAGGTGGATGATCGTCCGGTGTGGGATGTCGTCTTTGCGGTTTATGGCTATCCGGCATTACTCCTGGCCCACCGCTTGAAAATATTTCCTTTGCTGGCTGAACGTGCGTGCACCCTGCCGGAAATTTGCGCTGCGCTGAACATACATCAGCGCCCTGCGGAAGCGATCCTGACGGCGGCCACTGCACTGGGCTTTCTTTCCTTACAAGCGGAGCGATATGCACTGACGCCGGTTACGCGAGAGTATCTACTTGAAGAAAGCCCCAATTACTTCGGTTTTTTCTGGGATCTGATGATCGACAATTATCAGGTATGTTCCTTCAAAGAGCTCGAAAAAGCAGTCCTCACCGATGCGCCGCAGGCTTACGGCGGCGGCGATATATTCAAATCGCATGAAGAGCAGATCGAACTGCTCCACCGCTTCACTTGTGGCATGCACAGTATCAGCATCACGCCCGCGCTCGTCTGGCCGGGTATCATGGATTTTTCAAAGCACCGCGTGATGCTCGACATCGGCGGTGGTTCCGGCGCGCATTCGATCGGCGCGGCGCTGCGGCTGCCGGACTTGCAGAAAGCGCTGATCCTGGATTTTCCGCAGGTTTGCGAAGTGGCTGAAGGTTACATTGCACAATATAACTTGCAGGATCGCGTCAAAACACACCCGGGCAATATCTGGCAGGATCACTGGCCGCAGGCGGATTTGCATCTTTTCTCCAATCTGTATCACGACTGGTTGCCGGAAAAATGTCATTTTCTGACGGCAAAGAGCTTCAACAGTCTTGAATCCGGCGGGTGGATAGTCATTCATGAAATGCTCTACAATGACGAAAAAAACGGCCCTTTCGCTTCCGCGGCATTCAGCATGATGATGCTGGGCTGGACGGAAGGTAAACAGTATTCCGGCCAGGAATTGTCCGCCATGCTGAAGAAAATCGGTTTCCAGGATATCCGAATTCACAAGGCATTCGGCTATTACAGCATAGTGACCGGCGTGAAACCCTGATACTTGAATCCGCGTCTTTAAAAAAACCACACATATTACGATCGCTATTCCCGGAAAGCTTACTGGCCGCGCCTTGCCACCTGTGTGATCACCTTAAAAATACGCTCGACCGTTTCCCGCTCCATATCACGGGTGATGAAGACGATTTTCGAGCGGCGGTCATTGTCCGGCCAGGCGGGTAATGGTGTCAGCGGGTGGAGGATATGCTGCACGCCATGCATGGCCATAGGCTGGTCGTTGCGGGCATAGGAAAAATAAACCACCTTTTCCATGAGGGTTGAATGTACTGAAAGCTGGCACGGTTGTCAAACACCATGATAATCTATCAAAAAATGACTGTATTCCGATTCAGTTGTCACAAAAAGTCAAGGATTTTGCCGCGTTTTGGCGCTTCAGGCGAAAGACGCCCAAGGGTAAAGGAACCTCTGAAAAACAAACATTCTGAACGGCAGTCACTCAAAAACTAGCCACTATTTTCAAATAGTGACGCTGATTTTTATGAAAACAGCTATTTCTCCCTGGAAACAAGTCCATTTACTGGCTTGTTTTCAAATTTCAGACGCAACAAGACATCGACGTTCATAAGCATCACCACGGATGACGTTGGCAATGGCTGTCAGGAAGGTCAAGCGGGCCGCATTTTTGGCCAGGCCACGATAGCGATTTTTAGCATACCCAAAGCGGATTTTGATATCCCGAAACACGTGTTCGACTTTGGCGCGGCGTTTCGCCAGTTCGCGGGCGGCCTCGCGCAGTAGTTGAGCCGCTCCGGAATCGTCTTTCGTGAGTCTGGCCAGTTTGCCCGGACGCATCGCGATCACGCAGGCCGGAGGGTTTTCCACCGGCATCTCCGGGCGTTTATCCAGCCCCTGATATCCGGCATCGCCATGAATAAACTGTTCCTCGCCATGCAGCAGGGCGGCGGCTTCGGCAACGTCGCTGACATGCCCCGAGGTTACTTTGAGCGTATGCACCAACCCGGTTTCATGATCGACGCCGATATGAAACTTGCTGCCGAAAAACCATTGATTGCCCTTTTTACTGGAATGCATTTCTGGATCACGCGACCGGCTTTTATTTTTGGTCGAAGTCGGCGCGGCAATCAGGCTGGCATCGACGATGGTGCCGGCTTTCAAGAACAGCCCACGCTCACTCAGCGTTTGGTTGATGATCTGGAAGATCTGATCCATTAACCCGTGTTTTTCCAGTAAATGCCGAAATTGCAAAATGGTGCTTTCATCCGGCACGGCTTCCAGACGAATGCCGCAAAAGCGGCGCAGTGATTCAATCTCATACAGCGCATCTTCCATGCCCGGATCGGAATAGTTGTAGATAATTTGCGCAACATGCGCGCGCAGCATCAATTCCAGGGCAAATGGTTTGCGGCCACGCCCATTGCCTGGCGCATAGTGTGGTTCAATAACATCAATCATAGCCTGCCAAGGCAATAACCCGTCAAGTTGATCGAGAAACTTCTCGCGGCGCGTGACTTTGCCCTTATTGGCGTATTCTGCATCAGCAAAACTCATCTGTTGGTAAGGTTTCATGAATGGCTTCTCGGAAAAGTTTGATGCAGAATTATATTGCTTGCGGGGAATTAATCAGAGGTTCCTTAAACAACGCGATTTATCTTTAAAAATTCATAAAATGGCAGGAAAACAAATTTAAATTTCAAGTTTTCTCCTGTTGTTCTTGGATTCAGATGTTTTGTAAAGGTCTCTGGCAATATCTATACCAGTAAAAATCGAATTAAGCCTGGACGAAAAAACCAGAGAAGATCTGATTGAGCTTGCGGTTAAAATGAAGCGAAGAAATACACGACTCGGATATAGTCGCATTGACTCTCATTTTTTAAGGCTATGTCATCGTTAGTTAGTGGTTGTCATGTAACCCAATGAATTTAAAGAAAAATATCAATTATTGGTTTTTTGGCTAATGGCTCGTTTATAAATGATAAATAGTGTTTATTTGCAGCGACCAACAATTAACGATGACATAGCCTTTTTTAATGAACCTGGCACATCCAAATACAACTCCCGCAATTAAGACCCTAAAAATCCAGGACTTAAAATGAAAGGTGATCCGATTATTAATCAGAGGTGCTAGCCACAAAGTTAGAGACCTAAAAGTAACCTCTTAACATCTTGATTATAAATACTTAAATTTCTTAACAACAAACTTGATTTACATAACGCATATCGCAAAAATCTATATAGAGATATGCATAACCTTATGTATTTATTGAGTAAATATGAGTGGTGCCGGCACCAAGAATCGAACTCGGGACCTTCTGATTACAAATCAGCTGCTCTACCATCTGAGCTATGCCGGCATGATGATATCTATGCTACTAACTATAAGAAATTTATATAAAAAACTGAGGCAGTATTACTTTACGATTTTCAGGAAAGATTTATCGCGGTTAACTTGAGTATTTATTTTAGAGTCTATTGTTTTAACAGGTATCTTGACTTTTTCATTCTTAGTTTCAGGAGTGAAACTTAATCCATGTTCCAATTCCTTGGAAAAAATTGCTTTGACAGCTTCAATAGGAATTAAAATTTTTCTGGAAATTCCATTAAAACGAGCGTTAAATTGTACAAATTCATCGTTTATTGAGAGGCCATCCGTTGCGACTGGATCTATATTCAGAGTCACGTCCTCATGCAGAACCAGGTTTTCCGGCAAGTTGTGGCAATGAATAGAAACAGCAGTAAGATGAGGAGCGACCTCACTGGCAATGCACCACTCATAAACCGCACGTATTAAATAGGGTTTGATTGCTATATCTTTCATTTCCGCATCAATTTTTCGGAAGGTGTCAACGCATCAATAAACAATGGCCTGATAAATAAACGCTCGGCATACTTAAGTAGTGAGGCGGCCTGCTTAGGCAGTTTGATTCCATAATGATCAAGCCGCCATAAAAGTGGCGCAATTGCAACATCCAGCATGGAGTATTCGTCCCCCAGCATATATTTCTGCTTATCAAAAATAGCAGCAATCATGGTCAGTCCATTGGACATCTCGACACGAATACGATCAATCGATTTTCGATCATTATTTTCAAGCGCCTCGATATGACAGAACAGTTCTTTTTCAAACCGATGCAACAAAAGTCTCGCCCGCGCCCGCATCACCGGATCAGCCGGCATTAATTGTGGATGTGGAAAACGCTCATCGATGTACTCATTAATGATATTCGCTTCATATAAGACCAGATCTCGCTCTACTAACAGAGGCATCTTACCGTAAGGGCTGATGACTGCAAGATCCTCGGGGATGTTGTTAGGATCAACATCAATCACCTGAAAATCCATGTCTTTCTCGTGCAACACTATCCGACAACGATGACTGAATGGGCATGTTGCAATTGAGTAGAGCGTCATCATATTTTTTAATTTACTGCAATTAATTTATTATCTGGTAGCCGACTCTGTATTACTACTGAAATCAACCACCAATAGCAATTACATCTCGCTCGATCAGTGAATATCCCGCCAGTATTCTTTTTTAAGCAAGTAAGCTAGCCCCAACAACAGGAATAAAAACAATAGAACTCCCATTCCCAACTCTTTTCTATGCGCCGCATGAGGCTCGCCAAGATACACCATGTAGTTGACTAAGTCGACTACAAAATTATTAAACTCGGCTTCCGTCATTACGCCGGGGACAGCCAGCTCAAGCTGTTTAGTCGTTGAAGCTTTTTCAATTTTATGGTCGTTACCACTTAAAACCTGCTGACCTTGGAGCTGATGCAAAACATGAGGCATGGCCACTTTATCAAAAACCAAATTATTCCAACCGCTCACTGTTGATGAATCTCTGTAGAACGCCCTTAGGTAGGTATACAACCAATCTGCTCCACGCGCACGAGAAATGACTGATAAATCTGGCGGCACAACACCAAACCAAGTTTCCGCTTCTTTTTTCCTCATCGAGCTCTCCATCAACTCGCCAACTTTTTGACCAGTATGGATTAGTTGATCGACAATCTCACCCTCGCTCATGCCAAGATCACGATGGCGATTGTAACGCATAAATTCTGCGCCGTGACAAGTCAGGCAGTACTCGACAAAACTTTTAGCACCCCGTTTCAATGATTCTTTATCATCCACATTAATTGGGGCCTTATCCAAGGCAACACTGGCAGCAGCATGAGCAAAGCATGGAATCAGCAATACCATACTCGAAATCAGCAAAAGTTTCATTATTTTCATTTCGTCACACTTGTCGGTTCTGGTTTGGTTTTATCGATTTTGCTATACCACGGCATCAGAATAAAAAATGCAAAATACACCACTGTGAATATTTGTGCTAGCAAGGTATAGAGAGGGGTAGGAGTCTGCGTTCCCAGCCACCCCAACACAAAAAAGCTGATCACAAAAAGTGTGAGCGCTATTTTGAAGTAAGGACCTTTGTAACGGATAGACTTGGCTGGGCTACGATCCAACCATGGCAGAAAACAAAAAACCACCACACCAGCCGCCATTAGAATTACTCCCCATAATTTTGCATCTATCCAAAGAAAATTAACTGTGACTGCACGCAACATTGAGTAGTAAGGCGTGAAGTACCAGACTGGCGCAATGTGATCCGGCGTTTTGAGTCTATCAGCTGGAATAAAATTATTGTATTCCAGAAAATAGCCACCCATTTCTGGCGCAAAGAAAACAATTAGGCAGAAGATAATTAGAAATACAACCGTCCCAACGATATCTTTAATCGTGTAATAAGGGTGAAATGGAATTCCATCCACAGGAATTCCAGTTTTAGGATTGCGATTAGTCTTGATTTCGATTCCGTCTGGGTTATTAGATCCCACTTGATGCAGAGCGACAATATGCACGAACACGAGAACAACAATCAAGCCAGGCAAAGTAACCACATGGTAGGCAAAGAACCGGTTTAATGCTGCATCCGACAGCATAAAGTCCCCCAGTATCCAGTTTGACAAGGTTTCACCAATGAGCGGGATTGCACCAAACATACTGACTATTACCTGGGCCCCCCAATATGACATTTGTCCCCATGGCAAAATATAACCCGTAAAGGCAAGGCTCATCAAAACAAAGAAAATTGCCATCCCGATCAACCAAAGCAATTCACGAGGTTTACGATAGGAGCCATACATCATGCCGCGAAACATATGCAAGTAGACCACCACAAAAAACATGGATGCACCCGTTGAATGCATGTATCTGATCAGCCAACCCATATCCACATCACGCATGATGTATTCCACCGATGCGAATGCCATGCTGGCATCTGGTTTATAGCTCATCGTCAGAAAAATACCGGTCAACAACTGGTTAACCAGTACCAACAAGGCCAGAGAGCCAAAGTAGTACCAGAAATTAAAGTTTTTGGGCGCGTAATATTCTGATAAATGCGCCTTCCAGGTTACCGTCATCGGAAATCGTTTATCAATCCACGCTACTATCGAATTTTCTTGTTTGCTCATTTTATGAGGACTCTTTACTTTCAGCACCAATTAACAGACTGCTATCACTTAGATAGGTATAAGGCGGAACAACCAGATTAGTGGGCGCCGGTACACCACTATAGACCCTTCCGGCCAGATCAAATTTTGATCCATGGCAAGGACAAAAAAATCCTCCTAACCAATCGGTTCCCAGATCAGCCGGTGCAATATCTTTTCTGAATGTTGGGGCACAGCCCAGATGCGTACATACCCCTTCAACAACAAGAAACTCGGGCTTAATTGAGCGCGTCAAATTTTTTGCATATGCCGGCTGCTGTTCGCGCAGCGAATCTGGATCAGCGAGTTGCGCATTAAGCTTCTCCAGCGTCTCCAGCATAGCCTCGGTACGCCTTAGTACCCAGATTGGCTTGCCACGCCATTCGACTGTCAACAGCATGCCCGGCTCCAGCTTACCAATATCCACTTCGACCGGAGCACCAGCTGCTTTTGCTCGCTCACTTGGCATCATACTGCGCAAAAAAGGTGTTGCCACTCCCACTCCTGCAATGGCACCAGCAATTGAAGTAGTTACCAGAAGAAACCGCCTGCGCCCGCTCATCTCTCCCTTATTGAAGCTATCAGTCATTTTTCAAAAATTCCATGTCAGACAGTATAAATTCCTAGAAACCTTGCCGTACAACCAGCCAGCACCCCATACCCCAATAACCCATGCTGGGAAGGTGGGCATTTTAACACAACCAATAATATAGGTAAGTGCAAAACAATGTGATCATCACCTTTTAATTCAGGAAGGACATGATTACCACAAAATGAAGAAGCCATGAAAACCCAGAATCCAAAACCAGACTGAATATACGTCTAGCGGTTATGATATGACAGGTTAATACATTGAATAAACGTAAATATATTTTATAAGCGAAGCGGCACACAGCATAAGAAATCACCAAAACCTAAAATCTCAGGATGTCCTAAATCAAACCTATGGCAGGATGCTTGGTTAGCGCAACCAACACGATATACAAAAAAACAATCTGGGCTAGCACCCAGTTAACCAACCTCACTTGTTGAGTTTTGCCAAATCTGAAAGCCATCATTCCCAACACAATATAAATGATTAATCCGGCAATTTTTGCTGCCAACCAAGGCTCATCAACAGGATTTCTATGTGTCAGAACTGCCAGAGTAATCGCACTGGAAAGCAATATAGTGTCATTAACATGTGGCAGAATTTTTACCCAACGCTGCTGCAACACAGTCGAAACCTGCAGCATCCATATTCCACGGAATAAAAACAGAGCGTAACTGAGTATAACGCTTGCAACATGAACATATTTCAGTGCGAGATAATCCATAATCTTTTTTAGAGCATTAACCAGCCATGACTTCCGGCAACTGCACCCGCAACAGTCACTAGACTGATGCTCAAAAGAATCCAGTGAAAACGCTGCATTCTTCTGAATGTTGCTTCCGATGCTTGCTGAACGCTTGTCTCAACACGGCGACGTAACACATTCGGTTCCAAAATAAACAGGAGAATCGAGAACAGCAACCAGACAAATACCATCGCATGCATCCACCAATATCGCAGTTCACCAAAGCGACCCCAGGCGTGCAACGCATGCACCATATAAAACCCGCTCAGCCCAACTAATAAGGTAACAATTCTCGCCTGCGCCGCAAAGCGTTTTTCGAATTTCCTAAAAAACTCAGCACGATTCTGCGCTGAGGGCATCTGTATCAACAAGGGCAGCAGCACACTTGTTACCATGGCAACGCCACCAATCCATATGACAACACCAACCACATGCAGCGCCCTCGCCAGCAACAACTCATTCATTTTGTTCGGCTCTTATATTATTCAGGCAATAACCCATTTTTCAGCCTTATCGTAATCGGAAAAAACCATAACCTCCGCATCAGTCAGCAAACTGGACACCCAGGCACTCCATGCCTGCCATTGATTATCAGTTACGATCGCCACTCGACCAACTTCATCGCCATGTTCGCGTACAAATGTCAGCTCTCCCCAAGCCACATCAACTGTATAGGACAGCATATCTCGCAAATCCAACAATATGCTGACTTTACCGCCCAAATGTACCTGGTAGAGCACCTCATCTTCAAACTGCCGAAAATCATTCAGCGTAAATTCACCGGCAACCGCCACAGCAATCAAACTATCATCCTTGTTTATACTGATCATTTCAGTTCGCTCCAGTTAGTATCATATGACCTCAATCTGTTACTCGGTGATCTTTTATTCTGTCAAATAAGGCCCGATCTCGCGCCGTAGAAATTGATGAAAATGCGCCATGCCTGCTTCCATCGGAAGCTGATAAGGACCAACCTCATTTCTCCCCTGCTGATAAAGCGCGCGCCTGCCTGCGGTCATTCGCCGACAAATCTCATCATCTTCTTTGGCCGTTTCCTGATAGGCCGCCTGCTCTGCCTCAACAAACTCCCGTTCGAACAATGCAATTTCCTCCGGATAATAAAACTCGACAATATTGGCGCAACTCTCCTGGCCAGTTGGCAATATCGTGCTAATTACCAGTGTATGCGGATACCATTCCAGCATTATATTCGGGTAATACAGCAACCAGATTGCACCATGTGGCGGTAATTGACCATGATATTGCTGCTTAACGAGTTCACGCCACTTTTGATATGTAACCGAATCAGCCATGCTTGATTCAGTCCGCATTCCAACAGTCTGTATGCTGTACCAGTCGGAGAATGTCCATTCGAGTCGACTGACATCAACAAATTTACCCAGTCCCGGATGAAAGGAATCCACATGGTAATCCTCCAGATACACTTCGATAAAAGTTTTCCAGTTGCATTGATAATAATCGACCCGTACCCGATCGAGCATATATCCAGAGAAATTAAATTCATTGAAATGCAGCCCATTTAGATCTTTCTGAATATCTCGCTTTCCATCAAAGAGCAATCCATTCCATTGCTGCAATGATTTTTTTTCCAGATTCAGGCATGGATTTTGCCTGAAATGTGGCGCACCCAGCAGCTTGCCATCGGTTGCATACGTCCAGCGATGTATCGGACAAACAATATTACGAATATTGCCTCGCCCTTCAAGCAACAACGCTTGTCGGTGACGACAGATATTTGACAACAGCTCGATGCCATGCTGGTTGTGCACCAGCATGCTTGCATCATTTGTGCTCTGCAGTACATGGTAATCGCCTTGTTTCGGAACCATCAGTTCGTGACCGACATAGCCAGGCCCCTGATCAAAAAGTAGTTTTTTTTCTAGTGTATATATTTCATGATCCAGATACCAATCGACAGACAGTTGGGGAGAACCTGAATCTGCTCCTGAAATACAAACTGGACTGGTCATGACACACAAACGCAATCAAAAAGTGAACGCTCACAAATAAAGCGAAAAATGGAGCACAACGCACCCATAAAACGAAGAAACATCATCCTACTCGGCGAAAAATAAAGTTTCACGACTGCAGAAAAATTACTAAAAACCAAGCATTATAAGCCAAATAGGCAGACTTCAAGCATGTACTGCTTGCTAACCTGCAGGTACCGTCCTGAGTTCAATTACCCAGCCCACCTTGCCCAATCCTGCCAAACACTACGCCACACCTCAACTTTCAAACGCACTTTCCAAGAAACTTTATTGCACCCTTTGATTGCCGTTATCGAGCAGACAACGTCGATCACTTTTACAACATCTCGCATAAAAAACGACACCTCATCACAACTCAATGTAAACAAATGCTAATTATTCTTGGCACGTTAATTGCTTTTATACAAATACTGATTTTCAGTTCATGCAGCAAGAACTCCACAGCCTGACGTGGCAATGCATGAGCGATGAAAACACAGCAAAACTGACGATTTACGAATAACAAACAAGGAGACGAAGATGAAAAAATTATTAGTCATAAGTGCATTGGTTACTATTTCAGGCTTGGCAGGCAATAGTCACGCTACGCCAGTTTCCTGGGGGCTGTCCTCGGGCACATGCACTTCTGGCGTGGGTAATGAATGTACTTTTACCAATGCCGGCAAAACGCTCACGGCCCGCGCTTACGCAACCAATGACAATCCTGGACTGGGTTTGTTTGTTAAAGCAACGCTCAAACAGTTTAACGGAGGTTTAGGTGTCAAGAGTCCCGGTGAGTCAGATTCCTCCCCACAACATGCCGTAGATAACGACGGCAAGGATGAGCTGATCGTTTTTGAATTTGGTAGCGCCGATTATCTGTTTACCGATTTTCAGATTGGCTGGAAACAAAATGATGCCGATATCCGCGCCTGGATTGGGGGCGATGCGCTCGGTGCCGATTATAATTTCTTTGGCAAAAAATTCTCTGATCTGAGTAGCCTGGGTTTTACTGCTTTTGATTTCCTGAATGTACCCATCAATAACACACAAAATTTCGGTATAAATGGAATCGCCGGGCGTTACCTGATTCTTGCTGCAGCTCCCTATAACGCAAGAGGTTACGACAAAAACCTCGACTATTTCAAAATCAGCCGGATCAGTGGAAACGATCGCCCCACGCCTCCTGTAGCCATTCCCGAATCGGGCACGCTGGCGTTACTCGGTATTGCCCTGGCTGGTTTAGGTGTAAGCAGGGCACGTTCAATACGTCCGTAAATAAATCACTCGCAACTCTGGGATCAGGCTCTTCAACTGACTCCCAGGGTTGAAAAAGCAGGAGATTATCTTACTGCAGTTAATGCTTGTTTAATATTCAGCGCTTTCGCCAGCGCCGCGTCGAGCGTATCGGCCAGTACCGTGAAATGCCCCATTTTCCTGCCGTGACGGGCGGCCTGCTTACCGTACAGATGCAACTTTGCATCTGGATGATCAAGTATCGAACGCCAGTCAGGCGGAGAATCGCCCTGCCATAGATCACCCAGCAGATTGACCATCACAGCAGGACGCAGGAGACCAGTGCCGCCCAAGGGCAGGCCGCACAGCACGCGCACCTGTTGCTCGAACTGAGAGGTGACGCAGGCGTCAAGCGTAAAATGGCCGCTATTATGTGGACGAGGAGCCATTTCATTGATCAGGAGCTGGTTGTTATCCAGCAAGAAGAATTCAATACCCAATATACCGACATAGTCCAGCTGGACGGCGACTTGCCTGGCAATTTCACACGCCTGTGCGGCAATCGACTCTTCGATCTCTGCCGGAATAATGCTGACATCGAGAATACCGTTGACATGGCGATTTTCAGCAACAGGATAGCAGGCAGTCTGCTGATCCCGTCCTCTGGCGAGAATAACCGAAATTTCCCGCACCAGAGATACCCTTTTCTCCAGCACACAGCCCCCGTTATTCATGTGAATCAGCGCACCACGTAATTCACCAGGGCTGTCAACGGATACCTGGCCTTTTCCATCGTAGCCAAAACGGCTGCTTTTAAGTATCCCGGGAAACAGGGCAGGATCAATCGTGGCAATTAACGGTCGCTGACCATCCAAAACAAGGTAAGGCGCCAGCGCAAAACCATGACGGGTAAAAAACTTTTTTTCCCGAACTCGATCCTGTGCGGTGGCAACGCTATCCGCATCCGGACTGATCAAACAGAATTTTGACAGATAACGCAGAGCATCCGCTGGCACGTTTTCAAATTCGGTGGTGACACCTGCACAGGTCGAGCCCAACTCATCCAGCGCCACAAAGTCCAGATAATCCGCACACAGGTGCCGTTCGGCAACACGACCAGCCGGGCTATCCCGAGCCGGATCCAGCACCGTAACCCTGTACCCCATCGAATGAGCTGCCATGACAAACAGCCTTCCCAGCTGACCACCGCCCAGGATGCCAAGCATTGCACCCGGCTCGATCATGCTTCTTCTGAAGGAAGTGTCATTGCTGCAACTTGCGCTGACTGATTCTGACGAAACTGATCGAGACGATACGCGAGCACGCTGTCACTAATGGAAAGTAATGCGATTGCGAACAGCGCGGCATTAGCTGCCCCCGCCTCACCGATAGCAAAAGTGGCGACTGGTATACCTTTTGGCATCTGCACGATGGAAAGCAGGGAATCAATACCCTGCAGGTGCCGCGATGTAACCGGCACACCCAATACCGGCAACGTAGTTTTGGCAGCAAGCATGCCAGGCAGATGAGCCGCTCCACCCGCGCCAGCAATAATACATTTCAGACCACGTGTACACGCTGTTTGCGCATAGTCAAACATTTTATCCGGGGTACGATGGGCGGAGATGATCAGGTTTTCATATGACACCCCGAAATCCCTGAGCATGCTTGCAGCATGCTGCATCACGTTCCAGTCACTACTGCTACCCATCACAATGCCGACCTGGGGCTGATTCACTTGGTGTCCTTCAAATAAATATATCCGCGAGGTTTGGTGAAAAGGTAATAATAAACTAGAATAAAAATGTGAGTTCGAAATTTCCTCATCCACTAACCAACTGACCCCAGATGAATTTTCAACGAGGACGCAAAAAAGAAGAGCCTGAAATCAACCTGGTTCCCATGATTGATGTATTGCTGGTTATCCTTATATTTCTGGTTATTACAACCACTTACTCAAAATTTGCAGCGCTGGAGATAACCCTCCCGCAGGCAAACGCCCTGGAAACGGATATCGCCAAACAATCCGTCGTAATTGATGTGGCCGTCAGTGCAGGCGGGGAATACACCATCAACATGGTCCCGGTAAAGTTTGTCAGCATTGAAGATTTGCGCGATTCGCTGCATCGTGCAGCCAAATCACAGGAGCACCCCATCATTGTTATCAGTGCGGATGCCAGTGCCAGTCACCAATCCGTTATCACAGTCATGGAAGCTGCACGGTTGGCAGGGTATAATCAGGTCACCTTCACTACAGAAATTTCAAATGGTATTCAGTAAAATCTCCAATAGACTAGATCACCAGGCTGGTTATGGCTTCATTTTTTAACTTTATTTTCAAAGGAAGCAAGATGAGCAATTCTCTGGAAAACTTTTCTAAACCGGCTCAATCCGGCAATGTTTACGTACTAGCACCACTACCTTATAGCGACCATGCTTTGGAACCTGTTATTTCCGCACATACGCTCAGCTTTCACTATAGCAAGCACCACAAGGCCTATGTCGACAACTTGAATAAACTGGTGGCGGGTACGCCATTTGCAGGGCAATCGCTAGAGCAGATTATCACCGCAACGGCTGGAAAAGCGGATCAGGCAGGCATTTTCAACAATGCCGCGCAAATTTGGAATCATATGTTTTACTGGCACAGTTTGAGTCCCAATGGAGGGGGAGAACCCTCATCCACACTAGCACAGAAAATTAAAGCAGCATTTGGTACCGTGGACAACTGCAAACAAGAGCTTGCCAATGCGGCGGTTACTCAATTTGGTAGCGGCTGGGCGTGGCTGGCACAGGATGGTGACAAACTCGTCATTACCAAAACTGCCAATGCAGATTCACCACTAACCAGCAATCTTCGTCCATTATTGACCGTAGATGTATGGGAACATGCCTATTATCTTGATTACCAGAACCGACGCCCAGACTACATCAAGGCTTTACTCGACAAATTGATTAACTGGGAGTTTGCAGAAGCCAATCTCATTGGGTAGCTCCAGATTGTCGACATCAACACCTGATTCAGCAGTCACCATCGCTCTTTCAAAAGGGCGAATTTTTGAGGATACGCTGCCTTTTCTCAAGGCAGCTGGCGTGGTTACGCTGGATGATCCCGAAGCCTCACGTAAATTGATTATCGCTACCAACCGGCCAGGCATTCGTCTCATTATGGTACGCGCTACGGATGTGCCGACTTATGTGCAATATGGGGCGGCGGATATGGGAGTGGCTGGCAAGGATGTGCTACTTGAACACGGCACTAGCGGGCTTTATCTGCCACTTGACCTGCAGATAGCCAGTTGTCGCATGATGGTCGCTGTCAGAAATGATTTTGATTATGCCGCCACGGTTTTCCAAGGTGCGCGGCTACGCGTGGCAACGAAATATGTCAAAACGGCAAGAGATCATTTTGCAGCCAAAGGAATGCACGTCGATCTAATCAAGCTTTATGGCTCCATGGAACTGGCGCCATTGGTAGGACTAGCCGATGCCATCGTTGATCTGGTTTCAACTGGCAGCACGCTCAAAGCCAACAATTTACGAGTGGCAGAAGAAATCATGCCTATTTCTGCCAGGCTGATCGTCAACCAGGCCGCATTAAAATTAAAGTACCAAGCTATTCAGCCCTTACTTGATATATTCCGCGCAGTCATTCAAAGAAAATGATTAATATCAATCAACTATCGACTTTAGATGCGGACTTCGAGCAATCCCTTGCCAACTTGCTTGCAGTTGAGTCTTTACAGGATGTTGAAGTGACACAAGTAGTTCACCAGATTTTGAATAACATCAAAACGCTTGGTGACTCAGCACTGATGGACTATACCCGTCAGTTTGATCATCTGGAATTGACCCAGATCGATCAGATTGAAATATCTCAAGAACGCGCACAGAATGCTTTGCAGTCAATCGATATGGAAGCGCGAACGGCGCTGGAGTGTGCAGCAACGCGCATTCGTCGATATCACGAAAAACAGATAGCCGCCTCCTGGCAGTACACTGAGGCAAATGGCACCATGCTGGGACAGAAAATTACTCCACTGAAGCGTGTTGGGCTATACGTTCCTGGTGGGAAAGCAGCCTATCCTTCATCTGTATTGATGAACGCTATTCCAGCAAAGGTCGCGGGGGTGCAAGAACTGATTATGGTAACCCCTACCCCTGGCGGCTATTGCAATCCACTGGTGCTGGCCGCAGCAGCTATCAGCGAGGTAGACCGGATTTTCACCATCGGCGGTGCTCAAGCCATAGGCGCGCTTGCTTACGGAACAGCGACCATTCCGCGAGTCGACAAAATCGTCGGGCCAGGTAACGCCTTTGTGGCTGCAGCCAAACGTCAGGTGTTTGGAGCAGTTGGTATCGACATGATTGCCGGTCCATCTGAAATTCTCATAATCTGTGACGGATTGACCCATCCGGACTGGATCGCGATGGATCTATTCTCACAAGCCGAGCATGACGAACAGGCACAATCGATCCTGCTCTGCCCTGACGCGGCCTTTCTTGCACGCGTCAGGGAAAGCATCTCCAGGCTGATTAAAACCATGCCTCGTCATGAGATCATTCGCACATCGCTACAAAATCGTGGCGCCCTGATCCGGGTAAGAGATTTGCAGGAAGCCTGCAAGATCGCCAACCATATCGCGCCGGAACACCTGGAATTATCGGTTGAAAATCCAGAACAATGGGTAGACAGCATTGAACACGCCGGCGCTATTTTTCTGGGGCGACATACCTGTGAAGCGTTGGGCGATTACTGCGCAGGACCGAATCATGTATTGCCCACATCAGGCACTGCCCGCTTCTCTTCTCCACTGGGTGTCTATGATTTCCAGAAACGCACCAGCTTGATTCAGGTTTCATCGGCAGGTGCCGCACAACTGGGCCATATTGCCACAATACTGGCACGTGGCGAGGGGCTGGAGGCTCATGCGAGATCAGCACGCTATCGCTATGAGTAATAGCGATCCAGACAAACCGGGCGTCTTGCCTGAACAACAGGTTGACATACTTATTGCCGGTGGCGGGCCAGTGGGTATGGCGCTGGCACTGGCCTTACAGGAATATGATTGCTCGGTTCTGCTGCTGGAAGCACGTGCATTGCCTGAAGTAGTGGATGATCCACGGCCGCTGGCACTTTCTTATGGCAGCCATCTGATTCTGCGACGTCTGGGTGTATGGGAAAAACTGACGCAGCCCACACCCATTTTAGCGGTACATATTACCAATCGAGGTCATTCAGGCCAGACACACCTGACCCCGGGTGATGCCGGTGTTCCGGCACTCGGTTATGTGGTGAATTATCATGAGCTTTATGCTGCGTTACGCTCACAGGTACAACAAGGGCAAACCGATTATCAAACAGGAGCACAAGTGGCTTCATTCCAAACCGATGCGCAGCACGCCAGAATAAGATACCAGCAGAACGGAATCGATAAACTGGCATCAACCGCCCTGCTGGTATTAGCGGATGGTGGCAGGCTGGCGGAGCAGGTACCTGGGGTGAAGTACCAGACTCACGACTACGGCCAGACCGCTATCATCGCCAATCTTGAGGTAACGTCACAACAGCAGGGCGCGGCATTTGAGCATTTTACGCTGGATGGTCCGCTGGCGTTACTGCCTTCCGGCCAGGGCTATGCGCTGGTGTGGACATTACCCACTGACAAGGCTGAAACTATCCTGCAGCTTGCGGACCAGGAATTTTTGTCGCAATTACAAAACAGCTTTGATAATAAATTAATCAATTTTGTTGCAGCAGGCCAGCGTACCAGTTTTCCATTGATACTCAAGCATGCATCGAATGTCACTGCTGAACGGACTGTTCTAATCGGCAACGCCGCACAAACCCTGCACCCGGTCGCAGGCCAGGGCTTCAATCTCGGCTTGCGTGATGCATGGGAACTTGCCGATGAAATAAGTCATACCTCTCCTGGCGGCGCCAATGAAGCTGGTAGTCCTCACATGCTGGCAAGTTATAATAAACGGCGCCGCATTGATCGCGAAGGTGGCCGGTTGTTCACCGATTCCCTGGTTAAATTATTTACCCGCAATTTTCCTTTGCTACAAACCGCAACGGGGTGGGGGCTGGCCGCTCTCGACCATTTACCACCTGCCAAGCGTTTTGTCGCACGCAGAATGATATTTGGGGCAAGAGGATAGTTTTAATTTCCACCGTATTATCTGTCAGAACGGCTCTAAAGTTGAATGTCATCTCTATAGGTACCCGCAAAATTAACGGTTTTTTATGCAGATTGGTCAACATAAACTCAAAAATAAATTGATCGTTGCGCCAATGGCGGGAGTCACCGATCGCCCTTTTCGTCAATTGTGCAAGCGAATGGGAGCGGCGATGGCTGTCTCCGAAATGGTATCCAGCAACTCATTGCTGTGGGGGTCAGAAAAAACCCGGCGACGCGCTTGCCATGAGGGTGAAGTCCGGCCTGTATCGGTGCAGATTGCAGGTGCCGACCCATTGATGATGGCCGATGCTGCCAGACACAATGCTGAACAAGGCGCTGAAATTATTGATATTAATATGGGCTGCCCGGCTAAAAAGATTTGCAATGTCATGGCGGGATCCGCCTTGATGAAAGATGAAAGTCTGGTCAGCAAAATTCTGCAGGCAGTGGTGAATGCAGTCGATATTCCAGTCACACTTAAAATCCGAACCGGTTGGGATCCAGATCATAAAAATGCATTGGCCATTGCGCGTATCGCCGAGGATGCCGGCATTCAGGCGCTGGCAATTCATGGTCGAACTCGTGCCTGCGCTTACCGGGGAGAAGCAGAATATGAAACGATTTCGCTGGTTAAAACGGCGATCCGCATACCTGTTATCGCCAATGGTGATATTACTTCCCCACAAAAAGCCAGACAGGTACTGGCTGATACAGGTGCCGATGCCGTCATGATCGGACGCGCTGCACAGGGCAGACCATGGATTTTTCGAGAAATTGAACATTTTCTGATGACTGGCGAGTATATGCCTCCACCAACCACCGTAGAAATCCGCCGCATTCTGATCAATCATCTCCATGAATTATATGAATTTTATGGAGAATACTCGGGGGTACGCATGGCACGTAAACACATATCCTGGTACACCCGAGGGCTGGTTGGTTCCGCCGCGTTTCGTCATGCCATGAACCAGTTACAAACAAAAGATGCGCAGCTGACAGCAACCCATTTTTTCTTTGATGAACTCGCGGAGCAGGGTATGGAGCTCGCCTATACGGATAATGAGGAAACCGCACGATGACTGCTACCATTGATGAGAATGAAATTGCCTCGTGTGTCCGTAAATCCCTGGAAACCTACTTCCGGGCACTGGATGGTGAAAAGTCCTGCCCAATTTACGAAATGGTCATTAACAGCGCGGAGAAACCGCTTCTGGAAATCGCCATGCGCCATGCTAATGGGAATCAGAGCAGAGCCGCCCAACTGCTTGGCATCAACCGCAATACCTTGCGCAGCCGCCTGCTCAAACACCAACTCATCAAATAATTGACCCAAAAATGACTATCAAACAAGCTCTAGTGAGTGTTTCCGACAAAACAGGCATTGTTGAACTCGCCACCGCATTGCAGCAAATGAATTTCAGAATCCTCTCAACGGGAGGAACCGCCAGCACCCTGAAGCAGAATGGTATTTCGGTTACCGAAGTCAGCGATTACACTGGTTTTCCGGAAATGCTCGATGGTCGTGTCAAAACGCTACACCCCAAAATCCATGCAGGTATTCTGGCCAGGCTGGAACTGGATGAGCATCAACATGCCATGGAAACCTCGCAAATCCTCCCTATTGATCTCGTCGTCGTCAATCTTTATCCTTTCGCGCAAACGATTGCCAAACCGGATTGTCCCCTGGACGATGCAATTGAAAATATTGATATTGGTGGGCCAACTCTGATTCGCGCCGCAGCCAAAAATTATTCACGTGTGCTGGTCGTTACCGATCCACAGGATTACGCAACCCTGCTGGAAAAACTCAAATCAGCAGATGAACCGGATCTGGAGCACTATCGTTTTACATTGGCCAGAAAGGCATTCACGCACACAGCCCATTATGATGCCGCCATCAGCAATTATCTGACCGCACTGGATGCCACGCATCATCCGCAGACATTTCCCGATCAGCTCCATCTCAATTTCGCGTTAGTTGAACGATTGCGTTATGGAGAAAACCCTCACCAGCAGGCCGCCTTTTACCGTAACACCTATAATTTTGCTGGCAGCCTGGCAGATTATCGGCAGATTCAGGGTAAATCACTTTCCTATAATAATATTGCAGATACCGATGCGGCGTGGGCATGTGTCAAAACATTTGAACAGTCCGCCTGTGTAATCGTCAAGCATGCCAACCCCTGCGGGGTGGCGATTGCGGATACCCCGCAACTGGCCTACGAGAAAGCCCTTGCAACCGACCCGGTTTCAGCTTTCGGAGGCATCATCGCTTTCAACCGGACAGTCGATGAAGATACTATCCGTATCGTTCTTAAGCAGTTTGTCGAAGTCGTCATTGCGCCGTCATTTACTGAAGCAGCCCGGCATAGTTTGATGGAAAAACCCAATATCCGCGTGCTGGTCATTCCACTTGATACCCATCAAAACCAGTTTGATCTCAAACGGATCGACGGTGGACTGCTCGTGCAGACACCCGATGATTTCAATATCACCCCATCACAATTACGCACGGTTACCAGGCTGAAACCAACCGAAACACAGCTTGCCGATTGCCTGTTTGCATGGCATGTTGTGAAATTCATCAAATCCAATGCAATTGTATTTTGCGCTAATGGCCAGACACTCGGTATCGGCGCCGGACAAATGAGTCGGGTTGACAGTGTCCGGATTGCCAGCAGCAAAGCAAAACAGGCTGGTTACGACTTAACGGGATCGGTCGTTGCCTCCGATGCATTTTTTCCATTCAGGGATGGCGTCGATGTGCTGGCGGACGCCGGGGCCAGTGTCGTCATACAGCCGGGAGGCAGTATTCGCGATGAAGAAGTTATCACTGCTGCTGACGAACGTGGGCTCGTAATGGTATTGACTGATATCAGACATTTTCGACATTAAAACGGATATTACTTCAATGAAACTGCTGGTCGTTGGTGGAGGAGGCAGAGAGCATGCGCTGGCCTGGAAACTTGCGCAATCGCCGCTTGCTGAGAAAATCTATGTGGCTCCGGGCAATGCGGGAACGGCAATGGAACCCAAGGTAGAAAATATTTCCATTACCACCATACCAGAGCTGGTTACATTTGCTCGCCAGGAAAATATCGCATTGACTGTGGTTGGCCCGGAAGCCTATCTGGCAGAAGGCATTGTCGATACATTCAGCGCCGCCAACCTGAAAATAGTTGGCCCGGCTGCCGCCATCGCCCGGCTCGAATCTTCCAAATCCTTTGCCAAAGCTTTCATGTTTCGCCATGGCATACCGACTGCTCCTGGCAAAACTTTTGATGATGCCGCTGCAGCGCACGATTATCTGGATCAACACGCTTTACCGGTTGTTATCAAGGCCGATGGACTGGCTGCGGGCAAAGGCGTCATTGTGGCGCAGACACGGCAGGAAGCACACGATGCAGTAGATGCCATGCTGGTCAAAAACTGGCTGGGTCAGGCCGGTTCCAGCATCCTGATCGAAGATTTTCTGGAAGGGGTTGAAGCCAGCTTTATGGTTCTCTCCGATGGACACAATATTTTGCCAC
The DNA here is from genome assembly GCA_016703745.1 of Nitrosomonas sp. Taxonomy (NCBI): domain Bacteria; kingdom Pseudomonadati; phylum Pseudomonadota; class Betaproteobacteria; order Nitrosomonadales; family Nitrosomonadaceae; genus Nitrosomonas; species Nitrosomonas sp. The sequence goes on along the minus strand of JADJBK010000006.1, from coordinate 2,106,737 downwards.
TGGCCACCAGTCAGGATCATAAACGCCTGCTCGATCAGGATCAGGGGCCGAATACCGGTGGCATGGGCGCTTTTTCCCCTGCTCCCGTGATTTCTCCAACGCTGCATGCCAGAATCATGCGTGAGGTCATTTTGCCGGCCATCGAAGGCATGAAGCAGGAGATCGCCCCCTATGTCGGTTTTTTGTATGCCGGATTGATGATTTCAAACCAGGGTGACATCAAGGTGCTGGAATTTAACTGCCGACTGGGCGATCCGGAAACACAGGCAATCCTGATGCGTCTAAAAACTGATCTGGTATCGCTGCTGACGCATACCGTCAATGACACACTTGATAAAATCGGGATCGAGTGGGATCAGCGAGTTGCCTTGTGCGTGGTAATGGCTGCGCACGGTTATCCCGATACTCCCAGGAAAAATGATATCGTACTTGGAGTGGATGCGCTGCAAACCGAGCAGCTCAGATCCAGTGCTTTTCATATTTTTCATGCAGGCACCCGGTTCTCCGCTCCAGGTATTCCGGAGATCGTCACAAACGGTGGCCGTGTTCTGGGTGTTGCCGCGTTAGGCGAGAATATCAAGCTGGCACAACGACTTGCTTATGAAACGGTTGCAAAGATACATTTTGATGGCGCACAGCTGCGCCACGATATTGGCGGAACAAAGTAAAAACATCAGTCAAACCGCGAAAAAAGCCAGAATCTCCCCTTAATTCGGTAATTTGCGGTTAGAATCTGCACATTACACTCGTAATGACGATTGGATATTGACTAGTCAATTCTTTTGCTGGTAAAAATCTGTTTACTAGAACGGCGTCCCGGCCAAATAATAATAACCATGCCAACTACTCGACCATCTACCCCGATTCGTGATCCTGAATTTACCCTTCCCCGTATCGTATGTCTGGCAACCAGCTCGTTTCGTTTACCCAGCGACTACGCTGACTGGGAAACGGACTACTACTCTCGCCTTGAAGACTGGACGTCAGACAAATCCGGGCAGGTTATTTTTGTCATCGCAAATAAAGACCCTTCGGTAGTTGTTTCGCTACTGCAACAGATACGTCGGCATCGCGACTTCTATACGGCATTATGTTTGGTTACTGACGGCGTCAGTCCCGAAATCGAGCAGCTGGCTGATGGGGAATTGCCGGAAGCTGCAGCGCTGCGAGAAAGATTCGGCTACTTTCAGGAACGGCTCACCTCATTTCATGAGCATGCGACCGCCATTCTGCCTACAGGCCAGCTGATCAAGTACCTTTGGCTGCGACCGCATTTTGTGATCAAACCTTGTCATGCCTGGCAATCCCCCCGTTACTGGTTTTATCCGCTGCTGAACGCCCTCAACCCGGATGATGATACGTTTGACTGGTTACGCGCGCTTGCCAACCAACGCGTGCTCGAATCTGATGACTTGGTTGACCGACAACGGGAATGTCCACACTGTCGCTCATCACACCTCAGCTTTATTGACGTTTGTCCAAATTGTGGATCGCTGAATATTGCACAACAGGCATCTCTGCACTGTTTTACCTGTGGGCATGTTGATGTTCAGAACAATTTTCTACAGGGTGATGCGCTGGTCTGTCCAAAGTGTCTGACTCAGCTGCGTCATATCGGCAGCGATTTTGACCGGCCGATCGAAAATCACAACTGTCATGCCTGTCACCATATTTTCGTCGAAAGTGACGTGCAGGTACGCTGCATGCATTGCGGAAAATCATCGCAGCCAACCGATCTTGTCGAACACAAAATCCAAAGCTGGCGATTGAGTGATCGGGGTCGTATCATTGCGCTGCGGGGTGAGACCTTCGATATCGCCACAAGCTTTGAGCAACTGCAGTTCATTTCCAGCGAGCTATTCAGACACGATCTTGACTGGCTGCTGATCCTGGCAAGACGCTATCCGATGATCAACTTCAGCCTGTTTGGCATTTATTTCCCGCAGCTTCCCGAGCTGGCAGAAAAAATAGGGCATGCACACTTGACGCAGCTCCTCGAAGTTTTTTCGCGTCGACTCCGAAGCATGCTGCGTACCCCTGATTTGTCGACTCGTACCGCAGAAAATATGCTGTGGTTACTTTTGCCACAGACAGATAAAAAAGGATTGCAGGGTTTTCATGCCCGGATCAAGGCCAGCCTCGGCGAAATCATGAAAGACAGCGAACATCAGCTGAATTACCAGTTAATCGGCATCCATTCCGGGCAGATCAATGAGCAGGAAGACGCGCAATTGCTCATGGCCAGACTGTTTACAGAAGTGAAATAAGGCATGGATGGATTCATACAGATTATTCAGCTGTTTTATCTGCACTTTTTTCATCGCTATGAACTGGTTTCCTTTCTGCTGCTGTTCGTTCCTTTTGTACTATTATTCGAGCTCCCGCTTTATCTCGCCAGCTGGTTTGGTATTTTCCGGCACCTGACGCAGGAGACTTTTGATCAGCCATTCTCGCCCCCCTTCCTTCCAGATGTCAGTTGTATCGTAACCTGCTACAGCGAAGGAGATGCCGTGAAACGCACCATTCATTCGTTATTGGAGCAATCCTACCCAGGTCATATCGAAATCATGGCCATGGTCGACGGCGTGCAAAAAAATCGACAAACCTATCATGCGCTGATGGCCTGCATGCCCCGGGCAAAACTTTATGCCAACCGTTCACTGGTCATCATTCCCAAGATTCAGCGTGGCGGTCGGGTTTCTTCAATGAACGCCGGGCTGAGCCGGGCAAGCGGCAAAATCGTCATGGCGCTCGATGGCGATACTTCCTTTGATGTACAAATGGTCCATCACGCCGCACGTCATTTCCACAACAACCATACGATTGCAGTCACCGGAGCATTAAGAGTGCGCAATAGCAGGCAATCACTGGTGACTCGCCTGCAGCATCTCGAATATCTGCTTACCATTCATGCCGGCAAACTCGGCTTTGCCAATCTTCGGGTCATCAACAACATTCCTGGCGCCTTTGGCATCTTCAGAACATCCTTTCTGCAGAGTATCGGCGGCTGGAATACGGGGTCAGCTGAGGATCTGGATTTGACCTTGCGCATCAAACAATACCAGCAGCGTCATCCGGAGAAACAGATTATCTTTGAACCAGGCGCGGTGGCGCACACGGATGCGCCAGATACGTTCCGCCAGTTTTTCCAGCAGCGCCTGCGCTGGGATGGAGATCTGGGATTCATCTATTTCAACCGCCACCACAAAGGGATGGCACCGGCATTGATGGGTTGGCGCAATTTTCTGTTTCTACTGTGGTACGGCCTGTTTTTCCAGATCATCATGCCATTCGTGATCGTGCTCTACATCCTTTACATGGCAATGACCTTACCGGTAACTTCCATACTGGTCATCATGTTACTGATTTACTTTTTTTATCTGTTCCTGACAGCCCTGCAGTATGGATTGTATCTACTACTGCTATCCGAACGGGTCAGAGAAGATCTGGCGGCAGCATGGGTACTGCCCGTTTTTCCTCTGTTTCAATTCGCCACGCGGTTGTGGAGCGCACTGGCGCTCTCAAACCAATTCCTGAACCGCGCTCATCTCGATTCTGCCATGGCGCCTTACTGGGTTCTGAAAAAGGGTAAGCAATGATCCGTTCCATACTGTTCCTCTTTCTTTCAGGCATGTTCGGCGCAATGAGTCTGCATGCGCAGACGCGCCTGCTTTCCGAATTTTCACCACTGATTGATCGTGCGGCATCGGTACTGAAAACACAGGCAGATCAGGAAGCATCGCAGGCTGAATTGGAGATTCGCGAAGCGCAACAGGGGTGGGAGTTATTTGGCAGTGTTGCGGCAGGCTACCAGAAAAGCCCGTTTGCACGCGAACCGTTTGGGCGTTTTTTTGATCCGACGCTGCGGCTGGGATTGCGTTATCCGCTACTGGGCAGCGCCGAGAGACAAAACCGCGCCATACTCGATGCAACCGCCCGCGTTGCGATAGAAACCATTCGGCTCAACTGGAGCAGACACCTCGCGGTATTTTTTATTGAAGAAAATTATGCGGCCTACTGGAGCGCCCAGCAACTCCTTAAAATTAATGACAGTTTCGCGCAATTGGCTGAGTCCACCAAACGAAAACTGGAGGCGAGGCGAACCAGCGGATTGCTCCTGTCGTCGGATTACCATGAATTTCTGTCGGCATTTGCAATGGCGGAGCGCACCAGAGTGGAATTCCAGCATGAACGTGATCAGGCGCTGACCCGCCTGCGCCATCTGACGGGAGAGCCGGTACCAGTATTCGAGTCCGTCAAACCACGGCTCGATCAAGCTATCGCCCCGGACAACATGCCTATCGACGAACAGCCCGATCTACTGATACTGCAGACACGTATCGATGCGCTGCGCACGGTGCAGGACAAAGAAAAATGGCAAGGAATTGAGTCTGACATCTCGGCAACGATTTTCGGCGGCCCTGCCATTCCCCATCCTTCACCGGATTCTCCGCAATTCGGTTATGGCGGGGCAATTGGGCTGAACTTCAGGATGCCCCTGGAAATTGCCAGGCTGCGCAAGAATGAGCGAAACTGGGTCGTGCATCAACTAAACAGCCTGCAATCGGAGTATCAGCAGCGCCAGCAGGAAATCGAGCTCGAACTGCAATCTCTGCGCGATCGTTACACTCAGTCACGCCGTCAGCTGGATTTTATCCGGGTTCGTCTCGATGCCGCGCGCGAAGCAACTCGTGAGCGCTATCTGCGCCTGCGCGCGCTGGATGGTGATGTCATTGAAAAATACCTGCAAGCCATCCAGGCATACCACCAGGCAGCCACAGGTTATCTGGAAGCAGAAAGCGAACAATGGAAACTGCACATCCGTCTGCGACAATTTGGTATTACCCCGCCGTTATCCGAACCTGTTGCCACAGGTGAGATTTCGACTGAAACCCTGTTACAACCGCTTACCCAGGCTGCCGAACTGTTTGGCGCCACTTCCATGCGTCAAATACCGCCTGCCAGAGCTATTAGCTACCGCCCACAACCAGATCAGCTGATTGCAGGTCATGAACTGACAAATGGCTATGGCAGCTATGTCTGGAATTATGCTCTGGACTGGCCGGTCGCCCAATTTCTCGATCAATGCCAGCAACTTGGCGTGCGACGGGTGTTGCTGTCACTGAGTGCGGCACAGATCGATTCTATTGCTGCCAACTCAAACCCAATGAATCAATTGCTTGACCAAGCGCACCGGCGTGGAATAAAGGTGGAATTGCTGCTCGGCGATCCTGGCTGGATAGTGCCATCACAGCGCACCAAATTGCTGGTCATCCTGCAACGGTTGCGTCACATTGGTTTTGATGGACTGCATCTCGATATTGAGCCGGATCAACTGGAAGACACCATCCTGACGGGCAAGAATCGCCTTGCAGCGTGGCTGGAGACTATTCAACAAGCCAAAACCATAGTTTCCTGGCCGGTTGGCGTCAGCATTCATCCGCGTTATCTCGATGAACGCCATAGTTTTGGTGAATGCGTCCCCTGCCAGTTTGCACAGTTCGATATCCGAGAAGTGACGGTGATGTTTTACTCGCGCAACCTGACCAGTATCACTTCGATTCTGCAAGGCGCAATGCAAAAATATCCGAGCCTGATTTTTACCCTGGCACAGAGCCTGGAGCGCGATCTCGGGCCGGAGAGCAGTTATGCCGGACAACCCGTCAGCGTTCTTCAGCATTCGATGAAAACACTAGAATCACAACTTGGCGCTCCCAATTTTGGGGGGATCATCATTCAATCCTGGCAAGACATGCAAGGTTATTTCCATGAAAATCCGCTTTAACCCCCCTGAAAAGAAAAATCCGGAAAGTGAGCAGGGAATCCGTATCCGTTACGATTCCGCCAAACGTACTGGTGCCGCGTGGCGCTGGTATCTGATACTTGCCGTTGCCAGCCTTCCATTGTTGTATCTGGCAGGGCTGATATTTCGAGAAGTCCTGCTGACCGAAATTGATGGCCGCATCATCCTGCCGCATACCACCATTCGTGTACAGGGCGCAGGCTATGTGCAGCAATTGCAAATAGCCCCTCTGGAAACGGTATCGGAAGGAACGCAACTGGCGAGGCTGACCAACCCTTCCCTGGAAAGCAGCATACAACGTCTGCACGGCGAAATCGTCTTTCTATCCACGCAGAAAGAATCATTACAACGTGACGACAGCCAGAAGCAGGCTTCGCGCCTGGCCCTGTTTGCGCAGGATCAAAGCCAGTTCTATTTGAAACGCTTACGTCAATTCGAGTCTCTGTTGAAGCAGGGCGCGGCAACGCAGGCCGAAGTAGCAACGGCTCGCAGTCAATATATTGCAACACTGGAAAGACTGGATTCGCTCGCGCAGACCGGAAAGCAAATCAACACCCTGGGTGCAGAAACACGGCAAATCGATACCCGCATCAGTCAACTGCAATTAGAGCACGACATGCAGAGCAACCAGCTGCAAATGTTATCTCTGATCTCCCCGGCAACTGGCCTGGTCACAGAGATTCATGCACAACCCGGAGAATATCTGGCACAGGGGCAGCCGCTGTTGGACATTGCTTTTCCTGAACAGGCCTATATCAGTGCATTTATTCCACCCAAATACCTCGACAAAGCCGTGCTGGGTCAGCAGGCAACCATTATTTTCCCAAATGGCGAAAAATATGGGGCACGAATCAGCTTTGTGCCTAGTGTAACTCATAGAACTTTAGCAGAAGATTTAACGCCTCTGGAAGCGCCCCGCTCCACTATTCTGGCGCGCATGCAGTTTATCGATACAGTGGATAGCTCCCGGCTGATGAATGGCATGCCGGTCAAGATAAGATTCGATACCTGGTAATTCTGGTAATTTGTGATCCGGTTGATAAAGTAAAAATCACCGTATTTTGTTCATGCACAGACCATTCCTTAAGAAATATTTTCACCTGCTCAGGGCTAACCAGCACACTCGATATTTGGACCAAAGTGACTAATGCCGTTTCATTTTTCTGTTTTTAAAATCTCTTGTGCATCAATCAGCTGAAATTGATAATTACCAATATGCTGCATTCTCACTTTATAGAAAGTTCCCATGGCCTTAACTTCCTGGATAGTTAATATTTCAGTTTCCGCAATAAAAACAGAATGATTATTAAGGTCGGCTACTGCTGAAACTGCCAGTTCAAATTTATCGTGTTCAAGACCACGATAAAAACCTATTGCAATAGGGGACGCAGCGATAGAAACAGAAGTATCGCTATTCGCTTGAGACTCGAATAATTTGAGCTGGATGCTTTAGGCACCGACGCTGCCGCCTAACGCATTAGAAGCATCAAAAATAAACATCTCGATGTGTTCGTGCAGCCCCCCCATCGCCGCCAATTTCACCGATCACTGCTGGCCTATTACTCACACCGTTGCGGCGATACGAAATAACATTGCCAAGCGCGTTGGTAATTTCAATCCGCTCTCCGTTTAGTACGATCGCACTCCAATTTCAGTGCCATTCTAAAATTGCAGTTGATCGACGGGTTGAGAACGCAGCCAATTTCCCGGAGTGAATGTGATTTGTAATCAGAAGGTTACGAGTTCGATTCCTGGTGCTGGCACCAGCATAATCAAAGGCTTTCATTAAAAGATGTGAGCCTTTTTCTTTTGGTGAGACACCGGAGGGATATTCGCAAAAAAGTATTTTTTCAATTGTTCCGTGAGCGTTCCATTAAAAGAATTAATAAATATAACATTATGATTATGAGTTAATTTAATTCTGATCTTGTCTGATTGAGTATTAGTTGTGCCAGGTTAATTGTCATCTAATATGCGTATTTTTATTACAATGCTGTACTGACTTAAGCTGCTCCGTGATCCACGGATCCACGGATCCACGGAAAGAAGATTACCAACTACTCAATAGGCTGTTATCAAATATGATATCTCTATATTTTGTGGTATAGCTTTTGTCTGATTAATGAGGTGTAATTCAAATAAATAGAAAGGAATAATCATGATCGATTTATCCCATACTCTGAAGCACTTTTTTTTTGCTGCCATACTGGGTGCGTTGCTGATGGGCTTTAATCCGCTTGCCAGCAGTGCGGTACTAGTCAATCAATCTTATCTCGCCAATGATGACGGTTTTTTATCCAGTGTTGGCGGTAGTTCTGAGAATGCCGAATCATTTACTCTGTTGGATGCCGCGAATCTGACTTCTATCGTATGGTGGGGATCGAGTGCCGGTACTAATGATTTTCTGGTGCGAATCGGTGTCAGCCTCGGAAACTGGACAAGCCTGGCTGGGACGATTGTTGAAACTCCAACTGCCGATTTCGACAATGAAAACCGCGCAATCTCTCGTTTTGAGCAGACACTTAACGCCACACTTTCTCTGCCTGCGGGCGCTCATTTTTTGTCGGTTTCGCAGGAAGTGGAAGAGTGGTACTGGACGGTTGGTTCCATAGATAACGATTTTGGTCAGGTTGGAAATTTTTTTGGAGACGGTCAAGACTGGTTCCCCGACGATACTGCCGAGCTTTCTTTTCAGTTGATTGGCGAGCGTCAGTCACAAGCTGCATCCGAACCAGGCATGATTGCGCTGCTTCTGATGGGTATTTTCGCTCTCCAGATGGGAAGAAGACGGCTTGGTTGAATCAGATGTGTCAGAGACGGATCGGGATGTGATAATTCTTAAGGCGGATTAACGACATCCTGGTAGATGATGTATTTTGCAACTGCTGTTACGGGATGTTAAATTAATCGTCATACACGTGCTGGTCTGAAAGCCGGTATCGCCCTACAAATATTTCATCCACGCCATATCTTTTTGGTTCTGCTTCATTCTGGCAAACCAGCGTGTTGGAAAATAAAGGAGGGGTAACAAAATAACCGCCCATAGCCATACGGTCAAAATATGATCGACACTGAAATATTGGCCTTGGGTCGGGCCATATAGCGCCAGAGCAGTTAGATAAAGTACTTTCAGCACATACAGGTGCAGCAGGTAGAAAAACATCGGTGCGCCGCCCAGAAATGCAAGTTGATGCAGTATAAAATGAGGCCGCATGCGTTCAAACAGTGCGAGCAGCAACAACCCGGTACCTAGCGTCGGTAACAGGAATAGCAGGGAAGGCGGGTACTTGGTCAAAGCCAGAAAACTCATAACCGTGCGCAGGCTGCTCTCTGCGACAAACCAGGGTTTGTCGCCATAGAAATTAAGATAGCGGACAGCGGCAAAGGTGATGAGCATCATGCCACCGACTATCCACAAATGGCGGATACGTCCCAGTGGTTCGGTGCCATGTGCAAACCACGGTCCCATTGCATAACCGAGTAGAATAACGCCAATCCATGGCAACACCGGGTAGGTTGTCTTGATGATGAGGCCGCTGCTTAATTCGATGGCCGCGCGCTGATGGAGCATTGCCCAGGATATGTAAAGGGGAGAATCTGGTGCGATTATGATGTCATCGAGCAGATTGTGACCGCAAACAATGATGATCCCCAGTATGAGCTGCCCGGTACGCGGTAGATGGAGTAATGCCGCCAACATGATCATGCTGATTCCAATCGCCCAGATTACCTGCAACCAGATCGTCTGTGGTGGAAACTGCGCCGACCAGGCAAAGCTGACGAAAGTAATTTCCAGAAATACTAGAAACAAACCGCGCTTAAGTAAAAAAACGGAAATCTCCCGCTTGGTATGCGATTGGCCGTAAAGCCAGGCTGACAGCCCTGTCAGCGCAACAAAGACGGGCGCGCAGAAAGTTGAAAGTAACCGTGTGAAAAATAGAGCAGGGTCTGCTGTGCTGGCATCGACCGGATCGCTCACCTGCAAGTGCAGAAAAAAGGTTTCTCGCACATGGTCGACCAGCATGAATGCCATCACCAGCCCCCGCAGCGCATCAATTGCAAGCAGGCGCGTGTTTGCTTTTTCTACTGATGGTAAAGTCATATCCGATATTCAGTCAGGCCGAAGGGAGTCGAATTCAGTGGTTAAAAGGCTACCGAAACCGCGCCATAGAAAGCTCTCCCAGCGGCAGGCGAGTGCAGGCTCTGCGAGCCATCGTACCAAACGTATTCATAAAATTCGTCGTTGATGTTTCTGATCTGGAAATCAAAATTGACTCGCCTGGTCGCCTGATAGGCAAGCCCCAGATTGGCCACGATAAATCCACCAAATTTCCCGGTTGAATTGGTGCGTTCCAGAAAATAATTGCTTTGATAGTTTCCCCACATTGAGAAACGTAATTCAGGAATAACCTGATACTCGATGCCAGCAGAAGCCATATGATTGGGAATATGATCAATCTGATTGCCCCGCGTGGTTTCCAGACCTGTGCCGGCTCTCAGTATCTCGGAATCCTGCCAGGTGTAGGTGCCCCAAAGATCGATCTGGCTGATGGGCTTGACATTGAATTGCACATCCACGCCGCGCCGTCTGGTACGGCCGATATTTTCAGAATCGTTATTGGCGCTGTTAAGAATTCTTCTGGCTTCGTTAGAAGCGGTTTGCTCCCAAGTAGCAATCCGGCCTTCCAGCCAATTGACCGGGTTAAGCTTGATCCCGGCTTCCCAGCCATGGTTCAGGGAAGGCTGCAGATTATTAGTGCGTGGTGGAATTAAATAGGCATCGGCACCTACGCCCACCTGAAACGTTCGCCCCCAGTTTCCATACAGGCTATATCCCTGTATAGGCGTATAAACCACGCTGATTTTGGGTTGATGAATGAAGTCATAATCATTGATTGCAAATTTCTGCCCCGTGAGTGTGTTGGTGAAATGACCATCTATGGTATCCACCCGGTAGGCAGGTACAATTTTGAGCGATTCAAACGGCTTGAGTATGGTCTGGATATAAGCGCCATAAATATTAAAATCAAAATCCTGGCCACGTGTCTGGCTGGTTCTCGTGCGCTGATTGGTCAAATAGCGGTCACTCTTGTTTTCCTGGAACTGAATGTCAGTGCCGGATTCGATTGCAAAATCATGCAGAAACGGCACTACTGGACGATACGTCAGAGTGGATAACACGCCATAATGCTTTTCGTTGGATACCCGTTCCTGCTGTGAAACGTCGGCTGAAAATTTCACAAAACGCCGTTTATTGAAATCGTTGAAATAGACTTTGGTCGTCCAGAACAAATTATCCAGCACGTCTATGTCAATGAACGCACTGTACTGATTGGTTGTCTGCTTGCCCATATCTGTTGCATTAAATGCATTGCTGCTGAAAGGGCGCGCACGGCTGTCGGCAAACGTCAGATATCCTGCTTCATCTGCCTGGTTTCGATAATGGCGCACGCTGGTTCCAATCTGATAACGTCCAGACTCCGGCACGTAAGCCCATTTACCAGAAATCGAGAATTTGTTGAGATCAGAGTGATCGCGATGGCCATCGGTAGTCCGGTAACCAATAAAGTAATTCTGGGTAAACCCACCGGTTTCATAACCTGCAGCCGTCTGAAGATCGGTGGTGCCAAAACTGCCATGGCTCACCCGTGCGTTAGCATAGGTTCCCCCTATTTTGGTGGTGATATTGGCGTTACCGGCAATGCTATGTAGCCCATAGCGCGGATCATTGGTACCGCGAACTACTTCGATCGATTCGATATTCATTGGAAACAGGGCGTCGATGAATGGCATGTTGCCATCGTTGGAGTTGCTTGGGATGCCATCGATCAGAAACTTGACTGCATTGATCTCGCCTTCACCGTTAAAGCCGCGAAACGAAAATTTTCCACTATCGTTACCCTGGTTGAAGTTGGTCAGCAACGCCCCCGGTACCCGGTTGAACAGCTCCCAGGCATAATTCACATTCTGGTTCTGAATCAGATTTTTGCCAAGAATATCTACCGAGGTCAGAATATTTCTGGTCGGCAGCCGCCCACTCTGCGTCGAGACAATATCGACGGTGCCCAGGGTAAAAGTGGAGTTTGCCACAGACGGCGTATTTGCCAATTGTCCAGTATTACTCTGACTCACAGTCAGCGGCTGGCTTGCTTGCGTCTGATCAGAAACGGCTTGTGCGTATAGCCAGCAGGGACACCAGGCCATAATGAGGCAAGCTAATAATCGGAACAGGGTTGGTTTTGTCATTTTTATATTTTATGGATTGATTTGAGGATTCGTGGTTACGTCAGCAATTTCAGTCGCATCATAAAGAAAAAGAAAATACTTGGGAATGTGACAAATTGTCGCAGGCGCAGCCAGGCACTACTGTTCCCCCCCTTTGGGGTTGCCTGAAACTGAGGAATATCCCTGTAAATGCCCTTCTAATCCTGCTTATCATTTTTAATGAAAACACTAAGGTTCATGCTGGTAAAAATGAACAGGAGAGCAGGGTAAATGGCTAACAAATTAAATCTGGTTATTAACGGGCTGTTATTGGCATGGCTGCTGACGGGCACGCCGGTATCGGCACTATCGATTCAATGGTTATCGATGCCTGATGCGGCTACGCGACAGGGTAATCCTGAATGGATTTTTGGAAGTCCTGTACTCAACTTCAAGAATGCGGGCAAGGACGGTATAGATTGGGTGGCCACGGGGGTGGGGCCACGCGGCGGGTATGGCAAACAGGAGCTATGGCTTCTGGATGACTCGAAAGCAGGAATACCGGGGACCAGTGAGGCGACGACGACTTTTTCTGTCATCAGTAACAGCGTTGCTTTTATCCTGAATGGTGATCATAACGACGGCTATGCACAGTTTTATGTGGATGACGCCGACATTGGTATTTTTGATTTGTATCACCGGGGACGTACCATTCTGGCCGTAACCGGACTGGAGTTGGTTACGCACAGCCTTCGCGTTGTCCAGCTTGGCTATCACAATCCAGCGTCTACCAAGGCGGATGTTGCCATTTTTGGTGGAGCGGCATTCAACGTGGCAACCAGTAACACTGAGGTCATCGAACCGCCTGTTTTGCTGCTTCTCTTGACTGGGTTTGTATATTTTATCGGTAGGCGCCTGCTATGCCGCAACGATCACGGGACAGCCTGAGCTTGTAGGTTGGGGCAAGCCATGCGCACCCCAGCATAATGGTTTTGTTGGGCTTCGTAAACTCACCCCAACCTACTGATGCTGTTTTAGATCGGCAGAATATACCGAACGCAAGGAGGCGCATCGGTCGTATCATTCAAGCTCCCTCGATACATAACCCGCATGATTTTCCAAAGTCCCGGAATCGACGTTACCATATTTCCCTTTCCCGGCGAGATTTCCGGCTGGTAGAAATTTTTTCTCCTTTTGTGCTGTAGCGGGAAAAATAACCTTTCAACATATTCCATCGGGTTGAACAATCCGCATCGGCCTGTGGCAGCGTCTGGATACCGTGCAAGTGATCCGGAAAAATAACGACGGCATCCATGCGAAAAGGGCAGCGCTGTTTTGTGTATTTAAATACGCTGCGTGGTAAATCAATTTTCTCGACTAACAGCCGATTGGTCTTGCGGTTGGCACGCCCTCCCGGGTTGGCGGTTATGAAAGTTGGAGAAATCGCTGATAATAAGCGTAACAATCAACCGGCGATCAGGTATAGATTGATCCGATAGCTTCACTCGCCATGAAACCAGTGTCATAAAAAATTTACTTTGCCGTCACTGATATTTCATCTACGCCAGTTATCTTAACGTCGCAGTGAATGTATGCTGCATTGATTAAGAAACTCAGACTAAGCACTTGTAAATCATGGAGATAATTATGGCTGGTAACAATAGAAAAATCAGAACAGGCACTGAATTAGTACGGTTTTCGCTTGTTCTGGCAGTTTTTGCTTGTTCGTCCGCAGGTATCGCGAATGACAAAATTGGCAGTGGAAACGATTTTGGCGCTAAAGCAGAAAAAATGCTGAATGCTCAGTCATTAAAATATTTTGGTATCAGAAAATCACTGCAGGCGTCTGCTTCTGCCACAAGCGGAGCATACAGGACGGAAGGGCAGTCAGCTACGGATCAGGTGTTGCTGGCAAAAGGGTTGAAAGCTGAATATGTAACCCGCAATGCCGGTAATCTTACGGATATGATGGTGTTATGGCCACAGGATAAGCCGACACATCTGGTGACCTGCGTTGAAGGTGGCAGAGAGGATATTGGCCTGGGCAAGTTTAACCCTTCGGTGCAGCGAATTGATTTGCAAACGGGCATGGTCGAAACAATATTGCGTGGCATGGATCGATGCGATGGTATTAGCGCCACTGCCTGGAATACGATACTTGCTACCGAAGAAACGGGTGATGGTACTGCATTCGAAATTGCACATCCATTGACGACCACCGAGAACACCGTAGTTGACCGGGTAACGGGAGAAATTTCAGGTGCTACTGCGGAAAATATCCGGCATCGCCCAAATTTACCTATCATGGCCTGGGAAGGTTTAGTCGTTCTGGAGTCTGGCGTAGTGTTTGCGGGAGATGAATTGCGTCCCGGAACAGCTCAACCGGATGCTGACGGTGGGGCAATATACAAATTTATTCCGACGACACCGTGGAACGGCGTAAGCGGCATCGAAAATTCCCCTCTTGCCTCAGGCTCAGTATATGTCATGCAGGTGAGCTGTCGAGGAGACAGGCAACAATTTGGTCAGGGTTGTGAAGTCGGCAAGGCAAACTGGGTCGGCCCCATTGATCCGTTGCATGCGCGTGCCGAGGCGACTGTATTTCAGGCTACCGGATATTACCGTCCGGAAGATATGCATAAAGATCCCCTGTATGCTGCACCCGAAGGATTCGATTCGGCTACGCGATTCTGTTGGACCAATACTGGCAATGAGGACGCTGGCAACTACGGTGAAGTGATGTGCGCCGTCGATCTTGAACCCCTGACGGCAACGGTTGCTGACGGTGATAGCCGACTGGTGGAGGTCAATCGTTTTATAGAAGGCGATACAGATTTTAACTCTTTTGATAATCTGGCATTTCAGCCGATGACCGGAAATCTATATGTCATCGAGGATCATCCCAACGGCGATGTATTCGCGTGCTTGCCGGATGGTGCGGACCGGGATATTAAATCAGACGGTTGCATCCGGATTTTATCAGTAAAGGACAGCTCGGCAGAGCCGACCGGCTTTTTGTTTAGTAACGACGGCGAAACAGCTTATGTCTCCATCCAGCATTCAAATGATGAAAATATGCCGGAATTTGATGGCTACCCGACTGATGATGTATTGAAAATCACAGGCTTTAGAATTAAAGGCTCCAAATTCCTCCATAAAAATCATGAACGTAATGATTAATTATAATTAATTGACTTTGAGCATTATCAATGTCAATGCACAGGCTGTGAACAGACTGACGGATCCGCATGCAAAGTGCGGATCCTTTTTATAGAACCGGGTTCAATTGCGTGATTGTCAGTCTGATTTTGAATCAGGAGGAGATTTGAGTAAACTCGAAGGCCAGGTTCCCCCCCGGGCCTAATGGAATATCCAACAGCAGCCAGCCAACCAGCAGCAAGCTCCAGATCAGGGCAAAAGCAATGGTGTAGGGTAGCATCATCGCAATCAGCGTTCCCATACCCGCCTTTTTCGCGTATTGCTGCACGAACGCCAGAACGATGATCATGTAGGGATTAAGCGGTGTAATGACGTTGGTAACCGAATCCCCCACGCGATAGGCCGCCTGGGTCAATTCAGGGCTGAATCCCGCCAGCATCAGCATCGGCACGAAAACCGGTGCCAAAAATGCATATTTTGCTGAAGATGATCCAATAAACAGATTGGCCAGCATCGCCAGTGTGAGAAAGCTGCTGAGTAAAACTGGTGAGGGAAGGGCTAAAGATGCCAGCCATAGTCCACCGGAAATTGCCAGCATTTCTCCAAGACCGCTGTATTTAAAAGCCTCGATGAACTGTGCAGCAAAGAATGCGAGCACAATATAAGGCCCCAGTGCCGCAATGGTGGCGCCCATCATGTCGGCAATATCTTTGTCATTGCGAATGTTGCCGATGCTTACACCAAAGACGATCGCAGGAATGACGAAGACCAGAAACAAAAGAGGCACCGTCGCTTCTATCCAGCGCGCAAATCGGTTACCCTCCCCATGCAGCACACCTTCCGGCAGAAAAATCCACAGCAAAATGAGCAGAACCGTCAGCAGCAAGGCGGCGAAAGCGCGATACAGTGCGCGAATTTCCCATGCCGTGATTGTTATTCCGACGGATGCTTCTGCCGCTGCCGGATCTGCTGGATAATAGGTGCTCAACGGCTCGACCCATCTTGTGGTCACCCCCCAGCCGGTGAGCGTTAGGGAACCTCTGAAAAACAAACATTCTGAACGGCAGTCACTCAAAAACTGACCACTACTTCAAATAGTGACGCTGATTTTTATGAAAACAGCCGTTCCTCTCTGGAAACAAGCTCATTTACTGGCTTGTTTTCAAATTTCAGACGCAACAAGACATCGACGTTCATAAGCATCACCACGGATGACGTTGGCAATGGCTGTCAGGAAGGTCAAACGGGCCGCATTTTTGGCCAGGCCGCGATAGCGATTTTTAGCATACCCAAAGCGGATTTTGATATCCCGAAACACGTGTTCGACTTTGGCGCGGCGTTTCGCCAGCTCACGGGCGGCACCGCGCAGTAGTTGAGCCGCCCCGGAATCGTCTTTCGTGAGCCTGGCCAGTTTGCCCGGACGCATCGCGATCACGCAGGCTGGAGGGCTTTCCGCCGGCATCTCCGGGCGTTTATCCAGCCCCTGATATCCGGCATCGCCATGAACAAACTGTTCCTCGCCATGCAGCAGGGCGGCGGCTTCGGCAACGTCGCTGACATGCCCCGAGGTTACTTTGAGCGTATGCACCAACCCGGTTTCATGATCGACGCCGATATGAAACTTGCTGCCGAAAAACCATTGATTGCCCTTTTTGCTGGAATGCATTTCTGGATCACGCGACCGGCTCTTATTTTTGGTTGAAGTCGGCGCGGCAATCAGGCTGGCATCGACGATGGTGCCGGCTTTCAAGAACAACCCACGCTCACCCAGCGTTTGGTTGATGACCTGGAAGATCTGATCCATTAACCCGTGTTTTTCCAGTAAATGCCGAAATTGCAAAATGGTGCTTTCATCCGGCACGGCTTCCAGACGAATGCCGCAAAAACGGCGCAGTGATTCAATCTCATACAGCGCATCTTCCATGCCCGGATCGGAATAGTTGTAGATAATTTGCGCAACATGCGCGCGCAGCATCAATTCCAAGGCAAATGGTTTGCGGCCACGCCCATTGCCTGGCGCATAGTGTGGTTCAATAACATCAATCATAGCCTGCCAAGGCAATAATCCATCAAGTTGATCGAGAAACTTCTCGCGGCGCGTGACTTTGCCCTTATTGGCGTATTCGGCATCAGCAAAACTCATCTGTTGGTAAGGTTTCATGAATAGCTTCTCGAAAAAGTTTGATGCAGAATTATATTACTTGCGGGGAATTAATCAGAGGTTCCTTAGCACCAGAGTGGATGTGATCATAAACCACCAGTTGGCAGTTACTGGAACCTGGTAATCTGGCACGAGAATGGTTGCAGCACTCTGGGTAAACCCCGCCAGCAGCGGATCGATTGCAGTGATGAACAGATTTGCGCTAAACCCGGCTGAGACCCCGGCGAAAGCGACTGCAATGCCAACCAGCGGTGATCTGCCCGCTGCCAGATAAAGTGCTGCTGCAATGGGGGGTAATACGACATAACCGGCATCTACGGCAAGTGATGACATAATGCCCAGAAACAGGGTAACAGGCGTTAGCATTGCCTGGGGCGTGCGTGCGATGACCAGTCTCAGAATCGTTGACAACAGCCCGGTACGCTCCGCCATGCCGATACCCAGCATTCCGACCAGTACGATTGCCAGTGGCGGAAATTTAATGAAATTGTCCACTAGGTGGCTTAACAGCCACCATGCACCATCGCGGGAAATGAGATTGCGGGCGGACAGATTTACCCCACTTGCTGGATGAATCACACTCCAATTCAGGGTAAACGCCAGCCAGGACAGTGCCATAACGCAGCAAAGCCCAAGAAAAAACAGGCTTGCGGGATGGGGCAGGCGGTTACCGGCGCGTTCGATCAGGCTAAGAATGTTCATGGAGTGTCAATGTAAGTGGCTTCACGTCTAAAATATTGACCGATGAATCGATTTAATCCATCGACTGTGGCGAGTGTGCTGTCCTCGTGGGGAAGACCCTGGGCTGCCAGGGCTGAATGAACTACCTTGTCCGGAAAACAGATCAAGCTGGACTGAAAGATGAACAGCAGCAACGAGAGTACCAGCCAACCCGCAGTCAAACTGATTATTATCAGCCGGATTATCCACTGCATTCGGTATTACCCCGTTGAATTGTCTGCCGAACGAATTAAAATAGCCGCTTGCTTATGATGCCTTCGCGGCGGCATGATCCAGCCAGATTGCCAGCCCTTGCGCGTTCAGTTCGATATCAGTTTTCAGCAAAGATGTGATTGCGGCGGTTGACAGCGTACAGCCATGCACAGTCAGCTTCTGCAACAGTAACGCATTTAACGCCTCGACCATGCTGGCGTGCCGTTCTGGGTGGGTTGATGCCTTGCGGGCAATTTCGACGAAAGCATCGATTAACTCGTGCATCTGCACGGCATGATGTTCCAGATGCCGGATCCGGCCAAAGTGTGTGAGAAACGCCTGACGGGGCTGCAGTGCCATCAGTCGGTCAACCGAGGCATGCGCCGCCTGTGGATCGAATTGTACCGGCGAGGTTGTGGGGAAAACGAACTCCAGTCCATCGACATCCAATTCACGGTAAGACACCCCAAAGGTATCGCCGCTAAAAATAGATTCGCTGCACGCATCATGAATGCAGTAATGATGCCGCGCATGTCCGGGCGTATCGAGCAACAGCAGTGGTCGGCCACCAAGTTCAATGATTGTTCCGTCCGGCGCCTCAATGACACGTTCAGCAGCAATGGGTTCGATTTCACCATACATCCGCCGGAATGCTGCTTCGCCATAAACCGCCATTACGCCCGCAACCAGCTTTACCGGGTTGATCATGTGCGCGGCGCCACGTGGATGCACCACCAGTTGCGCATTCGGTAGCTGGTGCATGAATTCGCTCGCACCACCGGCATGGTCAAGATGAATATGCGTCAGAAAGACATAGGCAACCTGTTCGGGCGCAATATTTTTCTGTGCGAGCACCGCCATCACGCCTGGAACTGAAAAGCGCGTACCGGTATCGATCAGTGCCGCCACGCCATTTTCGACCAACAGATGAATCGCGGCCCGCCCTGGACGATGATATTGGGCATCGATCACGCTGATGCCTGTTGCGTAATCAGTGATGGCAGGAATAGCCTGAAAATCGGTTGGCATCATTTTTTAGCGTGTTGATTGACTGAGTTGTTCGAGTATGGCTGGATTTTCCAGCGTGGATGTGTCCTGAGTAATGCTCTCCCCTCTGGCCAAAGCACGCAGCAACCGCCGCATAATTTTTCCGGAGCGGGTTTTTGGCAGATTGTCACCGAAACGAATTTCATCGGGACGGGCAATCGGGCCAATTTCCCTGGCAACCCAGTCACGCAGCGTGGCTGTAATCTCGACAGCTTGCTCTCCCTGAGGCCGACTGCCCTTCAGCACCACGAATGCGACGATTGCTTCCCCCTTGATTTCATGGGGTTTGCCGACAACGGCGGCTTCCGCGACCAGTGAATTGGCAACCAGCGCTGATTCGATCTCCATCGTGCCCAATCTGTGACCGGAAACATTCAGCACATCATCAGTACGCCCCATAATCCAGAAATAGCCATCATTATCGCGTTGCGCGGAATCCCCTGCGAGGTAGTAGCGGCCACCAGCAATATCCTGCGGGAAATAAGTCTGCCTGAAGCGATCCGGATCATTCCACAAGGTGCGCAATTGCGAGGGGAAAGGGCGTTTGATCACCAGAAAACCGCCTTGCCCAGGCGGAACAGCATGCCCCGCCTCATCGACCACGGCAGCATCGATGCCGGGTAACGGAAAGGTGCAGGAACCCGGTTTGAGCGCAATCGCCCCCGGTGTTGGCGCAATCATGTGACTGCCCGTCTCGGTTTGCCACCAGGTATCGACAATCGGACAGCGCGACTGACCCACTACTGTGTAATACCACATCCATGCCTCCGGGTTGATCGGCTCTCCCACCGAACCCAGCAACCGCAGGGATGACAAATCATACTGCGCAGGTAAATCCGCCCCCAGCTTGATCAGCGAGCGAATGGCAGTGGGTGCGGTGTAAAAGATTGAAACGCGATGATTCTGGATGATTTTCCAGAAGCGCCCCGCATCGGGGTAGGTGGGCACGCCCTCGAAGATGACCTGTGTCCCGCCCATCGCCAGCGGGCCATAAGCAACATAGGTATGACCGGTAATCCAGCCGACATCCGCTGTGCACCAGAATACATCGTCTGGCTTGAAATCAAAAATCCATTGCATGCTGACCATCGCGCCCAGCAGATAACCCGCCGAGGCGTGCTGCACGCCTTTGGGCTTGCCGGTCGAACCCGAGGTATACAGGGTAAACAAGGGATGTTCGGCGCTGACCCACACGGGGTCGCATTCGGCAGATTGATTCTCCGTCAGCTCGTGCCACCAGTGGTCGCGAGACGCATTCCATGCAATCGTGGCGCTGGTGTGGCGATAAACGACGACGGCATGTACACAATCAGCGCCACCCATCGCCAGCGCCTCATCAACCGTTGCTTTCAGTGCATGCTGCTTGCCACCACGTGTTTGCTCGTCTGCTGTGATAATGACGCAGGCACCTGCGTCAATCGTGCGCTCATGCACACTTTTTGCCGAAAAACCACCGAAAACCACTGAATGAATCGCACCAATGCGCGCACATGCCTGCATGGCCACCACCGCCTCGATACGCATCGGCATGTAAATCAGCACGCGGTCACCGGTTTTGACGCCAAGGGATTTCAGGCCATTGGCAAACCGGCAGACCTGTGCATGTAATTCCCGGTAACTGCAACGCGCAACTACCCCCTCATCAGATTCGAAGATGATCGCGGTTTTGTTCCCATTCGTGGCAAGATGTCGATCCAGACAATTCCACGATACATTGAGTTGGCCATCGTCGAACCATTTGTAGAATGGCGCGTCAGTTTCATCCAATACGCGCGTGAATGGAGTATGCCAATCGATATGATGCCGTGCCAGTCTTGCCCAGAACGCCGAATAATCCTGCTGTGCTTCATTACATAACGCCTGATAAGCCTCTAAACCAGAAACATTAGCGTGTTGGACAAACTCGTCACCGGGTGGGAACACACGTTTTTCATGCAGAATGGATTCGATTGTAGCCATGCGACTCCTCATTGAACGAACAGGAATGATGAGTGATTGTATCATTCGCCGTCATTCCAGCATGATCCAAACAGGAAATGAGAAAGAGGCGTTTAACAGTCTGGAAAGCTCGGAATGAGTTCCCAGACTGCCGGTAAAGCGGGCTACGGTTTCGTGGGTTTATAAATCAGAGTGTATCCAGCAATTTGCGCGCTTCTTCCCGTTGTGGGAAAGGCTGTTCGTTTGCCAGCAGATGTTCCAGTTCCTTGCGCGCTTTGGATTGGTCGCCGGCCCGACTGAGGCCGACTGCATAGTGATAGCGGATTTCTGCAGCTTCCGGCAATATCGAAACGGCTTTTTCCAGTAGCGTGACGCCGCGCTGAGCTTGTCCCTGCTCGATTAGAATCCAGCCAAGGGTGTCCATGATTGCTGGCGCACCAGGTGCCTGCTGATGGGCTTTTTCAGCAAATTCCAGGGCTGCCGGATTTTTCTGTTGCTGATAAATCCAGGCCAGATTGTTTAATGTGGCGGCATGTTCGGGATGCTGTGCCAAAATGGCCTGATATTGCTTGATTGCCGGGTCATATTGCTTTTTGGCAAGATGAATACCCGCCAGATAGGTGCGGGTGATCGCATCTGTCGGGTGTTTCTTGAGCCAATCATTGATACGTTTTTCAGCCTGTTTTTCATTTTTACTGCGCGTCAGCGCTTCATGCAGTTTGATCATTAACTGACTACTTTCTTGATTTGTCAATGCCTTGTCATAAGCCTTGGCTGCAGCGGCGGCATCTTTCTGGCTCAACAAATCTCCTTCCAGCTCGAATCCAACTGCCAGCTTATTCTGTTGTTGCTGAATTCCCCGTGTGATTTTGAGCGCCTGATCTTCGTGGCCAGCCTGGGCGGCGAGGCGTGCCTGAGCAATTTTGGCTTCGACCAGATCGGGTTGGATTGTCAGGGCTTTTTTAAGTGCCGCTTCAGCCGCCTTGTTATCCTGCATGGCAACATACAGTTGTGCCAGTTGTAGTTGAGCAGGCGCGGAATCTGGCATACGTGCAGCAAGTTTCTGGAAATTGTCGAGCGCGGCTTCCTTGTCATTATTGCCAAGGGATGCGCGTGCCAGTAACTCTATAACGCTGAGATTTTCACCATGGGCGATCTGCAGTTTTTTGGCGAGTGCCAGCGATTTCTTGGGTTGATCAACACGCAGATAGTGCAGTCCCAGTTGCAACGCAGCCGCCAGGTTATCCGGATTGGCTTCACTTGCCTGTTCCATCCAGCGGGTTGCCACGTCATTGTCGCCTTGTGCAAGGGCAATTCCAGCCAGCGTTTGCATGGCCTGTAAGTGTTTTTTGTCTTTTTGCAAGACGGCGGTCAGGCGCGCGCGCGCCGCACTGGGATTGTTTTCCTGCATATCGAGTCTGGTCAGATTAACGATAGCAGGAAAATAATCGGCCTGTAACGTGACTGCCTGGTTAAAACTGGCGCGTGCCTTGGCCAGATTTTGTTGACCCAGATAAATGCCGCCCTGTAAATTGTGAAACAAGGGGTTGTTAGGTTGGTTGGCCTGGAGTGCAGCAACAGCCTCCAGCGCTTTATCGTATTCTTTACGTTGTAAATGGGTCATAGCCAGCATGACTCCGGCCCGGCCAGACTCGCTATCCAGCTGGGTGGCCATTTCCAGGTCGGCTATCGCACTTTTACTGTCTCCTTGCGCCAGCTTGCTCATGGCCATGGCAGTATGCAGTTCGGCATTATTCGGAATTAAGGCATCGGCTTTTTCAAAATATTCGGTTGCCTTGGTGAAATCACCGGCTCGCATGTAGGCTTCGCCGGCCAGGGCGAGCAATTGTGGATCCTGTTGTGCGGCATTGAGTGCGGGAGTCAGTGTGACTACCGCCTGTTTGGCTTGATTGTTTTTAAGCTGAATCGACGCCATCAATTTGATGGCGTACAGGTTGTTAGGGATGGACTTGAGGTAGGTTTCTACTTGCTGGTGTGCCTGGGCATACGATCCAAGTGCGAATTGTGTCGCGCCCATTAACAGGACGCTCGGCATGTGCCCCGGGGCCGCGCTGAGAATTTGTTGCAGCATTTCCCGGGCAGCTTCATGTTTGTTCTGGCTGAAATCCAGTAGTGCTTGTGCGTAGCTGACAGCCAGGCTTCCAGGTGAGAGCTTGAGCGCGGTTTTTAAATCTGCCTGGGCGGTTTCAAATTTTTTGTCGCCAATCAAAATAGTTGCGCGATTAATATAGGCCGCTACGGCATCTGGTTGCAACGAGATGACTTTTTCATAGAGCGTCAGTGCTTCGGCAGTCCTGCCCTGTGCCCGTAACAGGTCACCCTTGAATAGGGCAGCATCACTATTTTGCGGATTGCGTGTTACGGCATCATCAGTAAAGTTCATGGCAGCTTCGAGATTATTCTGAGTAAGCGAATATCGGGCCATGCCGATCAGGGCGTCTACCTGGCCAGAATTATCTTTCAGCACCTGTTCGAACATTTCTTTGGCTTCCTGAAATTTTCCCAGTGCCAGTAACGCATTGCCACGTAGTACCAGCAGATCTACCTGGTTTTCCAGATTGTCCAGCTTATCAGTTTCATCAAGCAGCTTCTGGAATTGCCCGGTTCCTAGCCAGGTTTGCCCTAATTCAGGTAACACCTTGGTGGCGTCCATTCCAAGACGTAGCGCTTGACTTAATTCTTTCTCGGCTGCTTGAATATTACCTTCCTTGTTATGGAGGGCGCCAAGTAGAAAGCGTATTTCCGCATCGTCGGGGCTAAGCTGTAACGCATTTTTTAGCTGAATAATCGCTGCCTTATCATCTCCTTTTTGCTGGTGCTGCTTTGCTTCGGCGACCAATGCCTGTGCATCCTTTGACTGGCCGCATGCCGAAAGAATAAGAACTGCAATTAGTATTAGCGCTGAAGTCGTTCCAAGTTTTGCCTGCATACTGGTTTTGTCTGGCTGATTCATTTTTACCTCGCTTGGTGAATATAATGACAGGGGACGTCTCTTTGGCAGAATACATCAGACCAACAGATTCATCGGGAATATTACTTCGTCATCGACGATGGAATGTGTCAGTTATATCACAGTTTTCAGGAGGGGCGTTTCTGGTAATTAACGGTTATTTCACGCTTTGATGTTAAACTTAAACCCGAAATAATCGGTTATTTTGTTTTCTGAATGCGCTGTTTTTTATCTCAAGGATTCCAGGCAGCCGTACCAGCAGAAATCATTTCATCCCTAAAATTTTGACAGACAAGGAACACGCTTATGCAGATAGTCGCCGTGGTAGGACTGGGATATGTTGGATTACCCCTTGCTATCGAATTTGGTAAAAAAATCAATACGATTGGTTTTGATATCACTCAACATAAAATCGACAGTTATCGATGTCAGTCTGATCCTACCGGTGAAGTATCATCCGTTGAGTTTGCGGCGGCAAAACAGTTGACATTTACTGCTGATCCGGCAGAACTGGCACACGCAGATTTTATTATCATTGCCGTACCAACACCGGTAGATCTTGCGCACCAGCCCGATTTTACCGCATTGAAACGTGCCAGCGAGACGGTTGGTAAACACATGAAAAAGGGTGCAACTGTTATTTATGAGTCCACAGTTTATCCAGGTGCTACTGAAGAGGTCTGCATTCCGGTACTCGAAAAATTTTCTGGAATGCGCTGGAAGACAGATTTCAATGTTGGCTATTCGCCGGAGCGGATTAATCCTGGTGACAAACAGCATACATTGACTACGATCACCAAGGTGGTTTCTGGCGACTCCGTGGAATCGATGGAACGGATCGCAAGGCTTTATGAAAGTGTGGTTTCTGCGGGCGTTCACCGTGCTTCCAGTATTAAGGTTGCCGAAGCTGCCAAGGTGATCGAAAATACTCAACGTGACCTCAATATTGCGTTGATGAATGAGCTTGCCATTATTTTTGACAAATTGGGTATTGATACGCTGGAAACTCTGAAGGCAGCAGGAACTAAATGGAACTTCCTGCCCTTCAGGCCAGGTCTGGTAGGAGGGCACTGTATCGGCGTGGATCCCTATTACTTGACGCATAAAGCGGAAATGGTCGGTTACATGCCGCAGGTTATTCTTGCCGGTCGGCGTATCAATGATTCCATGGCTAAATATGTTGCGGAGCAAACTGTTAAACAGATCATTAAAGCGGGTTTCAACGTCAAAGGTGCGCAAGTCAATGTGCTTGGCTTGACGTTCAAGGAAAATTGCCCGGATCTAAGAAATTCAAAAATTGCTGATGTCATTCGTGAACTACAGGACTATGGCGTGGATGTGCATGTGCATGACCCGATCGCGGAGCGCGATGAAGCGAGTCATGAATATGGCGTTACGCTCAAGTCATGGGAAGATTTGCCAAGAGCCCATGCGCTGATTGTTGCGGTGGCGCATCAGGAATTTATCAGCAAACCACAACTGGAATTACAGACCAAGCTGGTTGAGCACGGCTGCTTCATCGATGTCAAATCGCAGTTTGATACAGACACCCTTGCGCAGGCCGGGTATCACGTTTGGCGGCTTTAATTAAAGGCTATTTCTGTAAATCTGATTTTGTCACGATATATTGTTGTTTGCAAAGAATATTTCATTGTAGTTTGTTTGTGTCTGAACTTGCAAAGTCTATCCTGAGTAGTTTTTTTAATATATTTCAGAAAAATTCATGACAAATCATTATCAACAGACGCAACAACATCTTCTGGAAAACCGCTATCACTGGCTGGTGACGGGGGTTGCTGGTTTTATCGGTTCCAATATCCTGGAAGCATTGCTTAAATTGAATCAACGAGTAACCGGGCTGGATAATTTTGCAACCGGTTATCAGCATAATCTGGATCAGGTAAAAGCTGCAGTAACTGCGGATGCCTGGTCAAACTTCGATTTTATCAGGGGAGATATTCGCGATTTGGTATCTTGCCAGCAGGCTTGCAAGAATGTGGATTTCGTTTTACATCAGGCTGCGCTTGGGTCGGTTCCGCGATCAATAGAAGATCCCATTCTGACAAATGAGAACAATATCTCTGGATTTGTCAACATGCTGGTGGCTGCGCGCGATGCTAAAGTCAGACGCTTTGTCTATGCTGCGTCCAGCTCTACTTACGGTGATCATCCGGATTTGCCCAAAGTGGAATCAGTCATTGGACGCCCTCTTTCGCCTTACGCTGTTACCAAATATGTAAATGAATTGTATGCGGATGTATTTTTTCGTTGTTATGACACCCAATCGATCGGGTTGCGTTATTTCAATATTTTTGGCCCACGACAAGACCCGGAAGGTGCCTACGCGGCAGTCATTCCACAATGGATTGCTGCACTGATCAAGAACCAGTCACTTTATATTAATGGAGATGGCGAAACCAGTCGCGATTTCTGTTATGTGGAGAATGCGGTGCAAGCCAATATGTTGGCTGCGTTAGCAACGAATGATAACGCGATCAACCAGGTTTATAATATTGCTGTCAACGCTCGTTCCAGTCTTAATCAGCTTTACGCCATGATGCAGACTCTGCTGGTCGATCAGTTTCCACACTTGCGGGATCATCAGCCGGTTTATCGTGATTACCGCGTTGGCGATGTCAGGCACTCGCAAGCGGATATCAGTAAAGCCGCTCAATTATTGGGTTATGTCCCGACACATCAGGTTGATCAGGGGCTCAGGCAAGCAATGGAATGGTACATACAGCATTTATCTTGAGGGTATTTTTGGTTAACTCGTGCGACATGATGCGTTTATGCAGCCACTACTCTTAAATCCGGTTCGATAGTTCTCAGCAGTTGTTCTATTCCTCTCAGTGTGCCGCTGATTGAGCTCGGACAAGTCCCGCAGGCACCTTGATAGTGAATGCGCAAAATATTCTCCTCAAGCCCCAGTATATGAAGATCACCACCATCACTCTGTAAAAATGGCCTGACTTCTTCATCCAATAAGATATTAATCTTCTGCAGTCGTTGTTGATCTGTCTCACTGAGATTGGAGAGTGTTTCGTTTGCCGCTGCTACTGCAACTGCTGATTCTGCAGTCGCTGCTGGCGCTGCCCGGATTGGATCAGCAACAGCACGTGCCAAATCCTGCCAGTTCGCCTCGCCATCCTGGGTAATGGTAATCCAGCGGTCTACATAGAACACATTGGTAATATGATCAATTTCGAATAATGCATTTGCAAGGGGGTCGCCCTCAGCCTGCTCGGCATTTTCATAAGAACGAACGATTCCCCAAGTGAGGGGTTCTTTCAGGATGAATTTCAGTGCGTTGGGATTGGGTGTTCCCTCAATTTCGGCAATTTTTGGCATAGGTTACTCACTAACTGGTAGCAAATTGTACTGAGTTGCTGGTTTCTTTTTTTGTTTTTTCTTCTGTTGAGACGCTGACAACGGAATTCATCGCAGCATGCAGTGTATGCCATGGCAAAGTTGCGCACTTGACCCGGGTCGGTAATTCGCGTACACCAGCCAATACTTTCAGTCGCCCAAGATGTTCCAGACTTTCCGCGTCTGCGCCACTTACAAGCATTTTACGAAATTCCTGAACAAGGGTTTCTGCTTCCTGGCAAGATTTCCCCTTAACGGTTGCGGCCATCATCGAGCAAGATGCTTTACAGATCGCACATGACTCTCCGTGGAAGGCAATTTGATCAATTATTTCATTCTGGATTTTCAAGTCAACATGGATCTTGTCGCCACACAGGGGATTATGGCCCAAGGCATGATGAGTGGGATGTTCAAGCGAACCGTAGTGTCGTGGTTTCCGGTTGTGATCCAGAATAACTTCCTGGTAAATAGATTGTAGACTCATAGTGCGAAGACCTTTTGTACGGATCGAATTCCTGCAGCCAGAGTATCGATCTCATTTTTAGTATTGTAAAAAGAAAATGAAGCCCGGGAAGTGGCCGGGATATTAAAACGTTGCATAATCGGCTGTGCGCAATGATGTCCCGTTCTGACCGCTACACCCTCCTCATTTAACAACGTGCCAACATCGTGTGGGTGAATGCCATCAATCGTGAATGATATCACCGCCACTTTCTGTGAGTTATCACCAATAATGCAAACACCGGGAATGGAGTTGATTGCCTCAGTTGCATAAACCAGTAACTCGTGCTCAAAGGCAGCTATCTTACTAATGCCCACCTCATTGAGGTAGTCGATTGCGGCGCCAAACCCAATTGCCGCCATGATGGGTGGTGTACCCGCTTCAAATTTATAGGGCAGTTCGTTATAAATAGTTTGTTCGAAGGAGACCGAAGCAATCATGTCGCCCCCCCCTTTGAAAGGTTGCATCGATTCCAGCAGGTGTGCCTTACCGTAGAGTACGCCAATACCAGTTGGGCCACACATCTTATGTGCCGAGAATGTATAAAAGTCACAATCCAGCGCCTGCACGTCAATCTGCATATGCGGCGCGGCCTGTGCGCCATCGATCAAAACGGGCACCCCATGCTTATGGGCAATGGCAATCATTTCTTTGGCCGGGTTGATAGTGCCTAGTGCATTGGAGACATGCGACAGCGCGACAAAACGAGTATTGGCATTGAATAGTCGCTGATACTCATCCAGCAACAATTCTCCTGCATCATTGATCGGCACTACCCGAATATGTGCACCTTTCTCTTCCGCCAGCATCTGCCAGGGAACGATGTTTGAATGATGTTCAAGTGTTGTCAAAATGATCTCATCATTCTGATTAATAAACTTACGCCCGTAACCATGCATCACCAGATTAATGCCTTCCGTTGTTCCGCTGGTAAAAATTACTTCGCGTGCTTCCCTGGCGCCGATGAAGTGCTGTAATTTATGTCGTGCGGCTTCATACTCATGCGTAGCAAGTTCGGACAGGTGATGCACTGCACGATGAATATTGGCATGTTGAGTAGTTTGATAACGAACCAGGCAATCGATCACAGGTTGTGGCATCTGGCTGGAGGCGGCATTATCCAGGTAGACGAGCGGTTTTCCTGCTACCTTGGTGGAGAGAATCGGAAAATCCGCACGCAGTTGCGCTAACTCTGTTCCCGAGTGCCGCATGGCAGGTGTCAGTAATGCATCAACAATTTTCATGATTTAATGGATTTGTGTTTTGGTGAGAATTAAATCCGCAAGCTGCTGCTTAACAGAGTCTACGGGAATAAATTCAATTACCTCTGCACCAAAGGCGTAAGTCAGTAAATTACGCGCGCTGGTCAGATCCAGCCCTCTGCTTTGCAGATAAAACAGCGCATCCTGATCCAGCTGACCTACCGTGGCGCCATGCGAGCATTTTACGTCATCAGCAAAAATTTCAAGCTGTGGCTTGGTATCCACACTTGCTTTGCTTGACAACAATAAATTGCGGTTCATCTGTCTGGCATTGGTCTGCTGCGCATCTGCGTGCACGATAATTTTTCCGCTGAACACTGCGCGAGCATGGTCATCTGCAATGCATTTGTGAAGTTGTCGACTGGTGGCTTGGGGTTTGATGTGATCGATCCATGTATGCGTATCGGCTAACTGCTGACCTGAAATTAACGTCAATCCATCCACACCGCATTGCGCATGTTGGTCAGCAAGAGAAATGCGCTGATCAAAGCGCGAAATTTGTGCGCCCAAGGCAATGCTGACTGACTGATAACTGGCGGCATGCGCTACCTGTACGCTGGTATGGGCGACATGAAAAGCCTTATGGCCTTCCCGTTGCAGGCGTATATGTTCGACGTTGGCAGAATCAGCAAGTTGCACTTCGACGACCGCATTGGTTGTATAAGCACAATCTGTCAATGCCAGATACTCTTCAACCAAGGTAATACGGGAACCAGTACCCGCGATCAGCAGGCAGCGAGGGCAGGTTGTCACCCCCTGCTGGGTGGCTACAAATAAAACGTGGATCGGTGCACTGACCGTAATATCTTCCGAAATAATAATACCCGCGCCTTCTTGCATAAAAGCAGTATTGAGTGCCACAAAAGCATTGTCACGATACTCGGCGAACCGCCCCAGATGCTGAGTTACGGCTGAAGCGTTCTCTGCCGTCAGTTTGGATAGACTGTCGATCATCACGCCGTGCTGAGCAGTAATACTTGATAATCCGGGCGTGTACTGACCATCCACGAATACCACCCGAATAACCGATTCATCAACAAAATATTGTGAAAGATCGTTCGTAGTCAATTCCGTCACAGCGGAGGGCTGCTTGAAAGCTACGTGTTTCAGCGGGGTGATGTCAGTAAAGCGCCATTCCTCATCCCGTGTTGATGGGAATTTAAGAGTGGCGATGTGATCAAGTGCGCTTGTACGCAGTTGATCCAGATAGCTGGCTGAATGACCGGGGGTCGTTATTTTTCCGGAATTCCAGGACGCGATCCATTGCTGAAAGGAATCATCCTTGATGAGTGGGTTCATGACCGCGCTCCATGCGTTTGGGTTTTATCGCTACTTACCCAGTCGTAACCACGCGCTTCAAGTTCAAGCGCGAGCTCTTTGCCACTCGTTTTGATAATCCGCCCAGCTTCCATTACATGCACGTAATCAGGTTCGATGTAGTCGAGCAAGCGTTGATAATGGGTCACCAAAATCATGGCATTATCCTGATTGGCAAGTTGATTAACGCCCTTTGCCACAATTCTGAGGGCATCAATATCGAGACCAGAATCCGTTTCATCGAGCACAGCAAGCATAGGCTCCAGCAGGGCCATTTGCAGAATCTCATTACGTTTTTTCTCGCCGCCAGAGAATCCTTCATTGACACTGCGATCAAGAAAACTTGGACTCATGTCGAGCAGTTTCATTTTTTCTCGAACAAAGTCATCAAACTCAAGTGGATCCAATTCTTCTTTACCACGTTGTCCCTGCACGGTATTGTAAGCCAGGCGTAAAAACTGATCATTAGCCACTCCTGGAATTTCAACCGGATACTGAAAAGCCAGAAACAGCCCAGCACGAGATCTTTCCTCTGGTGCGAGACTCGTGATATCCACCCCATTAAACAGAATTTCGCCACGCGTCATTCTGTAGGCGGGATGTCCAGCCAGAACTTTGGCAAAAGTACTTTTGCCGGAACCATTCAGCCCCATGATGGCATGAATTTCGCCCTGCTTGACGGTAAGGTTCAGTCCTTTGAGGATTTCGGTATCTTCAATATTGGCATGTAAGTCATGAACTTCCAGCAAGACATTGCTATCAGCGCGAATCATCCTACGCTCCCTTCCAGCTTGAAGCTGAGAAGTTTGGTCGCCTCCACAGCGAACTCCATGGGTAACTGCTGAAAAACTTCTTTACAGAATCCATTAATAATCATTGATACGGCTTCCTCGGCATCGATACCGCGTTGTGCAAAATAAAATAATTGATCCTCACCAATCTTGGAGGTAGATGCTTCATGTTCGACGTGCGCACTATTGTTTTTTACCTGTATGTAGGGAAAGGTGTGTGCGCCACATTGATTACCAATCAACATGGAATCACATTGAGAATAATTGCGCGCATTTGTTGCGGTAGGCGCCATTCTGACCAGGCCGCGATAGCTGCTATTGGAGTGGCCAGCTGCAATCCCCTTGCTGACAATAGTGCTGCGGGTATTGGCGCCGATATGCACCATTTTGGTGCCGGTATCTGCTTGTTGATAATTGTTGGTTACCGCAACCGAATAAAATTCTCCTACTGAGTTTTCTCCACGCAAGATGCAAGACGGATATTTCCAGGTGATCGCCGAACCAGTTTCGACTTGTGTCCACGATATGCGGGAATTACGTCCTTTTGCCAGACCACGTTTGGTCACAAAGTTGTAGATACCTCCTATTCCATTTTCGTCGCCAGCGTACCAATTTTGTACGGTTGAGTATTTGATATCAGCGTCATCCAGGGCGACCAGTTCGACTACAGCGGCATGCAGCTGATTGGTGTCAAAGCGTGGCGCGGTGCAGCCTTCCAGATAGGAAACAGACGCACCTTCTTCCGCAATGATCAGGGTGCGTTCGAACTGTCCGGATTCTTCGGTATTGATACGAAAATAGGTGGATAAATCCATCGGACACTTCACGCCCCTGGGAATGAAACAGAACGAGCCATCCGTAAAGACCGCCGAATTAAGAGCCGCATAAAAGTTATCGCCTGGTGGAACAACAGTGCCTAGATACTGTTTGATTAACTCCGGATGATTGTGTACCGCTTCCGAAATTGAGCAAAAAATGATACCTACTTCTGCCAGTTTTTCCTTGTAGGTGGTGGCGACCGATACGCTATCAAAAATGACATCCACAGCTACGCCAGCCAGTGCGGCACGCTCATGCATCGGCACCCCCAATTTCTCAAAGGTGCGGAGTAATTCTGGATCAACCTCATCCATGCTGGCCAGTTTCTGCTTTGGTTTGGGTGCAGAATAATAGCTGATTGCCTGAAAATCGATTTCCGGGTGATTGACATTCTGCCAGGTGGGGGCTGTCATGTTCAGCCATTTGCGGTAAGCCTCCAACCGGAAATCAAGCAGCCACTCAGGTTCATTTTTTTTGGAAGAGATTAATCGAATAGTGTCTTCGCTTAATCCTTTAGGTGCGACATCGGATTCGATTTTTGTGACGAAGCCGTGTTTGTATGGTTGATTAACCAAATGTTGTAGCGCAACACTCATTTTTATATTTCCTAAATTTTTTCCTGCTTTTTAAGACTGAAACTTTCTCCGCAGCCGCATGTGCTATCAATATTCGGGTTGCGAAACTTAAATGTGCTGTTCAAACCCTCCTGAACAAAATCAATTTCGGCGCCTTCAAAAATAGATAAATCAGCCCGATTGACGACGATTTTGGCATCGTTCGATTCGAACAATTCATCTGTTTCCAGAATTTCATCTGCGAAGTCAAATAGATAAGAAAATCCAGAGCATCCTGATTTTTTAACCCCGAGCCGTAAAGCAAGCCCTTTATCACGCTTGATCAGCTGTCGCCGGATTTGATCAGCTGCGCGTTCAGTTAGTGTAATGGTCATAAGCCCTCGTTACTCTATTTTTAGAAGGCGGCTTCCCGCATATCGTAAAGTTTGACAACAGCCTGTTCACGCTGTAATTCACGCTGACTTTGCTCATCTACCAGTCGTTTCAATGTGACGTGGCTAAGATAGTCGAATATGATTTCATTAAGTTTTACCCATAAATCGTGCGTCATACATTTACTGTCGCCAAGGCAATTTTCCTTGCCGCCGCATTGGGTGCTATCGATGGGCTCGTCGACCGCCAGAATGATGTCGGCCACGGATACCTCATCCAGTCCTTTTGCCAGGCAATAACCGCCACCCGGCCCGCGCACGCTGTCTACCAATCTCCGCTGGCGCAATTTAGAAAATAACTGCTCCAGATAAGATAATGAGATTTTTTGCCGCTCACTGATGTCTGCCAGGGAGACGGGGCCACTGCCGTGTCGTATCGCAATATCCAGAAGCGCGGTTACCGCAAATCTTCCTTTTGTTGTCAGTCGCATTGTAATTCCTTAGTACAATAGAACAGTTGAAAATATACCCGATGATTTTTGTCAACTATATAATACCAGACAAATTTAGTCAACTATATTTGCTGTAAATGTTGGCTATAAATCATGACACTCACTTACCGGATAATTATGAAATTAATCATAAGATTCATAAATATAAAACAGCGATGTATCACATGCACTTATAGTTTTTTGTTGGTTGATTTTCTGCTTATGTCGATCTTGTTGTTGGGCGGCTGCTCTGGTACGTATTCTGATGAGAATCAAACTGCCGCAGAACAGGATCTCCTTGTGGTAACGGTCATGAAAGTCTTGTCAGTTAATGCCCCCAGAATCTTTGAGACTATCGGTCAGATAGAAGGTGCAAAAGAAGTGGAGGTGCGACCACGGGTAGGGGGGATTCTGCTTAAGCATCTGTATGAAGAAGGCGTGGATGTTGAAATCAATCAGCCACTTTTTCTAATTGATCCGGTTCCATATGAGATCGCACTGCAGCGTGCCCGGGCGCAGTTCGCCGAACAGCAGGCTATGGTGACTGACGCCGAGCGTGAAGTTCAGCGGATGAAGCGTCTGCTTGCTGAGAAATTTGTCAGTCAGCGTATGTTCGACTCAGCTGCAACTACGCTTGCCATTAATACAGCCACATTAAAAAATGCACTGGAAGTCGTCAAACAGGCGCAGCTTAATCTGTCTTATACCCGGGTGACTGCTCCAGTCTCAGGTGTATCTGGTCGTGCTCGACTTTCCGAAGGCTCGCTGGTGGAGGCGCAAAATAGTCTTTTGACAAGCATTCAGCAGATTGCACCAATCTGGGCGCGCTTTAGCCTGTCCGATCATGAGCTGCTCAGGCTTGGTGGTCAGTTGACTGAGCAAACAGTCACTTCCGTCAGATTGATTTTGCCAGATGGCAGCACTTATCCGCTTCCCGGTAAAATCAATTTTGCCGCGAGCAGCATTGACCCCACGCTGGGAACACAACAATTACGCGCGGAGTTTGCCAATCCAGATAGAAGACTTCTGCCTGGCCAGTTTGTACGTGTGCATATCCAGAGCGGAGAATACCAAGATGTTTTTCTCGTCCCACAGCCTGCCGTACTGGCCGGAGATACCGGTAAACACGTTTATTTGGTTAACGAACGCAATGAAGTCATTATGCAACCGGTACAGGCGGGTGATTGGGCAGACAAGGACTGGATTATCCTTGATGGTCTCAAGAATGGTGATCGTGTGATTATCGATAATCTGATTAAATTACGCTCTGGAATGACGGTGGTGCCACAATTGGCCGACCATGCAGCAACAGCTGGCTAGCCAAATTAATCGACAATCAATCATGACCCGTTTCTTCATTACCCGCCCAATTTTTGCTTCCGTGCTGTCAATCTTGATTGTGCTCGCGGGCTTGGCTGCTGCCTTGCAGTTACCGATTGCGCAATATCCGCAGATTACTCCACCAACCGTAATTATTACCACCACTTTTCCGGGGGCCAATGCCGAAACTCTGGCGAAGACTGTTGCTGCACCCATTGAACAGGAATTGAGCGGAATTGAAGGCTTGCTTTACTTTGAATCAAGTGCGGACTCGAGTGGTTCCCTGACTATAACGGTTACCTTTGAAATTGGCACAGATCTTGATCAAGCAACATTTAATGTAAGTAACCGCATGAACATCGCTCTGGCGCGACTGCCTGAGCAGGTGCGACGGACCGGTGTGGTGGTCAGTAAACGTTCCAACGACATCTTGCTGGTTCTCATGCTGACATCCACTAATGCAAGCCATACGCCACTTTTTTTAAGCAACTACGCCACTATTTATTTGCTGGATGAATTGCGGCGAACGCCAGGTGTGGGTGAAGCAAGGATTTTTGGTGCACAGGACTATTCCATGCGTATCTGGAGTAAACCGGACCGTATGGCGCAACTGGGAGTGACCACGAGCGATATTGTTGCCGCTATCCAGGCGCAGAATTCACAGTACGCAGTTGGCAAAATCGGTCAGGAACCTGCCTTGCCAGGTCAGCAACTGGTTTACACCGTTACTGCCAAGGGGAGACTGCTGGAACCGGAAGAATTTGGCAACATTATCATCCGTGCAGAGGGACCAGCGGGGACGCTTAGGCTTAAGGATGTTGCCCGTATTGAGCTGGGACCGCAAGACTACAATATTCAGACCTTTCTGAATGGTGTACCCGGTGTCGGAATTCCTATCTTTCTGCGCCCCGGCGCGAATGCGCTGGAAACTGCGAAAGCGATCAAAGCTAAGATCGAGCAGCTGAAGAAACGCTTTCCACCCGGCATTAGCTACAGCATTC
The DNA here is from genome assembly GCA_016703745.1 of Nitrosomonas sp. Lineage (NCBI taxonomy): Bacteria > Pseudomonadati > Pseudomonadota > Betaproteobacteria > Nitrosomonadales > Nitrosomonadaceae > Nitrosomonas > Nitrosomonas sp. The sequence goes on along the minus strand of JADJBK010000006.1, from coordinate 2,070,703 downwards.
CTTATGATACCAGCGACTTCGTTAAGCAATCGATCTGGGAGGTATTCAAAACCCTGGGTGAAGCGATGTTCCTGGTTATTGCCGTGGTTTATCTCTTTCTGCAAAGCTGGCGTGCGGCACTGATACCCATCATCGCCGTACCCATTTCACTGATCGGCACATTCGCCGGCTTGTGGTTACTGGGATTTTCCATCAATACCATGACCTTGTTCGCGATGGTGCTTTCCATCGGCATTGTTGTTGATGATGCCATTGTGGTACTGGAAAACGTTGAACGGCTGATCTCTCAGGAAAGAATGTCGCCACCTGAAGCGGCAATCAAAGCGATGCAACAGGTTTCCGGTGCGGTGGTTGCTATGACGCTGGTACTGGTTGCGGTTTTCCTGCCCGTTGCTTTCATTGGCGGAATTGCCGGCGAGCTATATCGGCAGTTTGCGGTTACTGTTGCTGTAGCCGGGGTGTTATCCGGCGTGGTCGCGCTGACCTTATCTCCGGCGCTGTGTGCAATCCTGCTGAAAAATACGCACAATCAGAGCCGTTTTTTTCAGCGATTCAATCGTGGTTTTGATTCAATCCGGAATGTTTATGTCAGTCTGGTCAACGGTAGTTTGCATCACGCTTTCCAAAGCACGCTGATTTTTGCCCTGTTTGTTGGCATCGTATTTTATCTGATCCAGATCATTCCCAAAAGCTTCGTGCCACCGGAAGACCAGGGCTACGTCATTACCGAAATCATCTTGCCGGATAGCGCGACACTGTCACGCACCATCGATACGACCGAAGCGGTGCGCGCGCAAATGGCACAGGATCCGGTGGTTGCTCATCAGTTTGCCGTCAATGGTTTTGATCTGATTGGTGGCGGGAATAAAGCCAATGTTGCTACCATGTTTGTCAGATTGACGGAATGGTCAGAGCGCAGTAAGGCTGCCGATGCTGTTGTTCAGCAGTTGTTCGAAATCGGCGGGCAGCGTAGCGACAGTATCGTCATCGCTTTTAACCCCCCTGCAATTCGCGGCCTTGGCAGTACCGGTGGGTTTGAGGCCTATGTGCAAACGCTGACCGAATCCAGCCCGCTGGTTATGTCTGAAGTTCTCAATGGGTTCATGGACAGACTGGTGAGCGATCCACTGTTGGCCTCAGCCAACACCTTTTTTCGTCCCAATGTCACTCAGCTCTTTGTGGAAGTTGATGAGGCCAAAGCTATTTCACAAGGAATCGCCATCGAAGACGTTTATGCCACGCTGCAAAGTACGATGGGATCGTTCTACATCAATGATTTCAACCGGTCGGGTAGAACCTACCGCGTGCAGCTGCAGGCAGACATGCCTTACCGGATGAAGCCTGAAGATCTCGGCAAGGCCTATGTGCGCAATGCCAGCGGCAACATGGTGCCTCTCTCTACAATTAGTCAGGTGCACCATATCGTTGGTGCGGAGCAGCTGGAGCGGTTTAACGGATTACTGTCAGTTAAAATACTGGGGGAGGGTGTGGCAGGATCCAGTTCAGGGAAGATCATCGAACGCGTCGAGCAACTCGCAGCCGAATATCTGCCAGATGGATACCAGCTCGCGTGGACCGGCAAGGCGTTTCAGGAAAAGCAAACGGGTGCGGCGGCCATGGTTGCCTTCAGTCTTGCTATCATCATGGTTTTTCTGATCCTTGCTGCCCAGTATGAAACCTGGGCACTTCCGCTTGCGGTCATTATGGCGGTACCGTTCGCTGTTGCTGGCGCCTTGTTCGCGGTATTGCTTCGCGACATGCCCAATGATATCTACTTTCAGATCGGCCTGGTAACCCTCATCGGTCTTGCTGCTAAGAATGCCATTTTGCTGGTGGAGTTTGCCAAACAGAGAATGCTGGCGGGCGAATCTGCATTTGATGCTGCGATCCAGTCTGCCCAACTGCGTTTCCGCCCCATCGTGATGACTTCGATGGCCTTTATTCTCGGTGTCGTGCCACTTGTCATCGCCACGGGTGCCGGCTCCGCTGCACGGCAATCCATGGGGACAGGCGTATTCGGCGGCATGATCATGGCCGCCTTTGTTGCCCCCATCTTTGTGCCATTATTTTTTTCGTGGCTGGTTAATCTGCATCGCCGATAACTTCTGGATTTTATGAAATTTACTCTGTATCAATATCAGTTTGCTTATTTTCTCGACGCTTTGATCGTGCCAGCGGTGCGGCAATCATGTAAAAGAATCCAAAAGGCAAAATAATCATGACGGCATAGGTAATACCTTTGAAAATTTTGACCTCCATGGAAGTAGATGTGGCAGGCGTGCCACCTACAACAAGCGGGATTCTTAATTTATCTTCGTCCATGATGGCGTCTTCCCCACCGATGAGCAAATACATGGCGTAATAGCCATTTTTCTCTAGCGTGGTGTTCATAGCAACTACGCCCCGATCGAAAATTTGTGCGGGTGTCTGGTCGATAGTGCGGATATCTCTGAAATTTTCTGGTAACAGGGGGTCATCCCCGATGAGTTCCTGTTCAACAATTTTGACAGAAATGGGTATTTGTCTAAGATCCTCATCAATTAAATCTGCTGTTAGATAGGCTTCTCCAGTTCGGGGGATGTCGGTGCAATAGGGAGTGAATAACTCCGCTTGTGTAAGGTCTTCGCTGGGATCTGTTGGTTTTATGTAGATGCTGAAATACACTGCATAAAAGTCATTGACGGCGAGACAGCCAACGCTGGCTTTATAGGGGAATTGCTGGGGCGCGGCTTTATCGTCAACCCAGCAGCTGGTTAACAACAAGGTACATACTGCCAATAATAGTGTGGTAAAAATATTGAGTTGAGGTTTTTTCATGGTATCAGGGTTTCTGTTTTTGAGTATGTTGTGAAGTATCGATATTTCCTTCCGCTGGCTGGATAGTAAAGTTGAATCGACCGGTGATAATGTGAGTATCGGCTGACATAACTCGATAGCGCACGGTATAGGTATCAGGTGATAATGGCGTGGTGGTGACGTAAATGTGTGAAGGATCAAGCTTGGCCTGCCTGAAATCCTTGTTGTCTACTCGCTCTCCCTTGCTGTTGATGACTGCCAGCGACAGATATGCACTCCCAATCTTTTCATTGAACCAGATATCAACCTGTGTTGGATTGTCAGAGAGATGGCTGTCTACCTCCGGTGAGGACTTTACCATGATGGCATGGGCAAAAACAGCGGTTGGCCAAGAAAACAGGATAAAAAGTAGTGTGAGAAAATAAAATATTTTATTCAGCGGCCTGCTATTAGTAAGGGGCATTTTGAGTTCCTTGGGTGTAAAGAGGATAGTCAAGAAAGTAACTGAAAATATAGCGTCACAGCTTGTTTGTACCTATTCAATGATATGCCACCCGATCTGACTGGTTTTTCCAGTAGGATTTTCCGTCCACAAAACAATAAAGCCTGTTTGGGTGGCAATAATTTTGGGGTGAACGGTTGCGCGAGTCGCTTCTGCTATAAGCTCTGGCTGTGACCAGGTTAAACCTCCATCACCAGATTTGGCAACATAAACACTTAAGCCTTCTGCTTCCATCTGGTTCCAGACTGCAGCAACATTGTTCTCACGTCCGGCAATATCGCCATTAAGTGTGGTTTCCCCAAAGGTTCTGATTTTTGTCCAGCTGTGTCCATTATCAGTTGAACCAAGATAGCGCAGTCCGGATGAGCTTTCCTGGCCGGTCCAGACAATAGCGTGTAGTCCAGGTGAATTTTTCTGGCCATTATGACTCAATCCGCCACCGATATGCGGACAGCCGCTAAACTCCCACTGAAATTTTCCAACATGACCTCTGTGCTGCCAGCTATTGCCGTAGTCATGCGATTGAATTAATGCCATGTCGCGTGGTTGAGAGTCACGGTAGAGTACAAACAGCTGGTCGTCAGGGGTGCGAATTAATCTGTTCCAGCAGCATGCACAGGTCGAATTATCTAGCAGGACAGGCTCAATCCAGGATTTGCCATAATCACGCGAGTGACTGTAATAGAGGCTCTGATAGCCGTTTTCCAGCGGGTCGGACAACCATGCGACATGAAAATGGCCTTTTGTGTCAGCTGCCAAGTCAATATAAGCTTCATTAATATCTTCCGCATGCTTCCCGGGATTTCCACCTCGCTGCCAGGTTTTGCCTGCATCAGTGGAATAAGCGCTTATCATTGATCCGACGCCGGGCAGCTCCCCTTTTGTTTGCCACAGTGCCACGAGTCGATCATCATGCGCGGCAATCTGAACGTCGTTACCTCGGCTGGCAATGGTTTCAGGAAGTTTCTCATTAAGCGTTGCGACGAGATGCCATTGCTTGTCATCATGGTTGTATTGTAGGTAGCGCAGGGTAAGCCGCTTGCTGTCAACGGATTTCTTTCCACCAACCAATAGATGAAGCTTGCCAGCTTGTTCGGTAATATCAAATGTCAAGATATCGTGCAATCCAAACGTCGATGTGAGATTTCCTTTCTTGTTGCTATTTGCCGATGCAGATGTATTTGATAAAAACTTGCCGCTATCTGGTGTGGCAGAAACGATTGCAAATCCACTTGCTCCTGCCAGGTATGGTGCCAATATCAGCAGCAACAGAATCACTTTTCTGCGGATGTTCAGTTGTCTTTCATACGACCGAAAAATTGGGTCGAGTGGAGAAGTATTTGCAGAGCACATCGGTTACTTTGTGAGTTTGATTGCTTTAATTAAGCAACTCTATGAAAACAGACTCATATTGTTCGCGAGTCAATCCTCCGCTGATGCCTTTGCGTTGGCGGGTTTTGTCAATAAAATAGGTACGCGGGAGCTCGCCAAACCACTTTGGATCAATTGTATAACGAAGTTTCTGTGCATTACTATCTGCAAAAATCCAGTTTTCAGCTGTATCGAGGTTGAATTCCGTAAGAATCTCCCTGATCTGGTTGCCATCAGCAATATCGTCGGTAGAAAGCGTGATCATATAAATATCTGGCCAGGCTTTTTTTAGCTCGCTGAGTAGCGGCATTTTTTGCATGCAGATCGTGCAGGTTTTTGACCAGATGGTTAGCATTAGCGGTTGACCAGACCGACTATCGAGGATTTGCTGGAAACTCGTTGGAAGGAACTGCTTAAGCTCATTCTGGTTATCCTGGGTTGCCTGCGCTTGTTGTGCAATCAGCAGCAAGCTGCATGCCAGCAGTAAGGTTTTTCCAATCATGTTAGCTAATACGGCTTAATGCCTTTCTCCGTTTGTGAAATAGTGTACCGGTGCTATATACAGTGACAGGTATCAGAACTAAAGGTTTAATAGGGGCGCGACAGGGGTGTGGCATGTAGTTGTGGTTTGTTGAACTAATTACGGAGGGGCAAGAATGCGGTCTGGTAACCCGCATTCTTGCCGCTACCCCGATTTTGCCCGAGTGTGTAAATGTACTTTATATCGCTGGAGTGATTATATTCCGCATTTTGGCCATTGCCTTACTCTCAAGCTGGCGAACACGCTCGGCAGATATTCCCAGTTCACTTGCCAGTTCATGCAGTGTTTTTGTGTCATCCTGCAGCCAGCGCGCCTCTAAAATGCGACGACTACGCGCATCCAGGCTCTCAAGTGATTGTTGCAGTAGTTTGTGATTAACTCCTTCGAACTCGGAGTTTTCCAGCGTTTGAGAGGGATCATCGCCATCAGTCAGGTAATGAATAGGGCTGGTGAACTCATCTTCATCTTCCGACAAGGGTTCCAGGGAGATATCGCGGCCACTGAAACGGGTTTCCATCTCAACTACTTCTTTGATTGTGACGCCCAGTTCTTTTGCCATGGCAGAGATCTCCGTATGATTCATGGCGTCTAGTCCTTTTTTCATGCTGCGCAGATTGAAGAAAAGCTTGCGTTGATGCTTGGTCGTGGCAATTTTGACCAAGCGCCAGTTACGTATGATGAATTCATGGATTTCGGCCTTAATCCAATGTGTGGCAAACGTGATCAATCGAACGCCGCGTTCAGGATCGAAACGCCGAACAGCTTTCATCAGACCAATCGTGCCTTCCTGGATAAGATCGGCCTGTGGTAGTCCATAACCCAGATAGCCGCGCGCAACAGCGATTACTGCGCGCAAGTGTGATAGTACCAACTGATGGGCGGCGGTTACATCCCCTTCATCACGCAGGCGTTTTGCTAGTGAACACTCGTCCTCTCGAGACAAAATTGGATAAGCATTCGCTGCCTGAATGTAATTTTCCAGGCTTCCATTAACCGCAATCGGCATTGCATAAGCTTCATTCATGGTTTATCTCCCATCTCTGAATTAAAGTCCCAGTGCAAATTTTAGCACTCCTTGCACTGGAGTGCTAATAAAGATGTTCTTACAAAAAACTAACAGAGTTAATGCGTTAACGTCTTTCGGATAGCTTGAATCTAGAATGAAAGTTCCACTGTAATCGGTGCGTGATCAGATGGTCTTTCTAGCTTTCTAGGTGCGATATCTACCCAACAACCTGTGCAGGCTGGCACCATTGCGGTGCTGATTAGTATGTGATCGATGCGTAACCCATGGTTGCGACGAAAACCCATCATGCGGTAATCCCACCAGGTATAGGTTCCGGGAGGCTGCGTGAAAAGGCGGAAACTGTCGCTCAGCCCCGTTGCCAATAATTGTTGGAAGGCTTCCCGTTCGGGCATGCTGCACAACACTTTTTCCTCCCATGCCGGTGGATCATAAACATCGCTGTCTGCCGGTGCGATATTGAAATCTCCCAACAAGACGATATTTGAGTGATGTTTTCGCTCCTCTTGCAAAAAACTGGTGAGTGCCTTCAACCATTTCATTTTGTAGAGGTATTTATCAGAGTCCACACGCTCGCCATTGGGTACGTAAACACAAATTACACGAATATCATTGTAAGTTGCTGCAATTATTCGTTTCTGTGGATCATCCAGTCCGGGTAATACGGTACAAAAATCAGTGCAAGTATTGTCCTTGCTCAATAACGCGACACCATTGTAGGTTTTTTGTCCGCTGAAGATTGCGTGATAGCCAGCCTCTGCAATTTCATCTGCTGGAAAATACTCATCCTGCAATTTGGTTTCCTGCAGACACAGTACATCTGGTTGATTTAGTCTGAGCCAATCGATCACTTGCGGTAAACGAACCTTGAGTGAGTTGACATTCCATGAGGAGAGTTTCATTGTCTGTATCCTGTTCGCCCAAAAAAGATAAATTCCAGGCATCTAATTAAAAAATCTGAATCACCAATACCTTTATCCCTTTGTAAGTTGATTGGTTTTGTGCGCGACCGGTGATCTAGGCAGTGACAGGCATTGCCGGGTTCTGATAGAATCGGTGATTCTTTTAAGAATGACGCCAGACGAGGAATATCATCATGACTTATGTAGTGACTGAAAGTTGTATCAAATGCAAATACACTGATTGCGTCGATGTTTGCCCAGTCGATTGCTTCCATGAAGGCCCTAATTTCCTGGCGATTGATCCTGATGAATGCATTGATTGTACCTTATGCGTAGCAGAGTGTCCGGTTGAGGCGATCTACGCCGAAGATGACGTTCCAGATAATCAACGCCATTTTGTCGCACTTAATGCGGAATTATCTAAAATCTGGAATACGCTTACCGAAAAAATTGACGCTTTGCCAGATGCCGATGAGTGGGCAAAGGTTACTGATAAGTTTAGCAAGTTGGAAAGATGACCGCAGCTCAGTTGTGATTCTTTTCCGCGCGCAGAGGTTGCCAGGGTCGGCGCGGTAACCTCAAGCCGATATTAATTGTTTTCTCGCCATCTGAGTCTGTTTATGTTTTGTCAGTCTCAACTGACTGTAATAATACAGATAATTAATAAAAACTACAGCACATGCTGATCTGAATTTCTACAGGGGTGCGGCAATTAAGAGGATAGTTGACAGTCATTCAGACTCAATTACCCAGAAAATGAGTCAAAGGATAACGGAAGGTATCGTCATGACACTTGAGAGCCCCCAATATTGCAGTACCAGAAAATAATCTGGCATCATACTGACATAAACTGACAACAGGAAATCGGTGTCCAAGTCCCTGATTGTATCGATTTTCAAAATTGTTTAACTCTATAATCCCCATGCCTTTCTGTAAAGTCCACGCCATATCACCAAGTACTCGCAAGCCTTGAATACCCTGTTTGTTTGCATCTAGAAAAGCATTCTCAAGAAAAGTATATAGCTCCGTACCATTCGACATGCCATCCGTTATAACAAGATGGGCATCTTGAATATCTTGATCAATGCAGGGCCTGACATCACGCAGTTCATTAATGATAATGGCCTGAATTTCCTTGGTGGCAACCAGAAAACAACGATTGCCGGATTGAACACCACCGAGCAAAAATGGCAACGCTAATTTAAGCCTCCCCAAGTCTGTATCATAAAACGCGCATAAATGACTGCCATAATTAATTGCGATACCTTCAAGATCAATGTGAGCGATTCGATTGACAGCGCGCCCAAATGCAGCAATATTTACCGATGCTTGATCCTGCTCAAGATAAGCCAGGAGATCAGTTAAGCGATATCTCCTCTCACGCTTGACTCCTAAGCGCAAGCAAGGCAGCTTGCCCGCATCACTCCAGCGTCTTAACGATATTTCACTGGCGTTTAAAATTTTAGCTGCCTGCTTAATGTTTAGAAACGACTCAGCTGCACTTTCATTGTTGCTCACGTACATGCCCTCCCCAAACGATTTCTATTTATCTCAATAGAATCTTCAGGTCTGCGACCTTTTTTATGATTCTCAATTCCATCCTCCATAGTTATTTCAAGCAGTTTGCTTGTATTGATAAGACTATTGACTTTTATTGTAGCATGAGTCAAATTGTAGGCAAGGGTATCAATGATCATTATTGATAATCAATGATGATATGCATCATCAGACACCCTCAGTGCCAATCGAATCAATTAATAGAGGATAACAAGATGAATTCAGTTTCCGGAAGTTCAGAAGATTACAGTTTTTATAGTGCACTAAGCCGACCACCTTTGCGGGCAGCAGGTACTACCCCCGATTTGTCTATCTACCGTCCTAAAGCAATTCCTAAGTATGGTGTATTCCGTTTCAAGGCGCCGATTGAGGGTTTGCTACAAATGGGTGACGCACATAGTGCTGAAACTGATTGGTCGGATGATTTCGAAATTGCATGGACTAAAATGGGCAGTAAAGGCCCGTTGGTTCTATTTTTGCATGGTGTTCCAACCAATCGCTCCCAATGGGAGGAAGTACAGGGACAGGTGTCGCGTTTTTGCGAAACGATTTCTATCGACATGCTGGGAATGGGTGAAAGTTCCAAACCACGCCTATATGGCCGCAAAGATAATTCATCCCCTAATACGATGTGGCATTGGATTAATGATGTCGATTACATTGAGAAATTGATGCAGCAAGAATATCCGGGGCGACAATTTATTTTCATTGCCGATGACTGGGGAAGTGGTATTGCTTCGCACTATGCCGCCAAGCATAACGATCGTTTGAATGCGCTGGTACAGATGGATCCTATCGCCTTCGATGGTTACCCGGTGAATGAAATACAGGCTATCGGCAGAGCCTCAGAAATTCCCAATACACCCGAAGGTGATGCGCAATTTGCAATGCTATTCGCAGCATTTGATCAGACATTAGTACAGATTCTAAAGTCGATGGTGTACGATCCTTCCAAATACAATCAATATAATCTGCGTTACCTGACTTTTCCTTATGTTGATGTGGACTACGAACGCAATGGAAAGAATGATGGTGTTACCGATGTCGCCAGATCAACAACCATGCGACTAAAAATCCATAATTTGCGCGTGCTGTCAGATCGCGCAGCTATTCTAAGTCCATCTCTGCTACTGCCATATCATTCGCAATCCAATCCCCATGGTGTGCAATACCAGAACATTACCGTTCCGACACTGATCATGTGGGGTGAGTATGACAACATGATGCCAGCAGCACAAACGCAGCGGTTTGCTCATGTATTAGGGACAGATGATGTACAAATTACTTACATTCCAAGAGCGGGGCATTTTCCAGCTACGGATAATCCAGACTGCGTCACAGACACTATCCTTAATTTTATTCGCCGCGTTATGGGGCGCAGTGTATTAGCAGATATCTATATTGGAAATCATGGCATCTGGAAAGGCGATGAACGCCAGATGATTCAAGAATTACGTGTGCTGCATGGTATTGCCGATTGATTAAAGTGGCAAATATCTATGGCGGTGATTGTTGAGCATCCCATATTTTATGAGCAATTTATGAAAACAATCATACTTGAATCAGATTTGGCTTGCCCGTATTGCGGTTTCATTAAACAAGAAACTATGCCCACTGATGCCTGTTTATATTTTTATGAATGCACAAGCTGCAACACACTATTAAAACCGAAGCTGGGTGACTGCTGCGTCTTCTGTTCCTATGGAACCGTGGTATGTCCACCCAGGCAAGCTGAAGCTAGCTGCTGCAACTTTTCTTGATAAGTTTCTTTATGATTGAAGGGAATAATGACTTAAATATTCAAACATGGCTAGAGGAGCATGGTGATTATCTATTCAGCTATGCACTTTTAAGAGTAAAGGATACACATCTTGCAGAAGACCTGGTTCAAGAGACGCTGCTTGCAGCGATAACTGCCAAAAATACTTTTTCCAATCAATCAACGATTCGGACCTGGCTGATCGGCATACTTAAACACAAACTGGTTGATCAATTTCGAAGACAGGGGCGTGAAGTCGGCATTGGCGATCTGATCGATCAGGATGAGGGAGACAATCTGGATAATTTTTTTAGAGTCAATGGCCGATGGATTGAAAAACCAGATGCTTTTCCTAACCCGGAGTCAGCTTTTCAACAAAAAGAATTCTGGAAAATTTTTCAGCAATGTTTATCCGGATTAAAACCCAGGCAAGCGGAAGTATTTCTTGCTAAAGAAATTCATGGAATGAGTAATGAGGATATCTGTAAGGATTTTGCACTCAGCCCGACCAATGTTTGGGTAATTATGCATCGTGCCCGGTTGTCCTTGATTAAGTGTTTAAAGATTAACTGGATAGACTAATAGTGGATAAATTAAATGTTGAATTGTAAACAAGCCAGCCAGTTGGCCTCTCGATCAATGGATGAGAAATTACCCGTGTGGAAAAACATGGTGCTAAAGATGCACCTGATTTTATGCCGGAGCTGCACTAATTTTGCGCGGCAACTTCACTTTTTACGTAAAGCCTCAAATCGATCTAAACCTAATCTTGACTTTCAGTTAGCGGATGAAGCAAGGCAACGAATCGCCAGCGCTCTGAAGAATAAGCAAAATGGTTAGTGATTTCATTAAGAAAATATCGGACTGAAGTGAAGGTTGGATCAGTGCATACAAAGATAGTGGCCAGAAATGATAATGAATGGGGAGAATTAATAAATGCTACAGACTGCCACAGAAAAAACACTCAATTCTTCAGCTATATTGATTGAAATTGGAAAAACTTTTGGAGGTCATGTTCCCAACGTTTTCAAAGCCTACGCCGAACACCCTTCATTACTTGCAGCCAATTGGGAGAAATTCAAAGCAATAATGCTTCAAGGCAAATTGCGACGCAAAGTAAAGGAGGCTATTGCATCAGTAATTTCCTATGATAATAAGTGCAATTACTGTGTCGCAGCGCATAGTGCAGCACTACGCGGCATGAAAACAAGTGAACCGGAAATTACCGCGATGTTTCAAGGTGTATTCTCTGATGATTTTACCGATAAGGAAGCCGCGCTGGTGAAGTTTGCCCGTAAAGCCAATCTTGATTGGCACAGTATGGGCAATGCTGATCACAAAGAATTAGTTGATCTCGGGATCGAAGAATCTGAAATACTGGAGGCATTAGGAACGATGGAGCTATTCATCGCATTTAACCGATTCGCTGATGTAATGGGGGTTGAAATAGATTTCTAATTATTACTGTTTCTATCTGGAAATTATGAAAATTACAAATTACCAAATTCAAATTACAAATTAAAATTAGAAATTATGGTGGCAGTTTACTAAACATACTTAACCCCCTCTGCTTTTCTGGGGACCGTATTTCTTCACCTTAAGTTCACGACCAGTTATTGCCGTTAACTTTTCGATTCAATCCTCTGAACCCAAAAGTTGTCCGGTTGTTTTCGACTGGTGAAGTCTTTTGAATGCCTCGGTATCCTCTTCCTGCGCAAAAAAGGTTACAAAGTCACGATAACCGGGTTCAACCAAACCGCCCTTGCCATAAATGCCCTGTCACTCACAGGTGGGCATTTGTATTTGGGTCCTTCGGACTGCTTCTCCCAGCACTACCTCATAAAGCTCGTAGTCACCATCCTCAGAGAATGTTCAAGCGTAACAACTGCCACGTTGTGTCACATGATGCGGATAGCCGGGAATTACAATACGAGATAAACGTGCCATGCTGTAACCGTCCAGCGCTCCCATCTATCTTTCCTGCTGTTTAAGTGATTGAATGAACGCTGGTGTAAGTGGCAGCAATTCATCGATGCGGTTATTGGGCCAGGTGGGTAGTCTGGCGAGGGTGTCTGCAAGCCATGCGGCGGGATCGAGTTTGTTGAGTTGCGCGGTACCGAACAAGGTTTGAATGGCAGCGGCGCGTTGACCGGCACGTTCCGATCCGGTGAATAGCCAATTCTTTTTACCGATTGCGATCGGGCGGATGGTGTTCTCCACCGGGTTGTTGTCGATCGGAAGAAAGCCGGTTTGTGCGTAGCGGATGAGGCTTGGCCAGCGTCTGAGGGTATAGTCGAGTGCTTTGGCGGAGCCGCCGCCATTTGCGGTCTGGCTACGGGTTTGCATCAGCCAGTCATGCAATGCATGCAGTGCGGGCAGGCTTCTGTCTGCCCGCAGTTGCAGGCGATCTTCGATGCTCAGGTCTTTGCCTTCTGCTTCGATTGCGTATAAGACGCTGATGCGCTGTATCGCTGCCAATGCCATCGTGCTGGCATTGGCCTGGTGCAGGTCAAAGAATTTGCGTCGCGCATGCGCCCAGCACGCCAATTCGACGCAAGGCGATGTGGCTGTGGAAAAAAGTGCTTTATACCCAGCATAGTCATCGACCATCAGGTGTCCTTGCCAATTTTGCAGAAAGTGCCGCGCATGCTGACCGCTACGGCCGGCTTGATAGTCGAAGACGATGATGCGCGGCAGGTGATCTGGCAGCGGCTGACGACCGGCGCGGGTACGCGGCACTTTGGTGGTATTGGGGGGTGGTGTGCTGTTGATCTGTTCGATTTCAGCCTCAATGGCCGTGATATCGGTCAGCGCCGATTCTTCAAACAAAGAAAGCTGCCTGGGTGACAAGGCAGACAACGCTTCATTTTTCCTGCCAAATCGGATACGGCGCAGATGCGCCAATTCCAGGGTGAGCGCCTGAATCTTGAGTTCCAGCGCATAAACCATCTGCTGTGTTTGCTGGGTCAGATCAAACTGAAATGCCTGAACCAGGTTGACCACCTGTTGTTTGGTGGCCGTATCGAGGTTAAGTTGATCTAGTTGCGCCAGTGAATTCATGAGGTGAATTATACCATGAATTCGCAATCAACCGACTGTTAATAAACAACTATTACATATTTTCTACACCTGAAAATGCCATTGTGGCAGCGCCGATAAACGCTGCCAGTCTACGCCGGCAATCAGCCATTCCCACTGCGATAGCGCTAACTCGACACACGCCGCATCCTGCCTCGGCCAGACAAACCGCCCCTGATGCAGGCGGCGCTGACATAACCACACCCCCGTGCCATCCCACAGCAAGACCTTGATGCGATTGCCCGCGCGATTGCAGAATATGAACGCCGAACCCGCGCAGGGCGGGTGACCCAATACCTGCCGCACAATCATCGATAAGCCATCCATGCCGCGACGCATATCCACCGGATCGACCGCCAGCCAGATCTTACCCGCGTGCGCAATCAACCCAGACATGACAGCAACTCTCCCAACCATCGCGGGGAAACGCTCAGTGGTAATTCCAGAACATGCGTACCGCGACAGCGAAGCTGCAATACTTCCACTGACGCCGCTGTCGGCTTGATCGTAACCGGAATCAAGGCTGGCAGCTTGATATCATCGCGCCCACGCCGGTGAGCGCGCAACCAATTCCCAAACGTCTTCGCATTCAACCCCCGCGCCCGACAATAGGCTGCCTGCGACAAACCGCTCGCCTGCCAGTTGCTGATATGCTTTTGCTTATCATCCTGTAATGCCATGGCTTATCCTCCTGTAAGGTAATGCAGAGGAGAATAATCCAGAAAATTGTGATTGCGTAGATGGGAGCGTTGGACGGTTACACATGATGCGGATAGCCGGGAATTACAATACGAGATAAACGTGCCATGCTGGCGATATGGCATCGTTAGTATGTTTAGTAAACTGTCGCCGTAATGCCTGTCGCCGTAATGCACCGTAATGTAACCCCCCCCTGGCATGTTAGCTAATAGGATCTGACAGCACACGGATTTCTCATGCTGCATGGGTTTTTTGGCGCACAAGGATTCCTGGCGGCGCATGGGTTAACTGCGTTACCTACCGGTTTGAATTCTTTCTGCAACATTGCTGTATATGCCGTTAATGCGGCAAGTTGCCGTGAATCCCAGGCAAATGGCTTACTCTGCATGGGTTTGATCATACAAAACTGAACCATTTCTTCCAGCGTAATTGATTTCATACCGTTGTTGTCTGCAACCATTTGCACAAAGTGTGGGTAAGGTTTGGCAAAATCGGGTTGCAGCATTGTTGTGCCATTTTGGTGGCAACTTGAACAGGACACGGAATTATTGCGGCTGATTGCTTTACTGTTCCACAGCGCTTTGCCTTCACTTAATAAAGCCACCTGTTCTCCTTGATAGGGCTTTGTTCCCTTGGGTCGGGTTACCGTATTAGGATCTACTCTGTCACCCGCAGCACAGGGATTACTGGCTGCGCATGGATTCATGGCTGCACAGGGATTTCTTGCCGCGCAAGGGTTGCATGGATTACGTTTGCCAGCGCGTGGCGCACACGGTTTGCAGGTTGCCATGACACAGCCACTTAATGTTAAAGGTAACCCGATTACGGTGCCAAACAAAGCAGAAATAACGGTTGCTCTTAAGGGTTGAATTTTAGTTTTCATCATTTTCCTTGCGTTATAGTGAAGTTCTTATATTGCGACCCATGTATTAAATGCAACACCCCGCTACAAGCGCGGGGAATTGTTTGCAAAAATTAATATTTTTTTGCTGCACATGGATTTTTAGCGGCGCAGGGATTCTTGGCTGCACAAGGATTCTTGGCGCTACACGGGTTCATGGCCGCACATGGATTTTTACCAGCACAAGGATTTTTGCCGGCGCAGGGATTTTTCATATCACGCTGATGCTGTGCTTTCGCTTTTGGCGCGCACGGATTACTCTCGGCAAATGTTGGTGTACTCATGGAAATTGCCATCAAACTGGCTAGTACGGAAGAGGTCAAAAGTTTTTGACGTTTTTTCATTATCAGTTTTCCTAAAGTTAAGTTACGGGATGAAACAAACAGCCAGCAATACCGACTCAAACAAACAAGAATTCGGCTCAAAAATATCCTCATTCCTGCAAGTTGGTCGAAGGTAAATGGGTTTCCTTACAACGCAACGTAACTTTTTAAAATAAGGCTGATCTTTCTTTAGGACCCTCTGAAAAACAAACGTTCCTTAAGCGTTAAGGATTAACTCCTGCTACAGCAATAAGTATCGCAGCCGTTTGCGGCCCGACTCCAAATTGATTCCGAAGACGTTTGGCTACCTGCGGGCAGACAAAAGCCTGCCCGCACTGCATGCCTGGCTGATGCAAACCCGTAGCCAGACCGCAAATGGCGGCGGCTCCGCCAAAGCACTCGACTATACCCTCAGACGCTGGCCAAGCCTCATCCGCTACGCACAAACCGGCTTTCTTCCGATCGACAACAACCCGGTGGAGAACACCATCCGCCCGATCGCAATCGGCAAAAAGAATTGGCTATTCACCGGATCGGAACGTGCCGGTCAATGCGCCGCTGCCATTCAAACCTTGTTCGGTACCGCGCAACTCAACAAACTCGATCCCGCCGCATGGCTTGCAGACACCCTCGCCAAACTACCCACCTGGCCCAATAACCGCATCGATGAATTGCTGCCGCTTACACCAGCGTTCATTCAATCACTTAAACAGCAGGAAAGATAGATGGGAGCGCTGGACGGTTACCAATGAATAGAGAATGATTAGTTTTCATGGTGTTTCTCCTTTTTCAAGTTAGACGACAGAAAAAAGTTTCTGTCTTGGCAACCAATATAGCGAAAGCAAACTGAATAGAAGCTGAACGAATAGAAAAAGTAACTACGTATCTTTTCTGTCCGGCAATCGGAATTAAATTTTGCGTGTTATTGGGGTAAAGCGGAATGGCATCCAGCACCAGCCTTATCACCACCAACGGGTAGTTGCTGCGTTTTTCTTTTGAGTGGTGTCAATCGAAATCTCTTTCACCAGCACATAAATAGCCGGAAAAATAATCAACGTCAGTATCGTGGTCGAGACCATGCCACCGACCATCGGAGCCGCAATACGTCGCGTGATCTCTGAACCCGTACCCGTACTCAGCATAACCGGCAGCAAGCCCAGGATGCTGCCCGCAATAGTCATCATCACTGCGCGTATCCGCGTTACTGCGCCTTGTGCCACTGCGGCATACAGATCGTCTACCGTGACTTTCTCGCCAGCGGCATGACGTTTACTGGTAACGGATTTGAACGCTTGATCGAGAAAGGCCAGCATCACCATGCCGGTTTCCGCTGCGATTCCGGTTAAACCGATGAAACCCACGGCTGCCGCGATACTCATGTTGTAACCGAGCCAATACATCAGCCAGATACCGCCGACTACAGAGAAAGGCACCGACAGCATCACGATCAAAGTTTCGGTCAGACGGTTGAAGTTTAAATAGATCAGCACAAATACAATCAGCAGCGTAAGCGGCACCACCACTTTCAATTTTTCGGTTGCGCGCTGCATATACTCAAACTGGCCACTCCAGGCGACATAGTAGCCGGGTGGAAACTGCACCTGCTCAAGAACGGCCTGCTGTGCGTCCGCGATATAGCCGCCAATATCACGCTCACGGATATCAACGAAAATATAGGCGGACAACAGCGCATTTTCGGTACGAATGGCTGGTGCGCCCTGCACCAGTTTGATTTGCGCAAGCTGGCCGAGGGGAATCATCGCCCCGCCCATGGTAGAGACCAGTACCTGCGTGGCAATGGCTTGCGGGTCGCTGCGCAGTTCGCGCGGATAGCGCACAGTCACCCCATAGCGCTCGCGGCCTTCCACTGTGGTGGTAATCGTCTCCGCACCCAGCGCGGCCGAAATGACTTCCAGCAAATCACCAACTGCCAGCCCATAACGGGCCAGCGCCATGCGATCGGGCTCAATATCGAGGTAATAGCCGCCAGTGGTTCGTTCCGCGTAAATGCTGCTGGTACCTGGCACGGTTTTGACAGCCATCTCGATCTGTTTACCTAATTTTTCTATTTCATTCAGATCGTTGCCGAATACCTTGATACCGACTGGTGTCCGAATGCCGGTTGCCAGCATGTCAGTCCTGTTCTTGATCGGCATAGTCCAGGCGTTACTGAAACCGGGTATTTGCAGCGCCTGATCCAGTTCAGCGATCAGTTTGTCGAGGGTCATCCCCGGGCGCCATTCGCTTTCCGGTTTCAGGTTGATGATGGTTTCGGTCATTTCCAGCGGCGCCGGGTCGGTAGCGGTATTGGCGCGCCCAGCCTTGCCGAATACCGAGGCTACCTCCGGAAAGCTCTTGATGATTTTGTTCTGCGTCTGCAGGGTTTCTGCGGCTTTGGTGACCGAAATACCCGGCAAGGTGACGGGCATATAAAGCAACGTGCCTTCATTGAGTGGTGGCATGAATTCGGTGCCGAGTCTGAGAGCCGGATAAACGGTCAATCCCAACACCGCGATAGCAACCACCAGAATGCTTTTTTTCCATTTGATCACCCACGGGATAATGGGCTGGTAGATTCTGATCAAGAGTCGGCCTAGCGGATTATCTTGCTCACGCGGAATACGTCCGCGGATCAGCAGCAACATCAGCGCCGGCACCAAGGTAATGGAAAGCAACGCAGCGCCGGCCATGGCAAAGGTCTTGGTTAAGGCGAGCGGCTGAAACAGACGCCCTTCCTGGTCCTCCAGCGTGAAAATCGGCAAAAATGATGCCGTGATGATCAGCAGGCTGAAGAACAGCGTTGGGCCGACTTCCTGGCAGGCAGTAATAATGGCGTTCATACGCGCTGCGGCAGGTGCCTGCGGATCAAGCCGCGCAAGATGTTTATGCGCATTTTCCATCATGACGACAGTGGCATCGGTCATTTCGGCAATGGCGAGCGCAATGCCCGCCAGGCTCATGATATTGGAATTGATACCCAGATGAAACATGACGATGAAAGCGATGAGCACACCGATCGGCAGCATAATGATCGCCACCAGGGCGCTGCGCACATGCATGAGGAAAATAGCACTCACCAGCGCCACGATGATCACTTGCTCGATCAACACTTCGCTCAGCGTTGCGATGGCGCGCTCGATCAGTTCGGAACGGTCATAGATCGGCTCAATCGTGATGCCTTCTGGCAGACCTGGTTTAAGTTCATCGATTTTTGTCTCGATGTTACGAATAACGTCGAGCGCATTCTCGCCATAACGCGCAATGGCAATTCCCGACACAGCCTCACCTTCACCATTGAGTTCAGTGATGCCCCGGCGCTCAGCAGGTGCCAGCTCAACGCGGGCGACATCGCGCAGCAACACCGGTTTGCCTTCATGCGCCTTGACGACCAGGTGCTGCAGGTCGCTGATACTGCGCAGATAGCCTCTACCGCGCACCATGTACTCAGTTTCGGTCAGCTCGATTACCCGTCCGCCTACATCGCGATTACTCTGAGCGACCACATCGATCACCGTTTTGAGAGGGATGCCATAGGCTTGTAACCGGCGGGGATCAACTGTGATCTGGTAGGTTTTCTCGAACCCACCCACACTGGCCACTTCCGAGACACCCTCCGCCGCAACCAATTGATAGCGTAAGAACCAGTCCTGAAGGCTGCGTAACTCATCCAGCGTATGCTCTTTGGCGGTAACGGCATATTGATAAACCCAGCCAACTCCGGTCGCGTCGGGACCGAGCGCAGGTCTCACATCCTTGGGCAACTGGTTGGCGGCAAAGCTCAGGTATTCCAGCACCCTGGAACGCGCCCAATAGATGTCGGTGCCCTCTTCAAAAATAACATAGATAAACGACACCCCAAAAACCGATAAACCGCGCACGACTTTCGATTTTGGCACACTCAGCATGGCCGTGGTCAGTGGATAGGTAATCTGATCCTCCACTACCTGCGGCGCTTGTCCGGGATATTCGGTATAGACGATAACCTGCACATCAGATAAATCAGGAATGGCATCGACCGGTGTTTTCCACACTGCATAAGCACCCCAGGCAGCAATAGTGAACGTCGCCAGTAATATCAGAAAAACGTGACGCACCGACCACTCGATGATATTGCCAACCATCTCAGTGTGCTCCGTGTTGGCTGGTGACAGCATTGGCATCCACAGGCTGAATGGCGACAATGACATATTCCCCGACTGTTTGCTCGATGACTTCAAAAGCCACCTGCTGGCCAGGCTTCAATGAACGAAGCAATGCGGGATCATTTACCCGAAAATCCATCAACATCGCAGGCCAATTGAGACTGGCGATCGGACCATGCGCCAGCGTGAGCATTGCATGGGTAAAATCAATCGCCTCAATATTGCCCTCGCCTTGATGCCTTTGGAATTGCGCTTCCTCGTTCTCCGTAACGGCTTCAGTGCGTGGTTTCTCACCTGAAGGGTAATGACCAAAACCACTCAGCGCGGCCTTGAGGTTGCTTTCCGCATCGATCAGGAAATTTGCTTTGACTACTACTGCCTCCCCTGCTTCCAGCCCTCCCAGCACCTCGACATAGCCATCAGCATGCATGCCGAGTTTGACCGTACGCGGCTCATATCGGCCTTCGCCAAGATCAACCAACACTAATTGCCGCACGCCTGAATCAAGCACTGCCGAATCGGAAATGGTCAGCACCTTATCATTAGTATGAAAAGAGGCAAGCTCAACGCGCGCGTACATGGCGGGCTTGAGTAACCCCTGCTCGTTGGATAGTTTGATGCGCACGATGGCGGTACGGGTTTCGGGCGTAATCATAGGGTAAATGAAATCAACCTCACCGTTGAATACGGTGTCAGGATAGGCATCAATCCGGATAGTTGCTTTCTGACCAGAATGAATCATACCCAGATCCTGTTCGAATACATCCGCCAACACCCATACGCTGGATAAATCGGCAATCTGATAGAGCACATCTCCCGGCGCGAAACGTTTTCCTTCCAAGGATGGTTTCTCCAGCACGACACCATTTGCCTTGGAGCGCAGCGTTATATAGTCTCTGGCAGCACCTTCACGTTGCAACTGCTGCAATTCTATTTTCGAAATATCCCAGTTGCGCAATCGCTGCAAAGTACTTTCAACCAGTCTTTGCATTTCCAGCTGAACATTCCAGTCACTGTCGAAAACCATACGCAGGCCTTTCATGGCAATAAGATATTCATGCTGTGCCGCGATCAGCTCCGGGCTGTAAACATCCATCAGTGCCTGTCCCTTTTCAACTGTCTGGCCAGTGGCATTCACATGGAGTTTTTGAATCCACCCTTCGA
Organism: Nitrosomonas sp.; assembly: GCA_016703745.1. Taxonomy (NCBI): domain Bacteria; kingdom Pseudomonadati; phylum Pseudomonadota; class Betaproteobacteria; order Nitrosomonadales; family Nitrosomonadaceae; genus Nitrosomonas; species Nitrosomonas sp. The sequence continues at coordinate 2,049,944 of JADJBK010000006.1, read as the reverse complement.
ATCTGGTCGCCAGGGTATGCAACCTGCGCTCATCTGGCTGGATAGTTGCTACTGCCCTGACAGTACGAACAAGCTGGCGCAATGCGGCTGTTTCGGTGCGTACTCCCAGCTTCTGGATTTTTTCGGTACTGATCGTTATCGTGGAATCATCGGACGACAGTTCCTCACCCTCATAGACAGGGATATAGTCCATCCCCATCGGATCTTTCCTGGGCACGGATGAGGTATCCGGCATTCCCATCGGGTTGCGGTAATAAAGTATCTTCCTTTCTTTTGCCGCTGTTACGCCGAGCGCATTATGCACTGCCGGGCCAGATTGCTTACTGCCCCACCAATAGCCTGCTGCGAGTGACAATATGATCAGCGCAATCATGGCGATCATGTTAACGGGCTTCATAGCAGACTCCTGGTCAGGGTTGATAGGAAGATTCATGAGCAGATTTACCGGTAAGCAGATCGATTTCCGCGAGTGCCTTGTTGTAATTGGCGATTGCCGTCATTCGCTTGATTTCGAAATTGAATACTGCCATCTGGCTATCAAGCAGTGTCAGAAAATCAACCCGATTCACCTTGTAGGCAGCCAGTGCCGATTCAACCGTCAGCCTGGCCTGGGGCAGAATAGTTGTCCGATACAACCGAACCGATTTGAGATTTTGCTCAGCCGTAGCCACCTGTTGACGCAATTGCGCGGCAATCTCGTTACTTTGCGCCTGATATAAATCCAATGCCTGGTAGTGCCGCGCCTGTGATTCCGCAATATGGGGTTCTATTTTATTGCTGCGCCATACGGGTAAATTAATCGCCACAGTCATCGTGACCATGTCGGGGCGGCGACTACCGTCCAGCATGTTGTCACGTTGCCCATACGACAAACGCACGTCGAAATCGGGGTAGTATTCTTTATGCGCCAATTCCAGCACTTTTTTGTTGCGCGCCACCAGGCTTTGCAATGCCAGTAATTGCGGACGCTGCATCAGCGCCTTCTCCCGCAATGACTCCAGGTTCAGGGAAGCTTCGCGCATGTACAACGGTTCCAGGATCAGCACCCCAGTGTTATTGTAAGTGCTGCGGCCAAGCGTGCGAATGATCCCGGCTTCGAGCACAGGCCGTTCGCGTGCCAGCCGGAAAAGGTCATCCTGAATTCTGGATACTTCAGTCTGCGCCCTGAAGGCATCAACCTGATTACCCATTCCCGCTGCGTAGTGATCCACCGCCAGGTGGGTAAAATCTTCCAGAATCAATTTGTTCTTCTCGACCAGTCTGGTTATTTCGAGTGTCAGCCCCAGGTCGAAATAAGCTACCTTGAGATCGCGCACTACGCGATTTATTGTTTCCTGATAACCGTAATCGATCGCTTCCGCATCCTTGCTGGCAACCCCCTTGCGCAGCCCCAATTTTCCCGGAAAAGGAAAACGCTGCGACAGGCCAATCATTTTCATGGTCATATCCTCGCGATTGAATGGTGAGGATGCCAAGGGGGCGTTGATCACCCCTGCCTCCAGTATGGGATCGTCGAGTGCCGCCGCAGGCGCGATGCGTTGGCGGGCGGCGGCATATTCCCGCTGTGCGGCAAGAATTTCGGGATTGTTTTCAAGTGCCTCGGTGATCAATGCCGCCAGGCCACGGTAACCATAACTACCTTCATCAGCCAGGGAAATAGTCATTTCTGATTCAGACGCTGCCCATGCCGAAGTTATGGCATCTCGCCTATCGCTTTCACCATACGCGCACATCGGAACAAGTATCGCGGTTAATGCCGCCAGAGCAGTAGCGCGAGCAATCATGGCAGCTCCTGTTTGACATGGCCAGGATTGATCTTATCTGCGATAACAATGCACTCAATGAAACCGAGTGCGTTATTTTGTATTTTCCTGCGACAGACCAGAAAGTGAAATTGCAGATAGATTCCAGAAAAAATAAAATTATTTATGATGCTGCAGGAGAATACGAACACAGCGACCTCCGAAGAAAATATACGGAATGATATTTTGCGTATTATCGGGATAAAACGAAGCGCGATCCAAAGGTTAAACGCCAGGAAACTGGGCATCCGGTTTAACAGCAGGCATTCATCTCATCCGGCAAACCGGGGCTGAATTGAATATCCGGCCAAAAATTGTCAGACTATTGGCGGGCGGTATGACTGCTTAGGAACGTGTGAGGTAAATTCTGTAGCCGGGAATACAATATTGGCCTGATCGTTTTGCGATACGGAAACAACACTGCTGAATACCAGTGCCACGTAGCTGATTTTGCAAAGCAGGTCATTGCATTGAAAATTTGACGATTCGTCATTGATTGCAGTGTGCTGCGGTGGATTGTGGCTATCCTGAACGTGCAGCATTACATCGACATCTGTAGTCAGATCAGCTCTCCCGGAGGAAGATCCATCCTGGCCACATTTTAATAAAGAGTACTGGTTATTGACCGAAACCGTTATACCCTGCTTGAGCAATCGTTCTGCTGATTCCAGCGCCCTCAGATTTGCGCATAATGAAATAACCGCAGCCATGGTTCCCTCCACCGGGAGCCAGAGCATTATCAACAGTAACAGTATCTGCTTGCGATTGAACATTATCGGGGCAGTATTAATCAGAACACCCGGCCAGTCAAGCCATAGCCTTTTCCACTTTAGCGACAGCGGCAAATCCACCAATGCCGGAGATGTGCTTGACCCACAGCCAGATAGGTAATGCTGCTTAAGCTTCCTGGATCTCAGGGCCGCGCCTGAGTGCATTAAAAAAAATCGCAAAATAGCTATGACCAATCAGCGCACCACTGCGCTCAATTTCCGGCAGCATCAACACATGCAGTTTTTTGAGGTTGTACCATGGCACGCCGGGGTAGGCATGGTGGCCGATATGATAATTGATGTTATTCCAGAAGAATGCATTTGCCTGGTTGCTGATAATTGTCCTGGTTCCAACCAGTGGCCCAGCATCCCATGGGCAGCCATAATGTTCCGCAATAAAACGAATGCTGTTAAAAAAACCGAAAAAGATGAGTGGCCAGAACCATAGGGCAAGTACCTGATCTGCCATACCCTGCGAGGCTGCCCAATGAAACAGGCCCCACATCACTGCGACGTGCAGTGTTATTTCAAGCCAGTGAAATAATGCTTTTCTGCCACGCAGGGCCTGCAACGGAAAAATTAAAGTAAATTGAATTGCAGTTAAAAACACACCAAAAAATGCGTAGGCATAAAAAAGAATGAAATCTCCAATCCCGCGTTTTCCCATCGTGAATGCATCCGGGTCTTTAGGAGTGCGGTTATGACGGTGATGCTGCAGATGATCTTCCTTAAAAGCGGTAAATGAAATGATGAGTGGAATCATTGCGAAAACACCAAATACCTGGTTTTTCCAGCGTGATTTGAATAAGGTGTTGTGCGTGCAGTCATGCATGAAAGTAACAATCCCCATCTGCATATAACCCATTGCCAGATAGCACAGCCAGGTCAACACCCAGTAATCCGAGTGCCAGGCAATGGCACCGAGCGCGCCCCAGATACCGTAAAAAAGGGGGATTTTTAAATTGGGCATCCAGCGATGCTGATACAACTGCCTTAATTCCGGAGAGCGGATGGTTAACGTCATATCGAGAAGAATAAATTTCCCCATCCGAAATTGAAACAGGGATACTACCGCATAATGTGGGATGAAAAATGTAATATCTTCGTTGGGTCAGCCCAATATGTTCAAACTTTGGCATATGCTTTGCTCAGGTGCTACAGATATATTTTCAATTTCTGGAAGAGTTGAAGGTGTATGCCAATGAAACAGCTAGCGCTCGCCCTCCTCCCTTGCAACGACGCTCACAATATTTTTGACATACTCGTGAATGCTGTGATCCGAAAAATGATCTATTTGTAATTGTCGCAATCCACGCAGGAACCCATGCCAGCGATCCAGTCGTTTGGCTGCATAGTTGAGTGTGCGCAGCATACCATTGCGATTCAGGTACATTTCGATGCCGCCGTGACGATAGCCCATCCACACTGGCGGTACCCGGGTAACGATGTCATTATTGTTGACCCAGCGGTAGTGGTTGAGGGGTACAAAATTGATGTAATGCCTGTCACCCACCCGGGGGCAGCCGTAGGTGAATAATTCGCGGGGTTTGGCGCATTCACTGGAGACATGGCAACGATAGGCGCAGATGGTGGCCATTGCCGCTCCCAACGAGTGGCCAGTAAACCAGAGTGTCTTGTTCAGCCCGTGCAGATGCTTTTCCATGGACGGCCACAGATCATCGACTTCCTGGCGGAAACCGCGATGTACGCGTCCCGCCGTCTCGGCCAATACTGTGGCCACATTGACATCGGCATGGATATCGTTCCATTCGTTGGGTTCCGTGCCACGGCAGACGACAACCGCATCCCGATCATTCTCAAAATAAAATCCCTGGGCGCCGTCATAATCAAAGTGGATGCTGATCGGAAAACCAATTGTGTTTACCGCGCGTTGCGCTTCATTCTCATCGTTGTAGGCGATCATGGAGAGTTCAGCAAATAGCAACGATCGCTTCAGCAGGGACATTTCAGCAATCTCTTCGGTTACGCGCGAATGAATGCGTAACGGGACTTCTCCCGGATCACTGATGAGCTCAGGAGTGAGAGGTGTTTTCTGTTCTGTCATCTGGATAAAAGAGCAACAAAAGAAGGTGGATAAAGAAGCTTTGGAACGGAATGTTATCGCATCCGTGAGTATTCATCGATTCAGGCGCCGATATTGAATGGCTTCTGCTATGTGGTTGGTGAGAATGACCTGGTTTTCGGCCAGGTCAGCAATGGTTCGGGCCAGTTTGAGAATGCGATGATATGCCCGGGCTGAAATATCAAGCTGCGCCATGGCGCGTTCCAGCAGCGCGTTACTTGTTTTGTCCAGCGGGCAGCATTCTTCGATCTGTTGTACCGTCAGTTCCGCATTGTGGGTACCCTGCCGGGCGAGCTGGCGCTGCCGGGCGGCTTCTACTCGACTGCGAACGGCTGTACTCGATTCGCTTTGCCCTGGACGCAGCATTTCCTGATGCGGCAAAGCGGGCACTTCGATCTGGATGTCGATACGATCCAGCAGGGGCCCGGAAATTTTGCCACGATAGCGGGCGACCTGGTCAGGTGTACAGCGGCATTTGCCGTCATGGTGTCCGGAATATCCGCAAGGACACGGGTTCATCGCGGCCACGAGCTGGAACCGTGCTGGAAAATTGGCGCGCTGCGCCGCGCGTGAGATGGTGATCATGCCGGTCTCCAGTGGCTCGCGTAGCACTTCCAGCACGCGCCGGTCGAATTCGGGTAATTCATCCAGAAACAGGACGCCATGCAGCGCCAGTGAAATTTCTCCGGGGCGCGGAATGCTGCTGCCACCGACCAGCGCCACCGCTGAAGCTGTATGATGCGGCGCGCGAAAGGGGCGACGCTTCCAGTTAACGAGATCAAAGCTGCCGTTGGCAAGCGATTGCATCGCGGCGGATTCAAGCGCTTCCTGTTCGGTCATAGAGGGCAGAATGCCAGGCATACAGCGTGCCAGCATTGACTTTCCAGTACCGGGTGGCCCCATCATCAGCACACTGTGGCCACCCGCAGCGGCAATTTCCAGTGCACGTTTCGCTTGGGACTGTCCCTTGACATCACCTATATTCTGATAAGTGTTACCTGCTGATGAAGTGGGTTCATCAATCGTGGCTTGATAAGGATGCAGCGGCTCCCTGCCCTGCAGATGCGCGCACAGTTGGAGCAATGAAGTGGCGGAATAAATGGTTGCTTCCTTGACCAGCGCAGCCTCGGCAGCATTCTGCGTGGGCAGCACAAAGCTGCGCCCTGAACGTGCCGCACCGTAAGTCATGGCAAGCGCACCGCGCACCGGACGCAATTCGCCATTCAGGGATAATTCTCCCGCCCATTCATAACGATGCAGTTCATCAGCCGGAATCTGCCCGGTTGCGGCCAGAATGCCGAGCGCAATCGGCAAATCGAATCGCCCGCTTTCCTTGGGTAAATCAGCCGGAGCGAGATTGACAGTGATGCGTTGTGCCGGAAATTTGAAACGGCTGTTTTGCAGTGCAGCGCGTACCCGGTCTTTGCTTTCCCGGACTTCTGCTTCTGCCAGCCCGACGATCGTAAAGGCTGGCAACCCATTGGCCAGATGAACCTCCACGGTTACCAGCGAAGCTTCCATGCCGGAGAGCGCGCGGCTATACAGAACAGCGAGTGACATCGAGCAACGGGTTTACCGGCAACGCCTGAACGGACTGTTATGAAGGATGGGTGCGTACCAGAGGAAGCTATTCAGGTAATTGACTTGCAGTTTCTTTTTCTGCTGGTGTGGATTGTTGACGTAACAGGCTTTCCAGATGGTTGACACGGTCTTCGAGTTCACCGATCTTGATGCGTGCGCGTTTGGTTACTTCCTGTTGCACTTCAAATTCTTCGCGCGTCACCAGATCCAGCCGGGCAAATATGCCGGACAACATAGTACGCATATTTCTTTCCACGTCCTTGGCGGGACTATTCGTCAGTATCTCGTTTATTTTATCGCCAATTTCATTCAATACATTTTTGTTCAACATCGGATCTCTCCATCAATTATCGAAGTTACGCCCCAAGGCAAGATAAAATCTCACATTTTCTGCCGATAGGCAATCATTAATCCCGCTGCGCCCTCTCGTTCCCCGGTATATCAGGCAGCAATCTGGTCTTTATCGGTATTATCGGTTGTGAGTGATCTGTCCGTGCACAAGAAACCGACCGCCCGGGTGAACGTTTTCATATCAGAGCGCTGCAGCATGATGCAGGGTTTGCCGGTACGCTGGCAATAAGTTCTCGCGATGAGAAAATCTTCATGGCGAACGCAGTCCGCCGGACAAATGACCTGATTGACGCAGTTTAACCAGGCCATCAGGTTATTCACGGTGTCCGGCTCACTTTTACGGAAAAGGATGAGATGACCGCCTGCCGCTTCAATCAACGATCGATACTGTGGGTACAGCGCAGCGCGCCCACCTATAAAAAGAATGGATTGCCCTGCCAGCTTCCGTTGCCCAGTTCTGGATGAAAGTGCTGATCCCCTTTGGTTTTGTTGGGGGCGCGTGTTGTTTTTGATCCAGGATATTTTCTGGCCGCACCAGACAAAATTGGTTTTTCTGGGTCTGGTTATCAGTAATCTGCCCGCAATTCCGGAGAGAATGCGTAGACAGCTCTTGCCAATCTCCTCCATGAGATGAAAAAAAAGCCCAATTTTTTCAAATCCCTGACTGGAGCGTAATTCTGTCCGGCTAAGCGTTGCTGTTGTTCGGTAAGCATTGACAGCATTCATGCATTGCAAGAGTCTGTTTGCAACCACTGACTCCAGGTTTACGTTGATCGATTTCATGGGCATACCACCTTAATCTAAAAAAAGGCTGGCTTGTCCCCGGGGGGAGGGGGCTGGCTTGCCACAAAGGCATTACCGGAAGAGGAGAGAGTAAAACTACCGGTAATGGTTGAAAACGTGATACGTCTGCTAACGATTGCAATCTGTAAATCAGATCAGAATTCATTTCGGATTACTTTGTCAGTATTAATTTGTTGTTGCGCGTCAACTTGAGATGATAACGTTCACCCTGATGGTGGATGAATACTTCATTGCCATTTGCCAATAGACTTTCGCTACTGATTGATCTGACGGAAGAAATCGGCTGCTCCAGTAGAGGGGACTCGCTGTGTTCTGGATTTCTGCTGTAATTCAAAGTGTGTTCAATCATATTGTCTTCCTTAATTTTTTACAAATGATAACGATTCTCATTATATTTAAGAAAAGATTTTTGTGCAAGCATGATTATTTCCGGATGTCGCTATGACTATCCAGTCTCCGTCTTTGCAACTTTCGTGTGCGGCGTGAGAACCACTACACGAAGATCAAATATTGACGAGTAAAATGTTACATTAGCCATTTAGCGGATCCTCAGTATGCCGGGTTAATGGTCAAATCATTAGCCGGACACATATGCACAGCTAGCCCCATTTTGAGTTCTTGACAGCCTTCTATTATGAATCGTTTACAACACTTGCGAGCATGGCTGCAAACGCGATACCCGGATCAAGCGTTGACGCTGACCCCCGCTTCGTCCGATGCCAGCTTCCGGCGTTATTTCCGCGTCACGGTGAATAGTGAAACCTTCATTGCCATGGACGCTCCGCCGCCACAGGAAAATTGCGCGCCTTTTCTCCATGCTGCAGAAGTATTTTCCCGAGCGGTCGTGCCTGTTCCTGGTGTATTTGCCTATGATCTACAACAGGGATTTATTTTGCTTGCCGATCTGGGTGATACCACTTACCTGCAGGCGCTGACCGCCACACCGGAAAAGGCCAATGTGCTTTATCAGAATGCCATCGATGTATTGATCAGACTGCAGCAAGCCAGCGCGCCGGCGATATTTCCAGCCTATGACCGTGCATTGCTGATGCAGGAACTGCAGCTTTTTCCGGACTGGTATCTGGCAAGACATCTGGGTGTCAGTCTGAACCCGGAACAGAAAAATATGCTCAATGCTACGTTTGATCGGATTCTCGACAATAATCTTGCCCAGCCACAGGTTTATGTTCATCGCGATTACCATAGTCGTAATCTGATGGTATCCACGCCCAATCCCGGCGTGCTCGACTTCCAGGATGCCGTCTACGGCCCGATTACCTATGATCTGGTGTCCCTTCTCAAGGATGCCTACATCTGGTGGGAGGAAGAACAGATCCTCGACTGGACAATCCTGTACTGGGAAAAGGCACGTAAGGCCGGTTTGCCGGTGGCAGAGGATTTTTCCACTTTTTATCTGGATTTTGAGTGGATGGGTATACAACGACATCTCAAAGTATTGGGAATTTTTGCACGCCTGTGTCATCGAGATCATAAAAAAGTCTACCTGCAGGACATGCCAAACGTCATGCGCCATTTACGTAAAGCCTGCGAGCGTTACCGGGAGCTGCATCTCTTATTCAATCTGCTCAATGAGTTCGAGCAGGCCACGCCACAGGTTGGCTATACATTTTGACAGTCTGAACGCATGTTTACCGCCATGTTGCTTGCTGCGGGAAAAGGCACACGCATGCGGCCACTCACGGATAATCTTCCTAAACCGCTGCTGCGCGCAGGCGGAAAAATGCTGATCGAATATCATCTGGAAAAGCTTGCCATTGCGGGTTTTGACGATGTGGTCATTAACCATGCCTATCTTGGCAGCAAGATCGAATCCAGATTGGGCAGTGGCAGCCGTTACGGAGTTGCCATTCGTTATTCCGCTGAACGGGAAGGGCTGGAAACAGCGGGCGGCATTGCCAATGCGCTGCCGTTGCTGACGGATGACAAACGTCAGCGTCCTTTTGCCGTTGTCAATGCCGATATTTTCTGCCAGTTTGATTTCAAAAGCCTGCATTCGGTACTCGAGCAGATGAATTCAACCGTCAACTCCCTGCTTGCTCATCTGATACTGGTTGACAATCCCGTGCATCACGGCGAAGGAGATTTCTGGCTGCATCCGCAATCTGGGCAATTGTCACAATCAGGCAAGACGGGCTGGCCAAAATTGACCTTCAGCGGCATCGGCGTTTATCATCCCCTGCTGTTTAAGGATATTGCACCCTGCCAGTCGCAAAAGCTTGCTCCGCTGTTGCGCGAAGCCATGGATGGCGGCAAAGTCAGTGGCGCGTATTTTTCTGGAACCTGGATGGATATTGGCACACCGGAGCGCCTGCACGCACTGGACGCGAGCCTCAATTGTCATCCGGCTCACCGAATTTGAAAAAGGAGAGAATTGACATGACGAATGAACTGATTTCCTGCGAGCTGCACGACTATATCGAGGTTGTCTGCATGTACCGCTACCAGATCAGATTAGTGCTGAAAGACGACTCAACCATCGAAGGCAAAGCCAGGGATATCCTCACCACCCCGGACAAAAAGGAGTTTCTGTTGCTGGAGGCAGATGGCGGTTCGCAGCAAATTGAACTGACAAAGTTACGTAAACTGGAAGTGTTGTCGCCCAATCCACAATTTCGCGAAGTAGTTTTTCCTGATTCTTAACCTTCTCTCCGCCCGCGCCCCTGACCGCCACCGTAAGTTCGTGGCGCTCCGGAATGAGATTGAGAAATCGATGGTTTGCTGGCAGTGCGGGATCGATCACTATTTTGCCTGCGACCAGGAGAAACGGCTGGGCGAGGCGTTGTGGTTTCCCAGGTATTGCCATTGATTTCACCGCGTGGTGCGTGATTTTCCGACAGAGACTGATTGGCGTGGTGCGCAATGCGTCCCTGTCTGGAAGCGGGCGCACGATCTGGGCGGGTAACAGCAGCCGTGCTGCGACCACGAACCGCCGCGCCATCACCTTGTCCCTGGTTTTGCCGTTGCCCACCGCGCACGCCGGGGCTGCGAAGCTGTATTGGTTGTGGCTTGGCGTTGCGGTCAGGTTCAAACCCGGCAAGGGTATGCTGTTCGATCTCATTTTTGATGAGGCGCTCAATGTCCCGCAGCAGTTTGAATTCATCCACACATACCAGCGAAATGGCGCTACCGGCTGCGCCGGCGCGACCGGTGCGACCAATGCGATGAACATAAGACTCGGCGACATCGGGCAGTTCATAGTTCACGACATGCGGCAATTGGTCAATATCCAACCCTCGCGCGGCAATGTCGGTAGCCACCAGCACCCGTAACTGCCCCGTCTTGAATTCTGCCAATGCGCGAGTGCGCGCGGTCTGGCTTTTGTTGCCATGAATCGCCATAGTGGAGATATCCGCCTTGACCAGCTTTTCGGCCAGGGCATTCGCACCGTGCTTGGTACGGGTGAACACCAGCACCTGCGACCAGTCCTGCTCCTTGATGAGATGCACCAGCACATCGCGTTTTTTGTCGCGATCAACGATGTACACGCGCTGGGAAATGGCCTCAACAGTCGCATTGCGACGGGAAACTTCCACATAAGCGGGGTTGCTCAAAATACCATCGGCCAGAGTTTTGATTTCGTCCGAACAGGTTGCCGAAAAGAGAAGATTCTGACGTTTCTTGGGCAACAGTGCGATGACGCGGCGAATATCACGGATAAATCCCATATCAAGCATGCGATCAGCCTCATCCAGCACCAGAATCTCAATTTGAGATAAATCGATCGTGCCCTGACTGACGTGATCGAGTAAACGGCCCGGCGTTGCTACCAGAATATCAATACGGCCCCTCAGCCCTTTTATCTGCGGATTGATGCTGACTCCACCAAACATCGCCATGGTAGTCAACTTCAGATATTTGCCATAAGTACGCACACTTTCCTCCACCTGCGCGGCCAGTTCGCGCGTTGGTGTCAGGATCAACGCCCGAATGGGCGGACGGCCTGCCGAAGGTCCCGGCGTGGTGCGATTCGATAATCGATGTAAAAGTGGCAACGTAAAGCCGGCTGTTTTACCGGTACCGGTCTGTGCGCCGGCGAGCATATCGCGACCTTCCAGCACGACCGGAATGGCTTGTATCTGTATCGGGGTGGGGGTGGAATAACCCGCGTCTTCGATAGCACGCAGAATTTCGGCAGACAGGCCAAGTTCTGAAAATAACATGAATAGCTCCTGATCTCTCGCCTTATCAGCAACTTTTGGGTAAAAGCGCAGGAACCAGTCAAGGCTGACATCTTGTCGTTACGGGAATATCAAACAGGCAGTACTAGAAAAGCGACAGATCCGATTGACGGCGCGCTGACTGATCGAGGCGCGCCTATTGAGCGGTGGAGTATAGCACCTGTTATTTGGAGCAAGGGGGTTATTTGATGCGCTCTGTTTTGTAAAACAATGCCGGAAAATTTTACGCTATCCCGAAAAATATACCGGTGTGGAAATGGATTGGCCGTGGCTGGATAACGTCGCTCTACGTATTATGGAGACCTTGCGCCTGCGGGGCATAGAAAGGCATCTTCCAGGTTGTTTGCCTTAATTATCTGACTCCATAGCCTCTAAATACTGGCTGTGCAGATGCCTTAGCCAGACCAGCAGAACGGCGCTTATTGGGAGTGCTAGCAGGATGCCAATAAAACCAAATAGCTGACCAAAAGCCAATAATGCAAAAATGACGGCTACCGGGTGCAGGCCAATACGTTCACCGACAAGCCGCGGGGTGATCAGCATACTTTCCAGCAATTGTCCGGAACCCAGAACCAGCCAGACAACCAGCACGCCGCCCCATTCCTGGAACTGGGTAATAGCAGCCAGCGTTGCCAGCGCCAGACCAACAATCGTACCGAGATACGGTACGAATACCAGCACACCGGCGATCAGCCCGATCGGCAAAGCAAATTCCAGACCAGCCAGCCATAGCCCGGTAATGAAGTACCCGCTCATGATAATGATGACGGCAACCTGGCCACGCATAAATTCAGCGAGGACACGGTCTGTTTCCTGAGCCAGAATCCAAACTTGTTCCTGCCAGCGCGGTGGCACCAGTTCCTTAAGCTTTTCGATCAAAATATTCCAGTCACGCAGCAAATAGAATAAAACGACTGGTAGCAACAGGGCGTTCATGGCGAATTCCAGAACCACCAGCCCTCCAGTTTTCAGGCCGGGCAGCATCTTGGCAGCTATCCCGCTCGCACTTTGCCAGTGCTCAAAAATAATTTGCTTGAGTGAAGCAAGGTCGATTTGAAGTTCAAGATTAAAATTGATTGCTAACCAGGGAATTACGCGATTTTTAAGCAGATCGAGCAGGAAAGGGAGTCGTTCGACCAGTCTGGATATTTCCTTCTCAAACAGCGGCAACATGATCAGCACCATAGTTGACAGCATACCAATTGCAAACAGCATGACGAGTATCGTACTCAGGGTTCTTGGGATTTTGTGGGATGCAAGCCAGGTTACCAGCGGATTACAGATATAGGCTATAACCGCAGCGAGCAAAAAGGGCGTCAGGATCGGACTGAGCAAATAAATTAACCCACCACTGAAACCAATAAACGTGACCCACCACAAAAAACGGGATTCCCCAGTATATCTACTATTCATTTACGGTAAAATTCACCCTGAAAATCTGCCACTCTAACCCCAACCCTGCGAGAACTCAACTTGACTGCATCCAGAACCAACTCCTCGGACGCAAGCGGCGTTACTTACCGGTCATCCGGTGTAGATATCGATGCCGGCAACCTTCTGGTGGAGAAAATCAAACCTTTTGCGCAACGTACGCTGCGCCCGGAAGCACTCGGCGGTATCGGCGGATTTGGTGCGCTGTTCGAATTGTCTACCAGGTACCGGCAGCCGGTGCTGGTATCGGGTACGGATGGCGTCGGCACCAAGCTGAAACTCGCCTTCCAGTCCGCGCGTCACTCAACTATCGGCATCGATCTGGTTGCGATGAGTGTCAACGATATTTTGGTGCAGGGAGCAGAGCCATTATTTTTTCTGGATTATTATGCCTGTGGCAAGCTGGATGTGGCTATTGCTGCTGAAGTTATCCAGGGAATTGCCAAGGGTTGCGAAGAAGCTGGTTGTGCGCTGATTGGTGGCGAAACAGCAGAAATGCCCGGCATGTACGCATCGGGCGAGTATGATCTGGCTGGTTTCGCGGTGGGCGTGGTGGAAAAAGATCGCATCATAAATGGCAGCCATATCGAGAAAGGTGATGTTTTGCTGGGCATTGCCTCCAGCGGACCGCATGCCAACGGATTTTCGCTGATCAGAAAAATTATCTCGCAAAATGAAACCATGCTGGACAGCATGGTGGCTGGTAGCAGGCTGATCGATGCCTTGCTCGCTCCGACGCGTATTTATGTCAAATCAGTCATGGCGCTGATTCAAGCATTGCCGGTCAAAGGACTGTCGCACATTACCGGCGGTGGTTTGTTGGAAAATATCCCGCGCGTTCTGCCAGCTGACGTGCTCGCGCAGATTGATCTTGCAAGCTGGGTACGCCCGCCGTTATTTGCATGGCTGCAGCAACAGGGTAATGTCAGTGAACAGGAAATGCTACGGGTATTCAACTGTGGCATTGGCATGGTGGTCATGCTCTCTGCCGAGCATGTTCAGGATGCTCTCGGTATTTTGAACGCAGCGGGTGAAACTGCCTGGCAGATTGGCACCATCCGTAGCCGTGAGGCAGGCGCGTCTCCGATTGAATTTATTTAATAGCAGCGGAACCGTGAAATCTCTGGTCATCCTGATTTCAGGCAGGGGCAGCAACATGCAAGCCTTGCTGGAAGCCTCATTACCTGCCTATACCGCTGTCGTAATCAGCAATAATCCGGCGGCGGCAGGATTGGTATATGCCCGGTCGCGCGGCATTTCTACGTATACAATTGATCATCGGGATTTTTCAAACCGAGAGGCGTTTGATCTTGCGCTGGCGGATCAAATTGATCGTTGCCAGCCCGATTTGGTTGCTTTAGCGGGCTTCATGCGCATTTTGTCTGATCAGTTCGTGCATCGTTATCACGGCCGGTTAATCAATATTCATCCTTCCCTGCTGCCTGCTTTTCCCGGACTGGATACCCATGAGCGCGCATTGCGCGAGGGAACCCGAATTCACGGTTGTACGGTTCATTTTGTTACGCCACAGCTCGATCATGGTCCGATTATTGTTCAGGCAGCCGTACCCGTACTCCAGAATGATACTGCGCAAATGCTGGCGGACAGGGTGTTGCGTCAGGAACATCTGATTTATCCTCAAGCGGTGTGCTGGTTTCTGCAGGATCGTTTGCGAATCATCGATAGCCATGTCGTGGTCAGCGGGACCGGGTGCGAACCTCATGAAGTACTATTGTCACCTTGCGTAGAGTCATAACCATATGAAATCATTGCTACTTATTTTATTGTTCTGGCTGGCTGGCGCAGCCTATGGCGTGGATCTACCAACTCAATTTGAACTGGAATATACCCTGAGGGGAAATATCGGGAGTGGCAAAGCCAGCCATAAATTTGCCATCGGGCAACAACAGGATATCCGTCACTATCAGATAAAAAGTGAAGTCAGGGCAAGCGGATTACTCAGCCTGCTCAAGACCGGCAGCATTGTATTGCATAGCACCGGCATCATTCATCAGGAAAAGCTGCAACCTGGACTTTTTACTGACCAGCGCGGAGACAAACCGGTGCGCGAGGTCACGTTCGACTGGCAACAGCAGCGCATCATCTATCGGCGCAAAGGCAGGGAAATGGCAGAACATCTGCCGAATGATACTCAGGATAAGCTGAGTTTCATGTATCACTTCATGTTTGCCGGTATTCCGCAGACAACACTCTTCATTCATGAAACAGATCATCGTCGCTTGCAATCTGCCCGTTATACTGTCAGCGAGGAAGCCCTCATCACTCCCATAGGTAAATTCGCAACGATCGTGCTGACTAGACAATCCACACCAGAAGACCCTCATCCTAAAAAACTTTGGCTTGCCAAGGACTATTTTCTATTACCGCTACGGATCATTTCTATGGAAAGTGGTGGTATTGAAGTTGACCAATTGATTTCTGCCATCCGATACAATCCAGATGGTCGCATGCAACAACTGGTGACCCATGCCGCTGACCACTGAGCAACTTAGTCTGCTGATCGCAGGCACGCGCAAGGTATTGCCGCTTCAGGCGCCCGCTGATGTTCTGCTTAGTCAGTACTTTCGTGACCATCCACAACTGGGGCAAAATGACCGTGCCGCTATAGCGGAAACGGTATTTGGGGTGCTGCGTCACCGTTTTTTCCTGGAAAGTCAGTTCGAGAAAGCGACTGCACGCGAAATGGTCATTGCTTATCTGGCAAGATTTCAGGGCGTCAATTTGCGTGAGATACAACCACTTATTCGTGAAGTGGAGGCGAAATGGATCCCTCGCATCAAAGCCGTATCACTAGATACGTTATCCTTACCCATACAGGCGGAATTGCCATCATGGCTGGTCGAGAAGCTGCAAGTCTTCATGACAGATGATGAAATTCTGAATCTGGGAAAAACGTTACAACAATCCGCCCCCCTGGATATTCGAGTAAACACGATGCTGGCAAAACGCGAAACTGTGTTGACCGAATTGGCGCAAGCAGGAATGGATGCTCACCCGACTCCCTATTCTCCCGTTGGCATTCGTTTGCCTGGTAAGCCCACAATCAACCGCCATCCTTTATTCCTGGAAGGCAAGATTGAGGTACAGGATGAGGGTAGCCAGTTGTTGGGTTATCTGCTCGCACCCAAACGGGGTGAAATGGTGGTAGATTTCTGTGCAGGTGCGGGTGGAAAAACCCTGTTGCTCGGTGCATTAATGCACTCCCATGGACGCCTTTACGCTTTCGATATTTCCGAAAAACGTCTTGGGAATTTCAAGCCGCGCCTGAAACGTTCTGGTTTATCCAATGTTTACCCACAGCGGATTGACAGTGAGCGTGATATGAAACTCAAACGACTGGCCGGGAAAATTGACCGGGTACTGGTTGATGTCCCCTGTAGCGGGCTGGGAACCTTGCGTCGTAATCCGGATTTGAAGTGGCGGCAAACACCTGACAGTATTAGCGAACTCAAAATCAAGCAAGAATCTATTCTCAATGCTGCAGCCAAACTGCTTAAATCCGGTGGACGACTGGTTTACGCGACCTGTAGTTTGCTACCGGAGGAAAATCAACAGATTATCGAGCAGTTTCTCGCAGCACATCCCGACTTTGCACTACTGGATTGTGGTCACCTGCTCGCTCAGCAGCAAATCCCGCTAATTAATGTGGGAACATTCCTGCAACTATCCCCCCTTCATCACCATACCGATGGCTTCTTTGCCGCAGTAATCGAGCGCACATCCGATCAAAATAAGGCACCTGAAAAAGCAGTCTGATCCATAAATTGCTAAACTCGGGTGAATACTTGCCGTTAATGAGAATTCATTATCTCTCGTTGTCTGTGAGTCAACAACATGGCATTGAAAAACAGCATAAAAGAATTTGCAGATTTTCTGGGTGATCAGGAATCTATTCTTGATCATTCCTATCCAAGGATAGCGGAAAAAATAGAACTGCTATGGCGTCACAATGAAGTTTATCTGTATCTTGATCAGATGATGGTCGTTGAGAAAGGGCGCGAGCGTAACGGTTTCCCGCTTGAAGTCATGAAGGAATTTCAGGTATTACGCGAAATTCATGCCCGTTTATATGGTGAAGCTACCGTGAACAACATGGGTAGCAAACCGATCTGGCGTGGCTAGGCGCCTGTGGCCGGTTTGCTACCCAATAGCCGAGAAACAAGGAGACAGCACCTCTATAGCAACTGTCACCGACGGCTATCTTATTGATTCAGCGTGGCTGGTTTTTTTCTTTACCTCTTTTTTAATCGGCCTGTCTGCGCAGAAAAGCGGGAATATCCATCGGGTCCATACCTGATTGCTGCATGGCAGCCACAACGGCGTTACCTCTTCTGCCCGTGCGCATCACGGCGGGTTCATCTATATTGTGTGACATATCCCGATCATCAGTACCAGTACGGGCATTAATCACTTTCAACGGTCTTTGTGCTTGTTGCGATACGCTACCCAGACCGGTTGCAACCAGTGTCACCCGCAAGCTTTCTCCCATATCTTCATCAATAACTGTACCAACAATGACGGTTGCATCTTCAGCGGTCAGTTTTTTGATGGTATCCATCACTTCCTGTACCTCGCGCATTTTCATCGTTGAGCTGGCAGTAATATTGACCAACACACCCCGTGCACCCGTCAGCGCAATATCCTCAAGCAACGGGCTGGCAACCGCCTGTTCTGCTGCCATGCGTGCACGATCAACCCCACTGGAAACTGCGGAACCCATCATGGCCATACCCATTTCCGACATGACCGTTTTAACGTCAGCAAAATCCACGTTAACATGCCCTGGGCAGTTGATCACTTCGGCAATGCCGGCGACGGCGCCATAAAGTACGTCATTTGCCGCCCTGAAAGCATCCAGCATGCTGATATCATTGCCAAGCACATTCATCAGCTTGTCATTGGGGATAACGATCAGAGAGTCGACATACTGGGCAAGTGCTTCCATTCCAAGCTGCGCAGCTTTCAGACGTTTGCCCTCAAACGAAAAAGGCTTGCTGACAACGGCAACGGTCAGAATGCCCATATCCTTGGCAATTTGTGCCACGATTGGTGCGGCTCCTGTGCCAGTGCCGCCGCCCATGCCCGCAGTAATGAACAACATATCTGCACCCTGAATCATTTCGGCGATGCGATCCCGGTCTTCCAGCGCAGCCTCCTTACCGACTTCTGGATTGGCACCCGCACCCAATCCGCGAGTGACATTGGCGCCAAGCTGGAGCAGGGTTGGCGCCTGATTGCCTTTCAGTGCCTGCGCATCAGTATTCAGGCAAATAAATTCAACTCCTTTCGTTTCATTACGAATCATGTGATCGACTGCATTGCCACCACATCCCCCTACACCAATGACTTTAATAATGGCTTCCTGAGACTCGGTATTGGTAATTTCAAACATGGCATTACTCCTTTTTGATCAAAATTTAAGACAGACAACTAACTGGTGACACACAACATTAACTTCGTTAAAAATTTTCCTGAAACCATCCTTTCATTCTTGCCAGCACCTGTTTGGCTGAATTATCTTTCAATCTGGTTTTATGGTGACGCAGATGCTCCTCGGCGCCCACCATTACCAAGCCAATTGCAGTTGAATACCGGGGTGTTTGGATAACTTCTTCAAGATTTCCTTTGTACATGGGCAGCCCCAGGCGTACCGGCATATGAAAAATCTCCTCGCCCAATTCGACCATGCCTTGCATTGAGCTGCTACCTCCGGTAATCACAATCCCGGAGGAGAGCAATTGCTCAAATCCGCTTCTGCGCAGCTCAGCCTGGATCAGGAGATAAAGCTCTTCCACCCTTGGCTCGATGACTTCGGCCAGAGTTTGTCTGGAGAGTGCGCGGGTACCACGATTGCCTACATCAGGCACCTCCAGCATTTCATGGATATCCGCCAGTGCACGCAGCGCACTGCCATAACGGCACTTGATATCTTCTGCATTTTTGGTGGGCGTGCGCAATGCCATCGCAATATCGTTGGTAATCTGGTCGCCAGCAACCGGGATGACAGCGGTGTGCCGGATTGCGCCGTCGGTAAATACCGCAATATCTGTCGTGCCGCCTCCAATGTCGACCAGACACACACCCAGATCTTTTTCATCATCGGACAAAACCGCTCTTGCGGAGGCCAGCGGTTGTAACACCAGATCTCGAACACCGATATCGCAACGATGGATACATTTAGCGATATTCTGTGCGGCAGAAACTGCACCAGTAACAATATGTACTTTGACTTCCAGACGGATGCCGCTCATGCCTACCGGCTCACGAACATCTTCCTGACCATCAACGATATATTCCTGATTGAGAATGTGTAAGATCTGCTGATCGGCGGGAATATTGACTGCTTTTGCGGTTTCCATGACTTTTTCGACATCGGCCTGCGTCACTTCTCTGTCTTTGATCGCCACCATGCCGTGCGAGTTGAAACTTCTGATATGGTTACCTGCAATGCCAGCGTACACCTCACTAACGTGGCACCCGGCCATGAGCTCGACTTCTTCAAGTGCTCGCCGGATGGCATCGACCGTGGTTTCGATATTAACAACCACCCCCTTTTTGAGGCCGCGCGATGGGTGGCTGCCCAATCCAATGACTTCGAATCCTCCCTCAGGCATCAACTCAGCAACGATCGCCACAATTTTGGACGTTCCGATATCGAGACCGACGAACATTTGTCTGGTTTCCCCGGCTTTACTCATTTTTAAAATCCTCCCTGACTAGTCACTTCCCTGCCTGGCCAAATAAACGTCGCCGGGTTAGGACTGGCTGAACCAGACAGCTTGCCGATGGCAAATCCGTCGGGATAGCGCAAATCCACATAGAACGGCAAACCATCCTGATCAAACCCATGCTTATGCTGATGCATAACGGAAATATAGCGCTGCAGGCGTGACTTGATCTCTTTACGTCCCAGTTTCAGCCAGGCACCGCTGTCCAGACGGATATGCCAGGAATGCCTGGGTGTCAGCACCACTTCCACTACATTTTGTTCAATTGTTTGCAATATTTTCCTGAAAACCCTGTAGTTGCGGGAGATTAACGAACTACTCTCGAAATCAGCGGCAATAAACACAGGCATGGAACTCTCCTGGACGCTCGCATGAAATACTTCCCCATGTGTATTGACCAACGCGGTATTTCCCCAGTACGCCAGCGGAACATGTTCTTCGAGCAAAATATGCAGAGCCGGCGGCCACTGGCGCGAAATGGTGGCTGATCGTATCCATGGGAGATCAATTAACGCTGTCTGCAAGGCATGCAGATCAATAGTCATGAAATTTCCGCTTGTAGAATTTTTAATAACCAGCTCCAGCTGATTACGTGAAACATTAAGTGGTGTTCCCTGCTTGACCCGCAAATGATCCACACTTTCGATCCGAATTTCCCGGAGAGAAAAAAACGGTAATGCTAACACTCTAACGCCAATTGCATAAATCGTAATTAACAGCACACCTGTCAATAGTGTATTAGCCAATAAATTCAGAGTCTGATGATCATTCCACATGATGTTTTTATTTCCCAGGCTGTCCAGCCAATTTGAGTATTTTAATGACGAGTTCATCAAATGAAATATTAGCTGCCTTTGCTGCCATGGGAACCAGGCTGTGATCGGTCATGCCCGGTGACGTATTGGCTTCCAGCAAAAAAGGGCGCTCATCCTTATCCAGCATCACATCGATCCTGCTCCAGCCCGAGCACCCCAGTATCCGGTGAGCATGAAGGGCAATCGACTGAATCTGGCTCGTTAATTCATCTGATAGCCCGCTTGGGCAGGTGTAGCGGGTTTTTTCCGAACAGTACTTGGCGTGATAATCATAGAGCGTATCTGCAACATCAATGCGCACGAGAGGTAAAGGCGCATCGCCCAGAATGGCAGCAGTCAATTCGATGCCATCGATAAACTGTTCAGCCATCACCAATTCATCGCAGCTGGCAGCTAAGGCATAACCTACCTGAAATTCCTGCGAACTGGTCACTTTGCTCAGACCAATGGTGGAGCCTTCACGCACCGGCTTGATGATCATCGGCAAACTCAACATTTCAGCTGCTTCATCAAAGCGACTGTCGGCGTCGAGCATGAGATGCTGCGGCGTATCTATTCCGGCTGCCTGCCAGATCATTTTGGTACGCCATTTATCCATCGCTAACGCGCTGGCAAGTATACCGCTACCTGTATAGGGTATTCCCATCAATTCCAGCGCACCCTGCACCGAGCCATCCTCGCCATAACGCCCATGCAACGCAACGAAGGCACGATCAAAACCATCTCGAAGCAGGTTATCCAGCGACTGTCCGGCAGGATCAAAGCCATGTGCATCTACCCCGCACCGGTGTAAGGCAGCGAGCACAGCCGCGCCACTTTTCAGTGAAATTTCCCGTTCCGCAGATCGCCCCCCCAGCAACACGGCAACCTTGCCAAACTCGCTGGTAGTCATGCTTTCTGCTCCTCCCCGATAATGCGAACTTCCGGAATGAGTGTGACCCTCATTCTGGATAGAACCGTCTCTTTTACCACATTAATCACATCTTCTATATTGCTGGCCGATGCCCGGCCACAGTTAATAATGAAATTTGCATGCCTGGGAGATACCATGGCATCACCGATACGCAATCCTTTCAATCCACATTCCTCGATCAGGCGAGCGGCGTGATCTCCGGGTGGATTGCGAAATATCGAACCCGCATTGGGGAAACTCAGGGGCTGGCTTTTGATGCGCGTCGCCAGCAATGACCTGATTTTCTGGCGAGAAGTCTCCTGATTGCCAGAATCGAGACAAAACCACCCACCCGCGAACCACGATTCGGTATCGCTGGCATGGATATTCTGACGTAACGCAACCTGCCGGTAGCCAATTGCATATTCATCCGGTTGCCGTTCTCGCAAAGCACCGATTCGATCGATGGTGTTGACGCGCGCAACCCGTTCCCACGTCTGGCTGCCGTAGCAACCGGCATTCATTGCCAGCGCACCACCAATCGTGCCGGGAATACCCGCCAGAAATTCCGCACCAGTCAGGTTCTGCGCAGCAGCAAATCTTGCCAGTTTGGCGCAAGCTACGCCTGCTCCGGCATAAATTATGCCGCCCTGTGCGTTGTGTTCGATCAACACCAGATCATTGAGCCGCGCGTGCAGCGCAATGATTACCCCGGTTACGCCGCCATCCCTGACCAACAGATTACTGCCGAGCCCGATCATGTAAACCGGCTCATTTTCCGGCCAGGCCGCCAGAAAAACAGCAAGATCACTAAGATCCGCCGGTACATAAAAATTGGCCGCATGACCGCCCGCCCGCCAGGAGACATGCCTGCTCATTGGCTCATCGCTCAATAATTTTCCACGCAGACAGGCTTGCACAATTTCTCCCACTTTCATCATTTCCACTTTGGGTAATTGCCGGTGATTGTCATAATTGGGTGTCAACATGATCAGCAATCTGTTACTGCCATTTCTTTCTCTGGCTGTGCAATTTCTGCAGCCAGCCTGCCAATCGTACCTGCTCCCATGATCACCACCACATCCCCGTCCCGGGCAATTGTTTTGATGGTATCCGGTAACGCATCCACCTGTTCGACATAAACCGGCTCAAGCTTGCCATGCACTCGAATAGCGCGTGACAGCGATTTGCTATCCGCCGCAATGATCGGGTCCTCACCGGCGGCATAAACTTCAGTGAGCAGCAATCCATCCGCCTGCGACAGTGCCTTGACGAAATCCTCGAACAGATCGCGGGTACGGCTGAATCGATGTGGCTGAAATACCAGCAGCAGGCGGCGTTCAGGAAAAGCGCCCCTGGTTGCAGCCAGTGTGGCCATAATTTCCGCAGGGTGATGGCCGTAGTCGTCGATCAGGGAAAAAACACCGCCACCCGGCAGATCAATTTCCCCATAATATTGAAAGCGTCGCTCGACACCGCCAAATTTGGCTAATGCAGCAATAATGGCAGCATCGTTTATATTCAGTTCGTTGGCGATTGCAATTGCCGCCAGCGCATTCTGCACGTTGTGCAAACCAGGCAGATTGAGAATTATGGGCAGACGACGTGCAGAACCATTTGTGCCGACATGTGCAACAAAACGCATTGTGCTGTGATCGGGTTGTATCTCCGTAGCATATACCTGTGCCTCATCTGTCAATCCGTAGGTTGTCACCGGTTTGGTGATCATCGGGATAATTTCGCGTACATGCGGATTATCAATACACAGCATGGCCATGCCATAAAAAGGCAGATGTTCAATGAATTCGACAAAAGTCTGCTTGAGCCGGTTGAAATCGTGTCCATAGGTGCTCATATGATCGGCATCGATATTGGTCACGACGGTCAGAATCGGCTGCAAATACAGGAAGGAAGCATCAGATTCATCTGCTTCGACTACAATGAATTCTCCCGCTCCCATTTTGGCATGGCTGCCCAACGTCTTGAGTCTGCCACCAATGACGAATGTCGGATCCATATTGGCTTCGGCGAGAATGCTCGCAATCAGACTGGTGGTGGTCGTTTTTCCATGGGTACCCGCAACGGCAATACCGCGACGCAGACGCAGCAGTTCGGCGAGCATCATGGCACGTGGAACAACCGAAATATGCCGCTCGCGCGCGGCTATGATTTCTGGATTATCGGTTTTGATGGCGGAGGAATAAACG
Organism: Nitrosomonas sp.; assembly: GCA_016703745.1. Classification (NCBI taxonomy): domain Bacteria; kingdom Pseudomonadati; phylum Pseudomonadota; class Betaproteobacteria; order Nitrosomonadales; family Nitrosomonadaceae; genus Nitrosomonas; species Nitrosomonas sp. Next base: position 2,026,260 of record JADJBK010000006.1, on the reverse strand, counting down.
ACTACGTCCGCCGTTCCCACGTTTTCCGCAACGTGCTGATGTTGAATGACCGCACCCAGATGACGTAATCGTCTGGTAACCGAATTATCTGACAAATCCGATCCGCTGATCTGATAATCCTGATTGATGAGCACTTCGGCAATACCGCCCATACCGGACCCGCCGATGCCGACAAAATGGATATGATTGATTTTATGTTTCATCTGGCAGGCTCCAGTATTTCTTCGCACGAACTGGCCACCTGGGCGGTTGCATCCGGCCGGGCAAGCTGGCGCGCTTTTACAGCCATGGCCTGCAGGGATTCACGCGAACATTGGCGCAGCCAGTGCGCGAGAGATGCTGGCGTCAATTCACTCTGTGGCCAGAGCACAGCAGCTTTCGCGTCGCTCAGAAAACGGGCATTGCTAGTCTGGTGATCATCCACCGCATGAGGGTAGGGAACCAAAATGCTGGCGACTCCGGCAGCAGCAAGCTCCGAAATCGTCAGCGCTCCCGCCCGGCAAATAACCAGATCGTTCTCGGCATATTGCGTAGCCATGTCCTCGATGAAGGCAACCAATTGCGCGCTCACACCAAATTCTGCATAGGTTTTTTCGAGCCCGGCAAAATGCGCCCCACCTGCCTGATGCGTAACTTGCGGACGTTGCGCTTTGTCGATCATGGCCAGTGCCTGTGGCATGACCGTATTCAGTTTCTGCGCGCCCAGACTGCCTCCAACCACCAGCAATTTCAGTTTTCCGGTGCGTTTGGCATAGCGATCTTCCGGTGACGGCAACCCGGTAATTTCGGCGCGTATCGGATTGCCGGTAACTTGCACTTTTTTTTCATTTCCCTGAAGTGCACCCGGAAAAGCCAGCAAAATACGATCTGCAATTTTGGCCAGCACCTTGTTGGTCAGACCCGCTACCGTATTCTGCTCATGGATGATGAGCGGAATACCCAGCAGTACCGTCATCATGCCGCCCGGCAACGCCGGATAACCCCCGAGCCCCAATACCACATCGGGGCGCAAGCGTCGCAGAATACGCAGGCTTTGCCAGCAGGCACGCTGCAATCGCCAGGGCAGGAGGACGAAATCCATTGGTTTTTTTCCTCTCACAGCAGAAAACTGAATGGTTTCAAGTAGAAAACCATGCTGTGGCACCAGGATAGTTTCCATGCCGTGTTGCGTGCCCAGCCAGACGACCCGCCAGCCTCTATCCTGCAGCCATGCCGCTACCGCAAGGCCGGGAAAGACATGCCCACCGGTACCACCCGCCATGATCAGGATGGTGTGTGCCATATCGTCCCCGCCAGACAGTTTCATATGCCTCTCCCTGACGGTTTCTGCCGGTTTTCCCAGTCGAGGCGCAGTAACAATGCTGTCGTGATGCAGCAGATAAGCATACTGCTTCCACCATAGCTCATAAAGGGCAAGGTTAGTCCTTTCGTGGGCAATATTCCCATGTTGACCCCCATGTTGATCACTGCCTGCAGGCCAAACCAGGTACCAATTCCATAGGCAATCAGTGCGCCAAAATGATCTCCCAGCTCCTTGGCGTGACGTCCAATACGAAAAGCACGTAGTAACAGGATGGCGAACAGAATCATAACGGTGACCACTCCCGCAAACCCCAGCTCCTCGGCCAGCACGGCGAGCATAAAATCTGTATGTGCTTCCGGCAGGTAATGCAGTTTTTCAACACTGCCACCCAACCCGACCCCAAACCATTCCCCAAGCCCAAATGCAATCAGGGCATGGCTGAGCTGATAGCCTTTATTAAATGGATCGTCCCATGGGTCCATGAAAGTAGTAATTCTGAGCATGCGATACGGCTCTATCATCACCGCCAGTACAGAAAGTGCAGCGCCCATGCCGACGAGCAGCAAAAAGGATTTACCGTTCATTCCACCCATGAATAGAATGCTGACCATAACAAAGGTGATGACAAATAATGAGCCATAATCCTTTTGCATCAACAGCAAACCGGCAAGGATTCCCAGAATGATCAGTGCCGGCAGGATTCCCCGGATCAGATGACCCAGATGCGCGCGTCTACGGACAGCATAGTCTGCGGTAAAAAGGACGATGATCAGCTTCATCAGTTCGGAGGGCTGGAAATTTGCCACACCCAATGGAATCCAGCGATAACTGCCATTAATTTCTCTACCTATCCCTGGCACCAGGACGAGCAGTAACAGCGCGAATCCACCCAGCAGGAGGAATGGGCAGAGCGCCCTTAAATGTTGAATCGAAAGCAGATGAAATACTATCAGACCGATGAATACGCCGCATAAAACAGCAACGCCCTGTTTCTCAAGGTAGTAAGTGCTGCGTGCTCCCTGCTCCGCTCCGGCGATTGCAATGGAAGCAGAATACATCATGACTAACCCCAATCCCAATAAAAACAATACTGTCCACACCAATACCAGATCAATACCGGGTTTACTCGTCTTGTTTGAAATAGCAGAGGGGGCTGGCGAAGTTATCATGGTTTAATGCTGCGCATGGGTTGATAACACCAAATTATTCTCAATAGCTTTGACTGCATTGACAAATACCTCGGCGCGATGCACATAGTTGCTAAACATATCGAGGCTTGCACAGGCAGGTGAGAGCAGCACGCAATCTCCCGGCTCCGCCAGTAGAAAACTAAGCTGCACTGCCTGTTGCATAGTTGCAACTCGGTGTACCGGGATACCACAGCCCTGAATGGAACCAGCTATGCCGTCAGCATCACGCCCCAGCAAAATCACGCTGCGCGCATGCTCGCGAATGGGCCGCTTTAATGGCAAAAAATCCTGCCCTTTACCGTCTCCCCCTGCAATCAGTACCGCTTTGGCTGGCAGGCCATTCAGCGCGGCAATCGCCGAGCCCACATTGGTACTTTTGGAATCATTAAAAAAAGTGATGTCATTGATATTCGCCACTTTCTGCATGCGGTGCGGTAATCCCGTGAAAGCACGCAACGCATTGAGCAAGGGTTCAAACGGGAGAGCAATTGCACGGCATAGCGCCAAGGCTGCCAGTGCATTTGCGGCATTATGTAGTCCAGCCACCGCCAGTTCACTGGTTTTCATCAAACAGGTATTTCCTTGAGATAACCACAAATCTGCGCCATCTGCCAGTAGACCAAACTCTTCGTCTGTCGCTGGTTCACCCAGACCAAAACTAAATAGCTTGTGGCTTGCCTGCGCCATAGTCCAAACGAGAGGATCATCGCGGTTCAACACCTGCATGCCCTTGCAATTGCCACTGGAAAATATGACTGACTTGGCAGCAATGTAAGCTGACATATCCGGGTATCGATCCAAATGATCTTCACTCAGATTCAGCACAACAGCCGCGTCCGTCTGCAAATTCCGTGTGGTTTCCAGTTGAAAACTGGATAACTCAAGCACCCAAAGTTGCGGCCAGTGATGACTATCCATTCTCTGCATCAGCGCATCCAGCACGGTGCGTCCAATATTTCCGGCCACTTCCACATCCCAGCCGGCACTTTTAGCCATCATGCCAACCATAGTGGTTACAGTGGATTTTCCGTTGGAACCCGTAATGGCAACGATTTTTGTATGATTCTGATCATATTCCCTCAGTGCAACAGCGAATAACTCAATATCGCCCACCACAGAAATACCACGTTGCGCGGCAGCGGCTATCAGTGGCTCGCCAAGCGGTATACCCGGGCTGATGACTATCAGGTCGGTCTGCGAAAACAGGCCGGCCTGAAATGGTCCACAAAAAATATTTTCTGCAGGCAAAATCTGGTGAAACAGCGCCAGATTTGGGGGTGATGGTCGGGTATCGGCAGCTGACAATGTTGCGCCGTGACGGGACAGCCATTTTGCGACCGACAAACCGGTATTACCCATGCCCAGAATCAATATTTTTTTGCCGTGATAATTCATCGCAGTTTTAGTGTGGATAGTCCAATCAGAACCAGAATGATGGTAATGATCCAGAATCTCACCACCACCTGATTTTCTTTCCAGCCTTTCAGCTCATAATGATGATGCAGCGGTGCCATGCGAAAAACACGTTTGCCCAAAAGTTTGTACGATGCCACCTGGAGCATGACTGACAACGCCTCCATCACGAAGACGCCCCCCATGATGGCCAGTACGATTTCCTGGCGCACGATAACAGCCACCACTCCCAGGGCAGCACCCAGCGCCAGCGCGCCGACATCCCCCATAAATACTTCCGCCGGATAGGTGTTAAACCAGAGAAACGCGAGACCCGCGCCAGCCAGTGCGCCACAAAATACAGACAGCTCGCCCGCGTTCGGGATATGCGGAATACCCAGGTATTTGGCAAAAACAGCATGACCTGCCAGATAGGCAAAAATAGCCAGCGCCCCGCTCACCATGACAGTTGGCATGATGGCCAGTCCATCGAGGCCATCGGTTAAGTTGACCGCATTACTGCTGCCGACAATTACCAGATAAGTCAGCAGAATAAAAGAGAATATGCCCAGCGGGATAGCAACTTCCTTGAAAAAGGGTACGATCAGCTCGGTATGTTGCGGCAGTTCGGCTATCGAGAGCAGATAGCCCGCAACGATCAGCGCGATAATGGATTGCCAGATAAGCTTGGTTGCGGCGGACAGTCCCTTGGAATTACGCAAAATCACCTTGCGATAGTCGTCTACCCAGCCAATCACGCCAAAACCCAGCGTTGTTAATAGCACCACCCAGACATAGCGGTTACTCAGATCTGCCCACAAAAGGGTCGTTACCAATACCGCAATCAAAACGAGTGCGCCACCCATGGTGGGAGTACCCGCTTTAATCAGGTGTGATTCCGGTCCATCATCGCGTACCGACTGACCAATTTTTCGCATGGTCAGACTGCGTATCATATAAGGACCAATCAGAAATGAAATGATCAGCGCAGTCAGCGCCGCCAGCATGGCGCGCAGCGTAATATATCCGAACACATTGAAAGCCCGGATATCTTCTGCCATCCATTGCGATAGCGCTAATAACATACAAAACCCCAAGGTAGGTTAATGTTCATTCTGGCCTTGCAGGGCAATATTCCTGTCCATAATTTTTTCTGTGGCGGCTATTTTTTCTACGACGCGCTCCATACGCATGATTCGTGAACCTTTAACCAGGACGGTTACATCGGCATCAAGCTGGTCAGTCAAACAAGCCATCAATTCATTCAGATTCGTAAAATACTGCCCACCACGATCAAGCCCAAACGCTTCGGCAGCATGCCTGCTTAGCTCTCCATGTGCCAGCAGGGTATCCACCTTGGCTGCACGCGCCAGTTGGCCGATTTCCCGGTGGTATGCTGCTGCTGCTACGCCCAGCTCACCCATATCACCCATCACCAGAATCTTTTTTCCTTTGGTATCACCCAGCACAGCCAGTGCGGCCTGCATGGATTCAGGATTGGCGTTATAGGTATCATCTATGAGAACTGAATGATGCAGCCCGGCCATAGTTTGCAGCCGTCCATGTGTCCCCCTATACGAACCGAGTCCGACGGCAATTGCGGGCAAACCCACACCTGCGGCATAGGCCGCTGCTGCCGCTGCCAGCGCGTTGTAGACGCTGTGCCGCCCAGGCACTTGCAGCGTCAGCTCGGCTTGTCCCTCCGGCAAAGTCAGCAACCAGCCATTTTCTGTCACTCCCTGCAGACGTCGCGCGCTCACGCTGGCGGTATGCGTCATCCCAAAATCTACAATTTGCCGCTTACCTGCCAGCTGTCGCCATAGCGGTGCAAAATGGTCATCCGCATTGATCACCGCAACACCGGATTCATCCAGTCCCTCGAAAATTTCACCTTTGGCGGCGGCGATGGCGTCTGTCTTGCCAAAATGGGCAATATGCGCTGATCCTGCATTCGTAATGACGGCAACGGTGGGTGAGGCCAGGCCAGATAGATAGGCAATTTCACCGCTGTGATTCATTCCCATTTCGATAACAGCGTAATTGTGACTGGCATTGATCTGCAACAGCGTGAGCGGAACCCCAATATCGTTATTGAGATTGCCGGAAGTTGCCAGCACCCGATCACAGCCGGCATGCTGGCGTAAGATGGAAGCCAGCATTTCCTTGACGGTAGTCTTGCCGTTACTTCCGGTCACCGCCACCAATGGCAGGTCAAAGCGCTTGCGCCATGCCGCTGCAAGTTTCCCCAGCGCCAGCCGTGGATCCCTGACCCGCAGCCAGGAAAAATCAGACATGGTGGAAGTTTCTGGTATGTCGATCGCTTCATCTGAAATCATCGCGGCCACTGCACCTTTGTCGATGGCATCCGGGATAAATCGATGACCGTCAAAGCGTTCGCCCGACAACGCCACGAAAAGGCTGCCTGCGCGTATTGTGCGGCTATCAGTACTTACTGCATTAAAAAATGGATTGCTGCCAGACCATTCTGCCTCCAAGACTTTGGCAGCCTGTTGCACGTTCATCATTACCGGTGCGAACGTATCGCCGTTCATTGCCCTGCTTCCCGTATTGCTTGTCGGGCAAGGTCGTGCAGTACCTGCCTGACAATCTTGCGGTCATCGTGAGGGTATTTCCTGCCTTCTCTTTCCTGATGAGTTTCGGCGCCCTTACCGGCAATCAGTACAACATCCCCGCGACGTGCCTGGTGAATCGCGCGATAAATCGCTGCACATCGATCAATTTCCACTTGACATCGATTTTTGTGCGCTTTCCCGATTCCGCTGAGCATTTCATTGATTATTTTTCCAGGATCTTCACTCCGGGAGTTATCGCTGGTAAAAATGACTTGATCTGCCAATCTGGCGGCAATTTCGCCAATCAACGGACGTTTGCTGCGATCACGGTCCCCCCCGCATCCGACGACACAAATCAATTTTCCCTTATCGTTCTCCGCGAGTTTCTGGCTGCTGCCTGCCATCGTTTCACGTAATCCAGCCAGCACTTCACTGAGCGCATCCGGGGTATGTGCATAATCAACGATAACGACTGGCTGCTCTCCCCCGCCGAGCAGTTCCATACGTCCTGGAATGGGGTGAACCTGCTGCAAAGCCAGCACCGCATCATCAAATTCGACTCCGCTGGCAATCAGGGCGGCGAGCACCGCAAGCAGGTTGTACGCATTGAAGCGCCCGATGATGTTGAATTTCAGAGTCATTCGCTGTCCACGGAAATCCACATCAAAGATGAGACGATCCATTTCCAGCCGAATGTTGCTGCCAAACAATATCTGCTGATTTCTGGTCACCCAGTTACCTTCGCGTGGCAGTCTGAAGCCGTAGCCTATGACCTGTATCGCTTTATTTTCGAGCTGGCGCGACAACTCCACACCTAACACTTCATCCAGATTCAACACCACCGATTTCAGTCCTGGCCAGAAAAACAGCTTCGCCTTGGTTGCGGCATACGAATCCATAGTGCCATGGTAATCCAGGTGATCGTGAGATAAGTTGGTCAGCACCGCAACCGAGAATTCCGCACCGATTAACCTGCCTTGATCGAGTCCGTGTGACGAAACCTCCATCACAACCGATTGCGCCTGCTGCTGAAGGAATTCAGCCAGCAGTTGCTGTAGTTGCGCGGCATCCGGCGTGGTATGTGCTGTGCTTGAAAGTGTATTGGCAAACCCATGACCAAGCGTACCAATTACAGCAGTTTTTTTTCCCAGCACCGTCATGGCCTGAGCAAACCAGTGACTGCACGAGGTTTTGCCATTGGTGCCGGTAATGCCCACCAACCATAACTGACGAGAGGGGTAGTCATGCAGATGACTTGCGATCAACCCCGTTTTCTGTCGTAAGTGGCTGACGGCGAGATTGGGCAGCTTCCACAGCGGATTCCAGGTGAATCCTTTTTTTTCCCAGATGATGGCGTTAACGCCTTTGGCGATGGCCTCGGGAATATGCTGGCGGGCATCAAAATTCTCGCCCGCGTATGCTATAAATGTATCTCCAGGTTGCAATTCCCGGCTATCTGTGACCAGGCGATGTATTTTCAGATCCAGCTCATCCAGGGAATGAATCACAAAATCTTTCGGGTTTTTATGGCTTAGGGTAGTCATTACCCCTCTTGCTTTCCGGTTGCAACAGGAGGAGCGGTAACCAGATTTGGCCAGGGCTGGTCAAAAGGCACACCCAGTATTCTGAGCGTTTCTTCCATTACCCGACTGAATACCGGTGCGGCGACGCTGCCGCCAAAATGCTCTCCGGCACTCGGTTCGTCAATCATGATGGCAATGACAACGCGTGGATCAGAAGCGGGGGCGTATCCAACAAATGATGAGAGATAGCGGTTTGTGGCGTAGCCTTTCTGATTTTCCAGGCGCTTGTGAGCGGTACCGGTTTTACCGGCTACACGATAACCATTGACGCGTGCACGCGACCCGGTTCCATCCGGCTGTACTGCCAGTTCCAGCATGGCGCTGATTGACTTTGCGGTTTCGCGTGAGATGACCCTCTGACCCACTACCGGCTGCTCGCGTTTTAGTAATGTAACCGGCTTCAGCTCCCCATCGGCTGCAAATAAGGTGTAAGCGCGCGCCAGTTGCATGAGACTGGTTGATATGCCATGGCCGTATGACATGGTTGCTTGTTCAATGGGTCGCCAGCTACGATAATCGCGCAATTTGCCATTGACCTCTCCGGGAAACCCCAAACCGGTTTCGCTACCGAAACCGGCGCGATTGAACATTTCCCATAATGTCTGCGGAGGCAAAAGCATCGAAATCCTGGCAACACCCACATTACTCGAGGTCTGGATGACCTGTGAAACCGTCAAATTTCCCTTGCTGCGCACATCACGGATTAACGCTTTGCCAATTTTCATCATCCCTGTAGAGGTTTGCATGAGTGTGTCAGGCTTGATGCGACCAGTTTCCAGTGCGACAGCTACTGTGAATGGCTTTAAGGTCGATCCTGGTTCAAATTCGTCGACCAGCACCCGGTTACGTATGGCATCCTTATTGATGTTGGCTCGTTGATTGGGGTTGAATGCCGGATAATTGGCCATGGCCAGCACCTCGCCTGTCCGGGTATCAAGTGCAACGATGCTACCGGAGAGTGCGCGGTGCGCATTGACTGCGCGCGCCAACTCCCGGTAGGCGAGATGCTGTATCTTGCTGTCAATTGATAATGTCAGTTCCTGACCTGGCTTGGGTGAATTTATCCGCTCGACATCATCGACGATACGACCAAGTCGATCTTTGATCACACGCCGCTTACCATGTTCGCTGGTCAGGCTATCCTGCCAGGCGAGTTCCATCCCTTCCTGCCCCCTATCGTCGATATCGGTAAAACCCAGGATATGAGCGGTCCGCTCGCGTGTTGGATAATAGCGATAATATTCCTGTTTGAAATGTAGCCCCTTGATATTGAGTTGCGCCACATCCGCCGCCAGATCGGGGGATAGCCGCCTTTTCAGATAAACAAATCTTCTGTTGCTGCTGACGCGCTCCTGCAGAGCATCCCGTGACATGCCGAGCAATTCGGACAAGGCTTTGAATTGCGCCTGAGTCATGTCGATCTGCTGTGGATCAATCCAGACGGATTTAACTGGCGCGCTGATCGCCAGAATTTCGCCATTCCGGTCCTTGATACTACCGCGTGGCACGCTTTGTTCGATTATCCGGCTATAACGCAGCTCACCTTGTTGCTGTAAAAAATCCTTGTTAAATTTTTGTAGATAGACTGCGCGTCCAGCCAATATGACCAGCCCGAACATCAACAAACCCAGCACCAGACGGGAACGCCAGCCGGGAAGGATTTCAGTGTCTCCAGCTTGATTTGATTTAACTGAGGTACGCTTCATGTCATCTGGCCCGGGTTTTACCTGATTGAATTACCAGCAAATTTGTAGTCGCTGGCATGGTCATCTTTAATTGAGTTCTGGCGATGTTCTCAACGCGGGCATGCATAGCAAGTGTGCCTTGTTCGAGTAATAACTGATCCCGTTCGGTAGCGAACTGTTTTGCCAGCGTCTGTTCTTTTTCCTGTGCCGTGAAGAGGTTACGTGCTTCATGGCGAGCGGTCACAATGCCCAAAGCCGAAATAATCAATATCAGAAACAACGCCATGTTTAACTTGATCATCTGTTTATAGCACTGGCCTTAATTTTCTCGGCAACACGCATAATTGCGCTGCGCGCGCGCGGGTTGGCGGCAATCTCATTTGTATCCGGGCGAATCTTTTTCCCGATCAGCAACAATTTTTGCTGACTATGCCGCATGCGCTCATCCTCACGAATCGGCAGCTTGCGCGGCAAGGTATCTGCCATGGCTTGTGCGCGCATAAAATTCTTGACAATGCGGTCTTCCAGCGAGTGAAAGCTGATCACAACCAGCCTGCCGGCAGGGTTTAGTCTGGCCAAGCACAGGGGCAGTGTTAGCGATAATGCCTCAAGCTCCTGATTGAGATAAATCCGGATCGCCTGGAAGGTACGCGTTGCCGGATGCTGCCGGTACTCCCGCCCATGGCTGCGCGCGCGCACGACCGCTGCAACAGTTTCGGCAAGCTGAAGCGTGGTAGTAATGGGCCGCCTGCTCCGTTCCATAACAATTGCGCCTGCAATCTGCCCAGCATACCGTTCTTCGCCATAATCTCTGATTGCCTCCCGCAATGTCACTTCATCAACCGTTGCCAGCCACTGCGCTGCTGTTTCCCCTCGAGTGGTATCCATCCGCATATCCAGTGGCCCATCATGACGAAAACTGAATCCACGATCCGCCTTTTCCAGCTGCATCGATGACACTCCAAGATCCAGCAGGATGCCGTCCACTCCTGTTATCGCCAGCGATTGCAACGTCACTTCGAGCCCGGTGTAACTGTTATGCACCACATGCAGCCGCTCGTCCTGAATGGATTTTGCTGTGCTGATGGCAACCGGATCCTTATCAAACACAATCAGCCGACCCCGACTGCCCAGTTTCGACAGAATTAAACGGCTATGCCCGCCATGGCCAAACGTACCGTCAACATAAACCCCATCCCTCTTGATCGCCAGCGCATCGATTGCCGCGTTGAGTAAAACGGGGATATGCAAAACTTCAACCACGCACTACAGTGAAAACCCTTCCAGTTCAGGCGGGATATTGCCATTCGTGTAAACCAGCGCTGCTTCAATTTCCTGATTCCATCGATCACCATCCCAAAGCTCGAATTTTGTCCCCTGTCCGGCAAGAACAACTTCTTTCGTCAATCCCGCAAATTGCCGCAGGGGGGGGCTGATCAGTATTCTTCCGGAGCCATCTATCTCAACATCACAGGCATTGCCAACAAGCAAACGTTGTAAACCGCGTATTTGAGGATCGAAACTGGGAAGACTGTTTAGTTTTTGTTCTATTGGCTCCCAGGCGGGCTGGGGGTAGATCAGTAAACATCTGGAAGGATCGGCTGTGACGACAATATTTCCCCCGCAACTGGCAGTCAGCTCGTCCCGATATTTCGCCGGGATTGCAAGCCTGCCTTTGCTGTCAAGGCTTAATTGCGTGACGCCACGGAACATTCCGCCCCCTCATTCATTCGTTAAAGCGAGATTCCAATCGATCAAGTGAGTCAATTTTATCCCATAAAACTACACTTAATCCACATTATTTGCTACTTAATCCCACTTTAATTAAAAATTATTTGCGGGTCAAGTAGAATCAATTTTTTTATATTCGTTAACAGTTGGTTAAGCTGAATACTTACGCATTCTGTCGAATGACGAAATACTGAATTTCTATGACCCCTATCTATTGGCAACAAGCCGTAACGGAACTGTCATTGCGCGATCCAATTCTGTGTCGTCTTTTTCAGCAATTCAGTGAAGCTTCTCTTGGGCAGCAGAATGATGCTTTCACGACGCTGGCACGTGCAATCGTCGGTCAGCAAATTTCAGTCAAAGCAGCGGCCAGTATCTGGAAACGCGTCTGTATAGCGCTTCCAGAAATTACGCCGCCAGCATTCATGGCTGTGGAACCAGATTTGCTGAGAGATTGTGGCTTGTCCGCCCGAAAAATTAACTATCTGCAGGACTTGGCGGGTCATTTTGAACATGGCCTCTTAGGTCGAACAGACTGGAGTAATCTGTCAGATGAGGAATTGATCCGGCAGTTGGTTTGCGTCAGGGGTGTGGGTCGCTGGACAGCGGAGATGTTTCTGATTTTTCACCTGCATCGCCCGGATGTTTTGCCACTGGATGATATTGGTCTGCAACGTGCGATAAGCATCCATTACAATGGCGGTTTGCCCATGCACAAGCGCGAGATCAATGCTGTTGCACAAAACTGGCAACCATGGCGTTCTGTCGCTACCTGGTATCTGTGGCGCAGCCTGGATCCTTTTCCGGTTATTTATTGAATGCCTGGGTAGCCAAACACCAGGAAAAATACCGATTTAATTTCATATGTACTCTTGAAAATGCAAAAACAGCGTGTCGTTGTGGGTATGTCCGGCGGAGTGGATTCCTCGGTTGCCGCTTATCTGCTTAAACAGCAGGGCTGGGAGGTTATCGGGCTTTTTATGAAAAACTGGGAAGATGACGATACCGACGAATATTGCTCCTCTCGTCAGGATTTTATTGATGCGGCTTCAGTCGCTGATCTGCTGGATATGCCGCTGGAAGTAGTCAATTTCTCGGCGGAATACAAGGAGCGGGTATTCACTCAATTTTTAGCGGAATATCGGGCAGGTCGTACTCCCAATCCGGATGTGCTCTGTAACAGTGAAATTAAATTTAAAGCATTTCTCGATCATGCGTTGCGTCTGGGCGCAGATTGGATCGCAACCGGACATTATGCGCAGATCCGTGAAATCGCCGGGACATTCCAGCTGCTTAAAGGTGAAGATGGCAACAAGGATCAAAGCTATTTTCTGTATCGACTCAATCAACAACAACTTTCTAAAACTCTTTTTCCAGTCGGTCATCTTTACAAGCATGAAGTCCGTCAGATCGCCCGTGAGCAAGGGTTACCCAACGCCACTAAAAAAGATAGCACCGGTATTTGCTTTGTGGGTGAGCGTCCCTTCCGGGAATTTCTCAGCCGCTATTTGCCGGTGGAGCCGGGAGAGATCCGTACACTCGATGGCAAAATTGTCGGCACTCATCAAGGACTGATGTATTACACCCTGGGGCAACGGCAAGGGCTTGGAATTGGTGGGATATCAGATAAAAATGAGCAGCCCTGGTTTGTTGCCGACAAAGACATGACCCAGAATATCCTTTACGTCGTCCAGGGACACGATCACCCCGCGTTGCTTCATGCCGGCCTGACGGCAGATTCGTCTACCTGGATCAGCGGCATACCCCCCCGTCCACACTGGGTTTACGCCGCCAAGATTCGCTATCGTCAAACCGATGCCCCATGCGCCATCCTGGAAATTGAGAAAAATACCTTCCAGATTGGCTTTGCTGCCAGGCAGTGGGGTATTACCCCGGGGCAATCGGTGGTGGTATATGAAAGCAAGGTTTGTCTGGGCGGGGGAATGATTGTTCAGCAATCTGACAAATATTGATGCCAACTATTTTGTCGTCACTCATAACGCTCCTCCTGTAAAACAGTTAACGGGGAGATAGCAGCATAAATCCGCAAGATGACATTCTATGTACGTCCTTGCGGCGTATGAATTGCAGGGTGATTCCGCTTCAGTGAACCACCCTGAGCGCAGTCCGTCATGCTGGCCTTCATGACGACAATCTCAGACGTGAGATTTTTGTCTGGAAATTTTTCTTAATAAGTGATGCGCCCACCTATTGGCCGATGTGCCACACATGTTTTTCACAAAGTGTTAACTGGTATTTTGAGGTAAGTCACGCCATTGTCTTCTGCTGGCGGCAGTTGTCCTGCTCTGATATTGACTTGCACGGACGGCAGTATCAGAACAGGCATTCCCAGTGTGGCGTCTCGCGCAGTTCGCATGGCGACAAACTCTTCTTCGCTAATGCCATCATGCACATGAATGTTGTGCGCTCGTTCTTCAGCCACGGTACTTTCCCATTTTACCGGGCGATCGCTGGCAGGATAATCGTGACACATGAACAGCCTGGTTTCTGGCGGGTAATCCAGTAATTTACGGATTGAACGGAAGAGCTGTCGCGCATCTCCGCCGGGGAAATCTGCGCGCGCGGTGCCGGCATCCGGCATAAACATGGTATCGCCAATGAAAACGGCCTCTCCAAACTGGTAAGCCAGGTCAGCCGGAGTATGGCCGGGGACGAGTATTGCCCTGCCACGAACCCCGCCCACGTCAAAGTATTCTCCATCAGCAAACCGGTGATCAAATTGGGTGCCATCAGTACTAAAATCTTTTTCCAGGTTAAACATTTTTTTAAAAACGGCTTGAACTGTGGAAATTTTGTCGCCAATCGCTGTCTTTCCACCCAACTCCATTTTTAGATAATGCGCCGATGAAAGATGGTCGGCATGCGCATGAGTTTCAAGTATCCAGTCCACAGTCAGATTTTGTGAGCGGATGAAGTTAATCAGTTTGTCAGCTGCCTGATGCGATGTCCGCCCGGATTGGGGGTCGTAATCGAGCACGGGATCAATAATTGCACAATGGCCGGATGGTTGATCAAACACAACATAACTGACCGTAGCGGTAATGGGATCAAAAAAACCTTCAATGTTGGGTTGCATGATATTCTCCTGTTAGTTAATGCAGAAACATAATATCATTAAACGATATATTTAAAAATATTTTTTTTTAATATATTATATTCTGCTATGATGATTGGCATGGCGAGTGGGTGAGTACTTCAACTGCCAGTAGTTAGTGATAAATTATTACAGCAACACTTCATAATGAATACAGATACTAAAAATAAAGTAGAGTCCATTCCTGCGGGGCAAGATATGTCTGCTTTGCTACAGGAGAAGGCTTCGGCAGCCAAGGCATGTGCTCTCTTAAAAATATTAGCGAATGAGGACAGACTGCTGATTCTGTGCCAGCTCATGCTGGGTAGCAAAAGCGTAAGTGAGCTGGAGCAGTTGCTGGGCATCCGGCAGCCGACGTTATCACAACAATTGACCGTGTTGCGTGAGGAACAGCTGGTCACCACGGAGCGCAGCGGGAAATATATTTTCTATACCCTGGCAAGCCACGAGGTATCTACTGTTATGCATACCCTGTATATGCTTTATTGTCAGAAAAATGAATAAAATTTTTCTTCCTGGCATATTTCCCACGTAACCAAAGTAAATTCCTAAAATCAACTCTATCCTCACATCGTCTCCAATCCTTTTAAGTTTTTTCATAAGGAACACACCATGAATACGACAACTGAAGCAAGCTGGAATAAACTAAATGAGAATTTTTCCGTATCCGGCCAGATCAATCCGGAAGACATTCCTGCAATTGCAGCGGCGGGCTACAAATCGATTATCTGTAACCGTCCTGATGGAGAGGGTGGCGAGGCGCAGCCGACAAGCGATGCCTTAAAAATAGCCGCAGAAGCAGCAGGTTTGCAGTTTTCCTATCTACCCGTTGTCATTGGCGGGGTGAATGCTGAGAAGCGCGAGGCCTTCCAGCAGCTACTAAAAACGCTGCCTGAACCCGTATTTGCTTTTTGTGGCTCAGGCAAGCGTGCCACGGCGTTATATGCTGTGGACGAGTCGACACAGATCCCGCTGCCCGAGCAAGACACGATTACCGACGCGTGTAACTGGGAAGGGGGTGCACCAGAAACGCATGCGTTTACGTATCAACATCCTGAACAAAGAACAGCACCCGTTATCCCCGCATGCCATTGGGACAATGCTTTCGATATTGTTGTAGTAGGCGGGGGATCGGCGGGTATTGGTATCGCCGCCAGTCTGCTGAACCGGCGTTCTTCAATACGTATTGCCATCATCGAGCCAAATGACAAGCATTATTATCAGCCAGCATGGACACTGGTTGGCGGCGGTGCCTTTGACCCGGCGGATACGGTACGTGACATGGCTTCGGTTATGCCCAAAGGCGTACAGTGGATTCAGGCAGCCGCAGCGGGCTTTTTGCCGGATAACAATCTGGTGCAGTTGGCCGATGGTCGGGCCATTAGCTATCAGCAGCTGATCGTTTGCCCCGGTATTCGTCTCGCGTGGGAAAAGATCGAGGGTATTGAGCAAACACTTGGCAAGAATGGCATCACTTCCAACTATCGGTTTGACCTTGCACCTTATACCTGGATGTTGGTCAAGCAGTTAAAAAACGGCAAAGCTCTGTTCACTCAGCCACCCATGCCGATCAAGTGCGCTGGCGCGCCGCAAAAAGCCATGTATTTATCCTGTGATCACTGGCAGAAGCAAGGGGTACTCGATAAAATCGATGTCGAATTCAATACGGCGACTCCCGCTTTGTTTGGTGTGGCCGAATTTGTCCCACCGTTGATGGCGTATATCAATCGTTATCATGCCAAACTGGCCTTCAATTCCAATCTGGTCAAGGTTGATGGTGACAGAAAGCTGGCTACATTCGAAGTCAAAGATGAGCACGGACAAGTCACGCGTGTTGAAAAACCGTTTGATATGCTGCATGTCACCCCGCCGCAGGCTGCACCAGATTTTTTGCGCAACAGCCCACTGGCCGACAGCAGCGGTTTCTGTGAAGTCAATCCTAAAACCCTGCAGCACGCGCGCTTCCCAAATATTTTCTCATTGGGTGATGCTTGTTCCTCGCCCAATGCCAAGACGGCCGCTGCCGCCAGAAAACAGATTGTCATCGTTGCTGAAAATCTGCTGGCCGCACGTGAAGGGCTGGAGCCAAAATTGATTTATGACGGCTATGGCGCTTGCCCGCTGACAGTGGAAAATGGCAAAGTCATTCTTGCTGAATTTGGTTTCGGCGGAAAACTGCTTCCCAGTTTCCCACTTGACCCTACCGTTGCCCGTAAATCTTACTGGTGGCTCAAAGCCAGGTTTTTTCCATGGCTATACTGGAACGCTATGCTGAAGGGACGCGAATGGCTGGCACGTTCAACGGGTGTCAACTAAACACCCTTATCGAATTGTATTGACATGGAAATAGTGCTGATCAGCCTGATGTTGGGAGCAGTTACCGGTTTCATTCTGGCTTTGACCGGTGCGGGTGGAGCGATTATCGCGATTCCCCTGCTGGTTTTTGGTTTGAACTTGTCCATGACACAGGCCGCACCTATTGCCTTGCTCGCCGTGGCATTGTCAGCAGCTATCGCGGCTTACCTCGCGTTTAGCAACCTGAAAATTGTGCGTTATCGTGCGGCAGGTCTGATTGCTGTAATGGGTATGCTGGTTGCGCCACTTGGTATCTGGGTGGCGCAATTTCTGCCTGATCTGCTGTTGACGTTATTATTTTCAGTGGTATTGGCTTATGCTGGCTGGCGTATGTTTCAATCATCCAGCCAGCATGAACTACTTGAAAAATCTGTATTGCCCGAGTCTGCGCACTGTCAGTTCGATACCGTTAAGGGCCGCCTCATCTGGAACGAGCCTTGCGCCAAAGCGCTGGTACTTGCAGGACTATCAACCGGATTCTTGTCTGGCCTGCTGGGCGTGGGTGGAGGATTCGTCATCATTCCCGTACTTAAGCGCGCAACCACGCTTCCCATGCAATCCCTGGTTGCCACCTCTCTCGCTGCCATCGCGCTGATTTCGACGGCAGGTTTTCTCTCTGCTGCTTTTGTCGGCGCCATGCAATGGGTGATCGCGATACCGTTTGGTTTGGGCGCCGTATCAGGCATGCTGGTCGGCCGCTTTTATGCTGGCCGCTTCAACGAAACCCTGCTGCAACGTGGTTTTGCAGCGATAGCAGGGTGTATTGCCTTCGGGATGCTGGTGAGTTTGATTATGAGCTTTTTTTAACTGAAATTTGCTAACATGTCCGGCAGTTATAATCCGGACATCAATTGCGGTTCATTCTGTGCCAGCTATGGCGGTTAAGGAACCTCTGATCAATAACCGATCACCGATATAATTCTGCATCAAACTTTTTCGAGAAGCTATTCATGAAACCTTACCAACAGATGAGTTTTGCTGATGCCGAATACGCCAATAAGGGCAAAGTCACGCGCCGCGAGAAGTTTCTCGATCAACTTGATGGATTATTGCCTTGGCAGGCTATGATTGATGTTATTGAACCACACTATGCGCCAGGCAATGGGCGTGGCCGCAAACCATTTGCCTTGGAATTGATGCTGCGCGCGCATGTTGCGCAAATTATCTACAACTATTCCGATCCGGGCATGGAAGATGCGCTGTATGAGATTGAATCACTGCGCCGTTTTTGCGGCATTCGTCTGGAAGCCGTGCCGGATGAAAGCACCATTTTGCAATTTCGACATTTACTGGAAAAACACGGGTTGATGGATCAAATCTTCCAGGTCATCAACCAAACACTGAGTGAGCGTGGGTTGTTCTTGAAAGCCGGCACCATCGTCGATGCCAGCCTGATTGCCGCACCGACTTCAACCAAAAATAAAAGCCGGTCGCGTGATCCAGAAATGCATTCCAGCAAAAAGGGCAATCAATGGTTTTTCGGCAGCAAGTTTCATATCGGCGTCGATCATGAAACCGGGTTGGTGCATACGCTCAAAGTAACCTCGGGGCATGTCAGCGACGTTGCCGAAGCCGCCGCCCTGCTGCATGGCGAGGAACAGTTTGTCCATGGCGATGCCGGATATCAGGGGCTGGATAAACGCCCGGAGATGCCGGCAGAAAACCCTCCAGTCTGCGTAATCACGATGCGTCCGGGCAAACTGGCCAGGCTCACGAAAGACGATTCCGGCGCGGCTCAACTACTGCGCGGGGCCGCCCGCGAACTGGCGAAACGCCGCGCCAAAGTCGAACACGTGTTTCGGGATATCAAAATCCGCTTTGGGTATGCTAAAAATCGCTATCGCGGCCTGGCCAAAAATGCGGCCCGTTTGACCTTCCTGACAGCCATTGCCAACGTCATCCGTGGTGACGCCTATGAACGTCGACGCCTTGTTGCGTCTGAAATTTGAAAACAAGCCAGTAAATGGACTTGTTTCCAGAGAGAAATAGCTGTTTTCATAAAAATCAGCGTCACTATTTGAAAATAGTGGCTAGTTTTTGAGTGACTGCCGTTCAGAATGTTTGTTTTTCAGAGGTTCCTTAAAAAAATACCATCCTCGGCAACACCACTTCAGCATGAGAAATGTCGTATCGACAAATGGCTGTTTGCTGCCCGTTTTTTCAAGACACGCTCTTTGGCGGCAGAGGCAATTGAAAAAGGCCGGGTACAAGTCAATGGCGTGCGCGCCAAATCATCCAAAACATTGAACGAAGGTGACAGACTGGATATCCGAATTGGCGAGTACCGTTACCATGTCAACGTATTGGCATTATCAAACAGGCGGGGATCGGCTGCCGTTGCACAAATGCTCTATCAGGAGACAGAGGAAAGCCGTATCGCCCGACAGGAACTTACTGAAATACTCAGGATGCAACCTCGTTTGGAAGTAAGAGGACGCCCCACCAAGCGTGTTCGACGCAATCTACAGCGGCTGATCAACGGAGAATGACCACCAAAGCGCGCGCTATTCTCAAAGAAATCTTTGGGTTTTCTGATTTTCGTGGACAGCAGGACAAAATTATTTCACATGTGGTTGATGGTGGCCATTGTCTGGTGTTGATGCCCACCGGAGGTGGGAAATCATTGTGTTATCAGATTCCGGCATTAATGAGAGAGGGTGTCGCTATCGTGGTTTCACCCCTGATCTCATTAATGGAAAATCAGGTTGCGGCACTCAATGAGCTGGGTGTACGCGCGACTTATCTGAATTCATCGCTACCAGCAGAAGATGCATTGAAGGTTGAGCAAGCTATGCTGGCCGGTGTTTACGATCTGATTTATGTCGCGCCGGAGCGGTTATTAACTCAACGTTTTCAGACATTATTGCAACGTGCTTCCCTATCACTGTTTGCAATTGATGAAGCGCACTGTGTCTCACAATGGGGGCATGATTTCCGGCCGGAATACAGTCAGCTTTCACTGCTCCCCAGAAAATTTCCAGAGATACCGCGTATTGCGTTGACCGCCAGCGCCGATGACAAAACTCGTGCTGATATCATTTCCTGCCTGGGTTTGCAGCAAGCGCCCACCTTTATCAGCAGCTTTGACCGTCCGAACCTGTATTACCGAATCGTGGATGGATCCAATAGTCGTGAGCGTTTGCTCGATTTTATCCACCAGGAACACGCCGGTGACAGCGGGATTGTCTACTGTCGCTCACGTAAAAAAGTGGAGGAAACAGCAGTCTGGCTAACTACTCAGGGCATTACTGCGCTTCCTTATCATGCTGGAATGGATACCGCCACACGTAGCCAGCATCAAAAGGATTTTTTGTATGGTGAGAATATCGTAATGGTGGCCACGACTGCATTTGGGTTGGGAATTGATAAACCGGATGTTCGCTTTGTCGCTCATTTGGATTTACCCAAGAGTATCGAGAGTTATTACCAGGAAACGGGACGAGCCGGGCGCGATGGTCTTGCCGCTGATGCCTGGATGACTTACGGATATGGAGACATCATCAAATCCCGCCGCTTGCTCGACTTCAACCCAACACCGGCACCAATCAGACAGGCTGCACTCAATCGGCTGGATGCCCTGCTCAAGTTGTGCGAATCCACAGCCTGCCGCCGAGTGCACCTGCTTCAGTATTTTGGAGAAACACCAAACTATTCTGTTTGTGGTCATTGCGACATCTGTCGAGAGAGCTTGCCCGCTCAGGATGTGACGATCTCCGCGCAAAAAGTGTTGTCCTGTATTTATCGGACGGGTCAATGCTTTGGTGTGGAATATCTGGTTGATGTTCTACTGGGCAAGCTGACCACGCGGATCAAACAATGGAATCACGACAAAATCAGTACATTCGGTATCGGCCAGGAACTGGATGCCGCTGGCTGGCGCGCGATTTTCAGGCATCTGCTGGCACGCGGCTACCTGGAGGTAAGTGATGAGCGCAATACGCTGAAACTAGCCCAGTCTGCACGGGAAATTTTGCGTAATCAGCATAAAATCCTGCTTAGGTTTCAGCCTGAACGGAAGCTGGAAAAAAATAAAAAAGCGAATTACCCCGATCATTTTTCACCCCCCGACCAGCTACTCTGGGAAACACTGCGGCTCTGGCGGCAAACGGTTGCCAAAGATCACGGTGTGCCGGCCTATGTTGTTTTTCACGATACGACTCTGCTGGAATTGATACGTCTGCGACCACAATCCAGCCAAGCGTTACAACAGGTATCTGGTATGGGCACCACCAAGTTTGCGCGCTACGGGGAGTCGTTGCTGAAAATTTTATACAGGACAGGCGGCTAATCTCTAATAAAAGAGTATTTGTCGGCGCATTTCTTCTGGAACAATCGCAACTGTTGCTCAAATACAACAAAAAGTGATCATAAAATCAAAAAATACGGGTTTATTGTTGCATCGATGAAATGTCTTGTGCACAATCCGCCTAACCCTATTGGGTCAGTGAGTATTAATCTAGCAGTGGATAAATTGGTTAATGCGTTCTGTTGGCAGATTACGGACAAGCAGTATGCAATACGATAATTTTTGTTGTTTTTTTCTTAAGGAGAGTTTCAAATGAAAAAAAGACTGATTTCGCTGGCAGTCGCTGGCGCGCTGGCAGCACCTTTGGTGGCTTCCGCTGATGGCACACACGTTACTATCTTTGGCCGTTTGCAAGCTGAATATGCCACTGTCGATGTAGATGGTTTCAATGCACAAACTGCTATTGTTGACGATGCGCTGCAATCCCGCTGGGGACTGCAGGTTGCTGAGGATTTAGGAATGGGCCTGCAAGCAATTGGCCGTGTTGAGTTTTCTTTTAACCCCGGCGCCGGTTCCAACCAGACTGCTCGTGAACAATGGGTTGGTCTGGGTGGCGAACAATGGGGTGAATTGAAATTTGGTCGCGTGCAATCCCCATTCAAGGACTTTGCCGGTGGTCACTCGATCGATCCTTTTGCCTACACCAGCTTGCACGCAAACGGTAGCGGTGGTTTGATGACTGCATCACAAAATGGTTTAGGCGCAGGTGACAACAGTTTCGTCAACAGTGCCGTGCGTTTTGATTCACCCGTAGTTGAAGGCTTCGCGTTGTCCGCTTTGTTGATGCCAGGCGATGCTGATAAGCGTGATCCATTATTGAATCCAGCTAATTCCGGTGGCGAAAACGGTGAGTGGGATTTTCAGGTTGCCGGTAAATACAGCGCGCAATTCAATGACGTTGACTTCAATATTTTCGGTGGCTATTCCCGTGATAATGTTAGCAAATTCCAGAAATTGAGCGGCGTGAGAAAAGATGAGGAAATCTGGCGCGGTGGCGCACTCGTGGGTTTTGCTGGTTTCCGTTTACGTGGCCAGTTTGAATGGGTGAACAACGCCAATCCGTTTGGTGGTGCCGCCACTTGTACCGATGCAGCTGCATTTGGCAGTGCTGCAGGTCCTCTCAGCCTGGATGGTGGCCGTGGCCAATGTAATTCAGCCATGAATACAAATGGCGATGGCTATCTGTGGATGGCAGGTGGCGATTACACGATTGGCAATACCATGCTGGTTGCGCAAGGTGGTATGACTGAAGCAAAAAGCGAAGGCTTCATTGCCAAACGTAATGTCGAAAATATCACCGTTGGTGTGATTCACAGCCTGAGCCGTCGTTCCAGCCTGTTTGGTGGTTATCAGCGTGTCTGGGTTAAAGACAGAAACCTGGTAGGCGTGGATGCCGATCGTAACGTTTACTCGGTAGGCTTGCGTCACGATTTCTAATCAATACGATTAGTTAACTTGCTGTAAAGAAGGGTGCCTGTTGGCACCCTTCTTTATTCTGGAGTCGATTGGATAAGGGATTCGTCAGTAGCCGTTTCATCAGCGGGGATATGATGAGCAAACAGGCTTAATTGCTGGGAGTGCGCAACCGGAAGCAGATTAAAATGTTGATAGGTGGCCGCTGTTGCAATCCGACCGCGAGGAGTACGTTGCAGAAATCCCTGCTGGATCAGGTAGGGTTCCAGAACTTCTTCGATAGTGTCTCGCTCTTCACTGATGGCAGAAGCCAGGTTATCTACGCCGACTGGGCCTCCGCCAAATTTTTCCATGACTGCCAGCAACAATTTTCTGTCAAGCACATCCAGCCCGATCGCATCCACATCGAGCATACGGAGCGCGGCATCGGCTACCTGACTGTCGATGACGCCATTTGCCTTGACCTGTGCAAAATCACGAACGCGACGCAGTAAACGATTAGCAATACGCGGTGTGCCGCGTGAGCGGCGGGCAATTTCCATTGCACCGTCATCTGCGGTGATAATTTCAAGCAATCTGGCCGAGCGCGCCACAATTCTGGTGAGCTCGTCAGCGGTATAAAACTCTAATCGGGAAACTATGCCAAAGCGGTCACGTAATGGATTGGTCAGCATACCCGCACGGGTCGTTGCTCCCACCAGAGTAAAAGGTGGTAGATCGATCTTGACCGATCGTGCCGCAGGGCCTTCACCAATCATAATGTCGAGCTGATAATCCTCCATTGCCGGATAGAGAATTTCTTCAACGATAGGTGATAAACGGTGAATTTCGTCAATAAACAGCACATCGTTGGGTTGTAGATTGGTTAGTAATGCCGCCAGATCACCTGCGCGTTCCAGCACCGGACCGGACGTGTGACGCAGATTGACACCCATTTCACGAGCAATAATATGGGCAAGCGTAGTTTTTCCCAAGCCAGGCGGGCCAAACAGCAACACATGATCGAGTGCTTCCTGACGTTGCCGTGCAGCTGCGATAAAGATTTGCAGTTGCTCACGTATTTTCTCCTGCCCGACATACTCATCGAGTTGATTGGGGCGCAAAGCGCGTTCCAGCGCTTCTTCGCGAGGAGAAAGGGAGGAAGTGGAAATGATTCTATCCGGTTCGATCATGATCAGATTGTATTACTTGGGTTTGGATAGATACTGCAATGCCTGCATGATGCCATCAGATACCGCGACAGCCTCAGGCAACTGCTTAACTGCCATGTTAGCCTCACGGGCATTATAGCCCAGCGATAACAGGGCGTTGAGAATGTCCTTGTCAATTCCTTGTGAAATCGTCGTTACATCAGGCTGAATTAGATTTGAATCAAGCTTATCACGCAGTTCCAGTAATAAACGCTCTGCGGTCTTTTTGCCAATGCCGGGAATTCTGGTCAGCCATGCGCCATCCTGCAGAGCAACTGCCTGACACAGATCGGCAACACTCATCCCGGACAAAATAGCCAATGCAGTTCTGGCACCGATGCCCGATATTTTGTTCAATTGGCGGAACAAAACGCGCTCACTTTCAGCCGCAAATCCAAACAATATGTGGGCATCTTCGCGCACAATCAAATGTGTCTGCAATGTGATTTTTTCGCCAATCGCAGGCAATTGGCACAATGTACTCATCGGTACATTGATCTCGTAACCCACGCCTTGTACATCGACCAACACCAATGGCGGATGTTTTTCAAGCAGCAAGCCACTTATGCGTCCAATCATGAACGTCTACCTCGCCTCATGCGGGGAGATCGGAGCGATAGCGCACTGCCAGCAAGGTTGGTGCTGCCATGAGCATGACAAATCGCACATGCCAGAGCATCAGCCGCATCAGGGCGAGGTCGCCCGGTCAGTTCCAGTAGACGCATCACCATTTCTTGAACTTGCTCCTTGTGGGCATGGCCATTACCAACGACGGCCTGTTTAATTTGCAGGGCGGTATATTCTGCTACGGATAATTCGTGCTGTACTGCAGCGCAGATTGCTGCTCCACGCGCCTGACCAAGCAATAAGGTTGACTGTGGGTTGATATTAACAAATACCTGTTCAACAGCTACCTGTTCGGGGCAATATTTCCGGATGATTTCATCCAGTCCATCAAGAATAACTTTCAGGCGCTGTGGCAGCGAGGTGCCCGTGGTCGTTACGCAGCCACTGCCTATATAGACGATTTGTCCGTCAATATAATCGATTACGCCAAAACCCGTAATGCGCAAACCAGGGTCAATACCAAGGATACGAATACTTGCTCCGATTAGGTTAGATTTCGTCGTCCATTACGGCATTGGTATAAATATTCTGAACATCATCAATATCTTCAAGAGCATCCAGCAGCTTCTGCATTTTAATTGCGTTATCACCGGTCAATGCAATTTCAGTGTCAGGTTTCCAGGTAACTTCTGCCAGCTCCGCCTTGAGACCCGAGTGGTCGATTTTTTCCTTAATGGCGGCAAACATGATTGGGTCGGTTGCTACTTCGATGCTGCCATCATCGTGAGTGACAACATCTTCCGCACCAGCATCCAGTGCCACGTCGAACAATTTCGACTCGTCCGTACCTGGTGCGAATAAAAGCTGGCCACAATGCTTGAACAAATAGGCAACCGAGCCATCCGTACCAAGATTACCGCCATGCTTGGTAAAGGCATGACGCACATCCGCCACGGTTCTGACGCGATTATCCGTCATGCAATCCACTATGACTGCCGCACCAGCGATCCCATAGCCTTCATAACGTATCTCTTCATAGCTGACACCTTCGAGTTCGCCACAACCACGCTTGATCGCGCGCTCAACGTTGTCCTTAGGCATGTTGTGCTCGTAGGCCTTGTCCACTGCCAGCCGTAATCGTGGATTGCTGCTGATATCTCCTCCGCCGAGTCGCGCTGCGATTGTGATTTCCTTGATCAAGCGAGTAAATATTTTTCCACGCTTGGCATCCTGTGCGGCTTTTTTATGCTTGATATTCGCCCATTTGCTATGACCGGCCATCAGTTTCCTCGGTTTTTGTAAAAAAGGATAATGCTACCATCCGTCAAGCATTGTATAAAGAATATGTCTGGATATCACGATAGGGCACCTCTAAAAATCCATGTCTCCTTGCCTGTCCATGTCTCGCGTCAGTATTTTTTATTCTTGCCTTATTTTATTTAACACCCTGAACTTTTAAAGCCAAAATCTGGCGGTATAGCGTTTTTTTAGTTATGCAAGGTAACGAAACCTCAAGATTGTTAATGCCTCTAAAATCAGCCACCCGGATGGCAAGGTGGACAACTGTCAGGTGGGCGTGTTTGCCAGCTTGTGCCAGAACGGCATGGCCAGTTTGATTGATGCACGCCTGTATTTGCCGGAACATTGGGTGAGCGATACGGATCGCTGCGATAAGGTCGCAATACCTGAGGAATGTCAGCATTATCAAAGCAAGTATATGCTGCCTCGAAGGCAGCTTACGGCCGAAGAGCTGGCTGAAATTATTCATAAGCGGCATCAGAGGAGACTCAGTGCCAAACAGTCTTCCACCCGACGGAAATGGCTTTGGAGTAATCTGACAAAGTAGAATTAGCCGGAAATAATGGAATTCACCAAGAGATCGATCGTGGGAGCAATTTTTGCTTTTCCAGGCAGAGTTACCTGATTTTTTGGATTTCAGAGCCACGTTTGAGTGCATCAAAGAAAATTGCGAGGGTGGATGCGATTCAATCCGGTAGTCAGTAATCCTGTGCGGTGGCGGCGATTACAGGTCTTATGATTTTAACTTGTGCGTGGTTCCCGATTCTCTGGAAAACCGAGATTTCAGTTTTGCCTGATGCCGCCGCCCGGAAGCCCTTTTGCGCCACCAGATGACAGCGCCGGTTATGGAAAGCGTTACAACGATCAGGCCCGTCATGCAGATCAGAATCTGCATCGGCAGGCCGAAAACCCGCGCGGTATGCAGCCAGGTAATCCAGCGGTGAACAACATCACCGACAGAATCGTCATTCAGTGTGATGAGCAGCTTTAATGTGCCTGTGTCAGCATCCAGCGCGACGACTGTTTCGCCGTATTTACCACCCAGCTCCTGATCGGTTTTGACGTGATAAAAATAGACACCGCGTTCCCGGTCGAGAAGCAGGAATGTTTCGTGTTCTACCGTAAAGCCTTGTTGCTTCGAAACCGCATCGATGATCGATCGTCCAAGTATCTGTGCTGTGCGCATGTTCACTCGGGGCGTTTCAACTGGATTTTCCCGTGTTGGTAATGCTGCATCCAGATTACGCTTATTCAGTATCGTACTCATGACTGGCTGATAAACCGCATGCAGATTAAAGGCTACTGATGACCAGGCCATGACCAGCAGCATCGGCCATAGCCATAAACCGCCGGCGCGGTGTAGATCGTAATTGAAACGGCCGGCTTTGATCTGCCAGGCGGATTTCCAGCGCCGCCAGAAATAATAGGCGTGTTGTTGCCGTTGATTCGATTGTACATCGGCAGGGCTGAACGGTTTCTTTCCGGGAGGCAGTGTCAGATAAAATCCGGTGAGACAGTCGAAAAACCAGAGCAGCGCGGCTATTCCCAAAATATAGACACCAAACATCAAAAGATGCTCCGGCATCGCCAGCGAATAGTGTAGTCGGAACAGAAATGGCATGATATTTTCTTTGGCGAGCGATGCCTCTCCCCAGACGCGTGTACCGGTCGACTCACCGGTATAAGGGTTGATATAGAGCTCGGTATATGGCAGTTCGAATGGTTTCCCCGTTTCCGGATCGATACGCGGCCGCAAGGAAAAGTGCCAGACTTTGTCCGCTTCATGTCGCAATCGGATTATGTCGATCTGCGCTCGGGGCTCCCGCTGCCCGATCTGCTCATGCAGTGTAAATAAATCAAATGCAGGAGCGGCATCTACTGAATCCGGTACCGGCACCGTTAATAAATCCGGATTCAACCAGCGATCCATTTCATCATGAAATGCCAGCAGGCTGCCGGTTAATCCGACAACCACCAGAAACGGCGCCAATAGCAGACCGGCATAGCGGTGTAACTGAATCAGAGAGTGACGCATGCAGCTTCCTGGACTTTACGTTACAGATACGGGTCAAATGGATATGAGGGACACGCAGGCATACCTGCCAAAATACAGAATATGCACCACTATCTCATAGGCGCATCAAGCAAGTCTTAAGTCCGACATGCTAAGGAGTTGTCCATAATTATTTCTTCACGGCTCCTAATGTTCAATTCTTAGCATACCCGTAAAGGTACGCGGTGCGCCATACAGTGCAGAAAAGGAAGTGCCATTCTCAAAGTATTTTTCATCAGATACGTTGTGGATATTAAGTTGAGCGGTTATTCGCATCAGCCGCATTTTGAACTGATAGCTGGCCATCAGATTGCCTATAACAAATGTGGGTAACTGCGCAATATTCTCTGCGTTGGATTGTCGTTCTCCTGTAGCCTAAATGCCACCACCAATCTTTAACCCACGCAGCAGCTCGTTTCGAAATTCATAGGTGTTCCACAAACTGCCCATGTGTTTTGCAGCAAACGGCAGGCGGTTGCCTTCGTTACCTGAGTTGGTGCTGACAGGGTCTCCGTTCTCATCAAAAACCGATGCATGATCCTTAGTTATTTTGGCAAATGGCAAATGGCTATAAGTAGCAATGATATTCCATCCCGGCAATATTTCGCCGGCTACATCTAATTCAATGCCCTGGGTTTCTGCTTCACCAATGGCTCTGGAGAAACGAGGGTTGCCGGGATCGGGTACCGCGATACCCTGTTTGGTTAATTCAAAATAAGAGAAAGTGGATCGCAGGCGCCCGCCAAAAAATTCGGTTTTTAATCCGGTTTCCCATTGTTGTGCGGTTTCGGGTGGCAGCTTTCTGCGATTTGAATCGATACCATTGGACACGCCAAAATTCTCGGTGTAACTGCCGTAAAGCGATAACCATTCTACAGGCCGCCATAATAAACCACCGCGCGGAGAGAAGCGATCGTCCTTTCCGGTAGTTTCATTAGCAACTTTATCGCGGCTGGTTGCATAGTCGTAACGAAAACCGCCCATGGCATGCAGGTTGAAAGGCAATTTGACCTGATCCTGGAAATAGGCGCCATGCCATGATGTGGTGCTTTCGGCTTTACCAAAAACATCATTCGGATTGGGATTGACAATCGAATCTGGTGGCACAGTCAAAAAAGTGCGATTAAAAATATTGAATGGTTCAGGGTCGGATGGGCAACAAATGCTGCTCGCCTGGAAAAAATCCTGATAATAATAATCGTACCCAAACAGTAGCTTATGCTCCAGCATGCCGGTGGTGATATTGCCGGTGAGATTCAACATGCTCTGATAATCGGTTTGACGAAATGGCGCAGACACTGCGTATCGATCAATATCGCCATCTGGCGTGGCGACTGAAAAAGGAAAAACACCTTTGTTCTGCCTGATATCGTAATGATGAATAGAAAGCCGGTTACTGATCTGCCAGTTTTCATTGAGCTGATGAGACCAGTTGATACCACCAAAATAACGATCTCCCGCCCATTTGTTGAAATGAGGCTCATGAGATACCGCATTACGAGGAAGCGGCGCTGGCCGGTTTCCCAATATTGGAATTCCTCCGAGCTGTGGAGTATTGAAGGACAGGTACTCCATCTCGGCTGTGATCTGTGTTTGTGGGCTGATATTCCATCTCACAACCGGTGAGAAAAAGACTGTTTTCCGATGTGCAGCTGCATCCTGAAATGATCCGGAATTCTCATAGGACAGATTCATCCGGTAAAGCAGGGCACCATTTGCTGTCAATGGGCCAGTCGCATCCACTGCAGTACGATAAAAATCAAAGCTGCCTGCCTGCTGTTGCAAAGAATAATAAGGTGTTGCTAATGGCTGCTTGGTGACAGTATTGATGATACCCCCGGGATCAGCACGGCCAAACAGGATGGAACCCGGGCCTTTCAGTACTTCTACTCGCTCCACGTTGGCCATTTCAATGAAGTTATTAAGTGGAAAAAAAACACCGTTGCGATAAGTTGAGCTAGTGCTGAATCCACGAATGACGGATGAATCTTGCGGTAATGTGCTTGGAGAAAGAAAGGACACGCCACTGACATTTCGCAAAGCGTCTTCAAGCCTGAATGACTGCCGGTCTTGCAGTACCTGACGCGGAACGATCTGGATAGAAAAAGGCGTTTCCATAATAGGCGTATCGGTCTTGGTTGCCGTGCTGGCATTAGCGCGTTTGTAGCTCGTGTTGTAGAGTGAATCCGGTTCCATCGGACTCGTCACCGTAATCTCGGGCAACGGGGTCGGCTCCGAATTTTTCTGCTTGATCACGATCAGGCTGTTATCCACCAGATCATAATCCAGTCGGCGTTTGTCCAGCACCTGGTCGAGTGCTTGCGCGACGGTATACCGTCCTTTAATCGGAGCGGCGGTCAAGCCCTTCACCGCTTTGTCAGCATAAAGCAGCTTGGTCTGCGTGGCCTGGGCCAGATTGTCCAGGGTAACGGACAGCGGTTGCGCGGGCAAATCAAATGAATAGGTTGATTGCGCATGAACAGGATTGGTTAGCCATGACAGCAGTAAAACGGGCAATACAATTTGAAGCAGAGGCAGCATAATTTTTCTCCAGAGTCGAGGATGAACGATGAGCAATATAGTTTGCCCTTCACCTGATAAGACGAGAGACGGATCATGAACTGGTCAATTATTTTTTTCGTTTTGTCTGTGCAAGCGCCGTAATCCTGTGGCTCGTCTACAGCGGAGTGAACTATGGGAAATGGATCGCTTTGGTTGATGGCTCCCGGATTAAGCAGCGTTCCATCTGGGTCATGCTGGTATTGTGAGCTAGCGTGTCTTTCGCCAGTCCAGTCGAATTAATTGCTCTCTGGGAATTTGCGTTACTTTGACCGGTAGGATTTTTTCAAGACCCTCGAGAAACAGGGCGAGATCATTGGCGGCGAAACTGCCGCTGATGGTTTTATCCGCCAAGGCGGTATCGGCAAACACAAAGCGTATCGGGTGGTAGCGCTGCAGCTCAATGGCGACATCATGCAGAGATGTCTGGCGGAAGATCAGGCGATCATGCTGCCAGGCTTCGACTTGCTCGATATCAATAACCTGCTGCACGATCTGGCGATTGCCATCAGGAAAACTCCGGTAGGTATGCTGATACCCTTCGCCCAGACGTTCTCCATTGATTTCGACCGCACCCTGCAACACGGCTACCGTACTCGTTTCGCTTTGCAGGCCAATATTGCCCAGACGAACATTGAATTGTGTGCCGATGTCGCGAATCTTCAGTTTCCCAGTTTCAACGATAAATGGTCTCAACCATTCGTGCTGGACATCAAACCAGACTTCTCCCCGCTCCAGTTGCAGCGTGCGCGATAACAGCGAAATCCGGGCATGTAGACGAGTATCTGTATTGAGTTTGACCATGCTGCCGTCAGTCAGGATTATCTCCTGCCGCTCGCCAAGCCGGGTAGTATAAGTCAGTGTTTCAGATTGATATTCGCTCCAGCCAGCTGTAATCAACAAAGAAGCAGCCAGCAATAGAACGCTGATCCCAAGCGCACGCACCGCCCTTTTTTTGTAGGGCGACTGGCGTGTTCTGAACAGCTCGGGAAGTTCGGCTGCATTTTTGAGTTGATCCAGTTGTGACCACAGTTTTTCGGCATTCTGGTAGGCGGCCCGATTAGCCTCGCTAGCCTGATACCAACGGTCGAAACGTTGTCTGTCCTCATCGCTACAGTGTTCCGACTGCAGCAAAAAAAACCATTCCAGTGCCCGTTTTAGCAATTTTTCCTGCATTGAAGAAACGGGCATGGAATGGACGAGGGAGGGATGAAACAAAAAATGGATGGGGTCAGGTCAGCAGATGCCCCATGTTGCGATGGCAGTGCAGCATCGCCTGAACTAGCCGTCGCTGCACCGTTTTTTCTGAAATCTCCAGACGTGCGGCAATCTGTCTGTAACTTAGCTCATCGAGCTTGCGCAGCAAAAACACATCGCGGCAGGCAGGCGGTATCGAAAGAATGGTATCGAGCAGAATGCGGCACTGCTGGCGCAATTCTACGAGTTTCTCCGGCGTGGGCGCGGGACACAGCAGATCTTCATCGAGCGGGACAAACTTTGCTCTGCCCAGTGGACTACGCCGCAGATCCATGGCGAGATTGTGCCCCACCTCGAAAAGATAAGCAGGCAGATTGATAATGGCGGAGATATCCGAGTGCGTCAGTAGCCGGATATAAGCATCCTGCGCCAGATCCGATGCAGTTTCACGACAACCGGTCAGGCGAACCAGGCTATCAATCAGGCGCGAGCGGTAGAGGTGGTAGAAATCGGTGAGTAATAGCGTATGCGGTAGCGACATGTCCGGTGCAAAAATATATTCGTCAGAATCGACTGAAACCGTATTATCGTAGGAATAGTGCTGTTTGGGAATGTGGCAAATTGTCGCACCCGGTTAACGCCCCCCAAAACGTGCCTGGATGTCTGCCAGCACAGCATAGCTCACTGGTACCAGCAGCAGGGTGGCGAGCATACCGAAAGTCAACCCTGCCGTCAGTGACAATGTTACCGGCACCAGAAATTTAGCCTGTTCGCTGGTTTCGAATAACATCGGTGCAAAACCAGCGATGCTGGTCAGCGCGACCAGCAGAATCGGTCGAAAGCGCGCCATACAGGCGGCGCAGATCAATTCGATCAGTGGGCTGTCCGTCTGCTGGGCGCGACTGCGCTGGATGAAATGCAGCAACACTACGCTGTCATTGACGACGATACCGCTCGCGGCAATCATGCCGATCAGTGACTGAAACGAAAAGTTGAGGCCGACTACCCAGTGAATGAATACTGCACCAAGCCAGGCGACAGGTACGGCCAGCAGGAACAGCAGGGGTTGCAGGTAGGAGCGGAAGCCCACGGCAAGCAGCAGATAGATTACGGCCAGCGCAATCAGAGTATTACGTTTCAGATCCTGCATGATCTCGTCGGCTTCCTCGGCAGCTTCACCACGCGAAACTTCGAGTCCGGGATAGCGCTGTTCCAGCACCGGGAAAAGTTCCGTGGTCAGTTCCTGTTCGATCGTCCGGGCGCTCACCGGCGGGGATTTGACGAGTTGCACATGCAGCGCAATTACGCCCATGCGGTCGGCACGCTGCAATGCCCCGAAACCTGGTGCAAAATCAATTTCGGCGAGCGTCCTAAGCGGGGCCTGATCGCCGTTAGCCAACCTGACCGGCATCGCAAGCAGATGCTCGATCGAGCGGCGTTCATCGATCGGATGGCGGACTTGGATTTTGACTTCCGCGCGATGGCGGATGAAGCGTTGCGCTTCTTCTCCCAGATAACCCTGCCGCACCTGTTCGGCCATATCTCTCAGGTGCAGCCCCAGGCGCTCGCCCTCCGGCCTGAGCCGCAGGCGCAGCTCGGGTTTGCCGGGTTTGCGTGAATCATTCAAATAGGCAATGCCAGGATAATCAAGAATTTTCTCTTTAATCGCGTCAGCAGCCGCATTGAGTGTGGCCGGGTCCTGCGCGCGCAGCTCGATTTCCAGATCGATCAGTTCTTTTTCGGTTGGCGTGTGAAAATCGGGACGGAAATCGCCGATGTCACCGATATGCTTATACCAGCTCTTGATGATTTCCCGGATATGAAAGCGCTGCCGCGCAGGGGTCGTGAATTCGACGTAAATCATCGGATCGACCTCATCAAGCACCACTTCAATGCCTTCGATCAGTTTCGGCAATTCCGGCGTTGGTTCGGGATTGAGTTCCTGTTCAACGGCATCGAGTGCATCGAGAAATTGCTGCACGCGCTGCTGAATCTCGGCGTAAGGCGTGCCAGGCGGTGGTTGTAGATGGACGTGAAATTCGGAATAGCTTACGTCTTCCTCCAGTTTGACGCCGACATAGCCACCCTCTACCACTGCGTAGCCAATCAACAATGCAGCAATAAATGCCGCCAGCGTGGCGTGGTGCCAGTGAATGGCATGTTGCAGCAACGGTCGGTAACGATCGGTGACAAATGCCATAAGGCGTGCATTGAGAGTTGCGCGCACTCGGGCAAGCCAGCCAGTTTTCGGGTTTTTGTCACTGCTGGCTGCCGGCGCCTCCGCCAGATGCGCAGGTAAGATCAGCAGTGATTCAAACAGCGAAAAAACCAGCGTCAGGAGCATAACAGCAGCGACCGGTTTCATGAACTGTGTCGCCCAGCTCGGCGTGACAAAGAATCCGGGCAGGAAAGCGATCAGCGCAATACCTACCCCCAGCGTGACGGGCACGGCAACATCGCGCACGCCTTGAATCGCACCACGCAGCGCCGAACCCCCTCGCTGCTGAATGGTGTGGATGCGTTCGCTGACGATGATGGCGTCATCAACCAGGACACCGGTTGCCAGCACGAGGCCGAACAGGGATAGCATATTCAGGTTCACCCCAACAGCAGGCAACAGCCAGAATGCGCCAAAAAAGGAGAAAACCACGCCCGCTGCCGTCCAGAAAGCCGTGTGCGTATCAAGAAACAGCACCAGCACCAGCAGTACCAGAAGAAAACCCGACATGCCTATCGCCAGCAGCCGGTCGAGCAGCTCGTTGAACGAGCGGGCATTATCGCGGCGGATGATAACTTCGATACCATCGGGAAGCTGTCGCTTCAATTCGGCGATATGTTCCTTGACCACTTCCGCCACCTCGACCAGGTTATGTCGTGGCACGACCGAAATGCTCTCGGACGGTATACCATCACTGGTGTTGTCAAAACGCTGATCGGCAAAACCATCGGTGATCAGAGCCAGTTCACCCAATCGCAGCACGCTGCCATCTGAATGCGTACGTACCACAAGATCGAGCAGCCTGGCCCGATCATAGGCGGTATACCGTGAACGCAGCTGGAAACCGCCGGATTCGGCCTTGAGCTCACCGCCCGGCAGGTCGAGCGATCCTCTGCGAATAGCTTCGGCGACTTCGTTAAGGGTTAACTGATGTTGCCGCAAGCGCGCAGCCGGAATTTCAACGGCGATCTCGTAAGCCACCTTGTTCCACAGCCAGGCACGCTTGACACCTGCCAGCATACCAAGCTCATCACGCACCTGCTCAGCCAGTTGTCGCAACAGCAGTTTATCCACATGCCCACGCAGCACGACCGTGATGGCGGGTGTCTCCCAACCGACATCATCGATTTCGATCCGCTCGACCGCTTTGGGCAGATTACGCAATGACTGGGTGCGCGCCCGCACCGCACTGACAAATGATTGCATGTCGTGCCCCTGTTCAATCTGCACCCGCAGTTCACATTTGCCTTCGGTAGCCATTGTCTTGATCTGCTTGATACCGGTAAGGTCGTGAATAACCTCTTCGATCGGAATACACACGCCTTCCTCGACTTCAGCCGAACCCGCACCGGGATAAAGGGCAGTCAGGGTCACCCACGGTGGTGAAAAACGTGGAAACGCCTGTCTGTCCATTTCCAGCAGGCTGATCATTCCACCCAGCAGGACAATGACCAT
The DNA here is from genome assembly GCA_016703745.1 of Nitrosomonas sp. Taxonomy (NCBI): domain Bacteria; kingdom Pseudomonadati; phylum Pseudomonadota; class Betaproteobacteria; order Nitrosomonadales; family Nitrosomonadaceae; genus Nitrosomonas; species Nitrosomonas sp. The sequence continues at coordinate 1,991,076 of JADJBK010000006.1, read as the reverse complement.
CAACAGATTCGCGGCAATCGGATTAGCGGCAAACCAGGCGAGAATGCCAGAAGTACGTGAATCGCTCACGGCATGGTTCCGGTGTCGATAATCTGGTAACGCGGCTTACTGTCAATAAGCATCTTTGACGGGGCAGGGGTTACGATCAGCGATCCGGTTTCAATCCCGGCACTGATCCAGGCGTGATCGGTTTCGATCTGATGCAGTCTGACTGGCTGATTACGCAGCACGCCTTCCGCATCGATCAGGGCAATACTGCGGTCACCGCTCAGCGCTTCACGTGGCAGCTGAAAAAGTCCCGGTTGTGGACGCGCCGCAATCTCCGCCTGTACGAACAATCCCGGCAACAAAGGAAATGCTTTTGTCTGCTCCTCCTGGGTGGGATCAATCTCGACCACGGCATGCAGCAGGCCGGTGGATTCACTGAATGCGCCTTCGATACGGACGATATGCCCCTGCCAATGCTGGATCGTGTCACCAAACGGTGCTGTCAACCCGGCCTTGGGACGGGCATTGACGATGGGATTAATCTGGGAAGACTGTTTTGCTGTTGGATCAGGTGCATTGCTTTGCCCAGTCGGCCAGCCAATGACGTTCAGTTGATCCAGCGACAGCGGCAGGCGCACTTCGAATCGATCTGTGGCATACAGCCTGGCCACCCCATCACCAGGACGCACGAATAGCCCCAGCCCTGCCGAATGACTACGAATACGGCCAGTAAACGGTGCTCGCCAGTTACACCGGTTGCGTTGCAACCGTGCCTGCGCGAGATCCGATTCTGCTGCTTTCAGTCTGGCGCGTGCATCCGCGAGTTGCGGCACTCGCAACATTAACGGCGTGGCTGGTTTATCGCCACCGAGCACTTCCCATTCATAATGTGCCTGCGTCGCTTCTTCTTCCTCCACGGCAAGGCGGTGCTTTGCCTGCGCAACTTCTGCCTGCGCCTTAATAATTGCGTGATCATAATCACGTGGATCGACCGTCACCAGCACATCTCCCTTACGAAAAATATCACCACTGATGAATGCGGGATGCAGACCCGTGATACGCCCGGTTACTTCAACGGTCAGATCAATTTCCGTGCGCGGCATGACTACGCCCTGCGAACGCACATCGGGTGTATAGGTTTGTGCAACGGCGCGGATCACCTGTAATGCAGGCGATTTATCAGGGGGTGCCGATGGACGTTGCTCAGGGCGGATGAAAATAAGCCCCAACGCGATGCTGATGCCGACCAGCAGAATGATGATCGGCCATATTATTCTGGTGCTGCTCAAATGCCACCCCCCAGTGCGAGATAAAGACTGATGCGATTGTTCAATAATTGCCGTTGCACAGCGAGATGCGCACTTTGTGCGTTTAACGTGCTGCGGAAGCTGTCGAGCAGCGTTAGGATCTGGATAAAACCATGCCGGTAGGAATAGAGTGCCCGCTCACGGGCGGCCTCGGTCTGGCGTACCGCTTCGCGTAAATCCTGTTCCTGCGCACGCAGCCATTCCTCGGCCGCCAGCGTCTGCTCGACTTCCCGGAAGGCATTGAGCGTCATATTCTGATAGTGATTGAAAATTTCATCCACTCGTGCCTGCGCGAGCTGAATTCCACCGCGAATACGTCCGCCGGTAAACAAGGGCTGCACCGCTCCGGCAAATACATTCCACACTACCGCGCGCGGATCGACGAGTTCTGTCAATGTACTGTCACGCGTCCCACCCGATGCCGTCAGGGAAATCCGTGGCAGCAGCAGTTTAGTCGCACTCTCCAATCGGGCATCGGCTGCGCGCAAACGCGAAAAAAGGGCAGCGACATCAGGGCGCCTGGCCAGCAGTTCAGCGGGTAATCCGGCTGGCAGAACGGGAGGGGGAGCAGGCAGGGAATACGTTGCCTGAGCTGGCTCAGTCTCGCCTGCAGCCGCGATAACATTGTGCAATACCCCTGCAGGATAATGCCCCAATAAAATTTCCAACTGACGGGTGGCAAGCTGCATCTGATTCTGCATCTGCGCCAGTTGTGAGCGAGCATTGGCCAGATCAGTTCTCGCCAGACGCACGTCGAGTCCGCGCGCCAGCCCGCGCTCAAAGCGTCCCTGTACCAGACTGGCAATGGTACCGCGATCGGTGACTGATTGAGCGGCTACCCGCATCTGTTGCTGCGCCTCCAGCAACACAAAATAGGTTTGTCCCACCCGTGCCGCAAGCGATAGTCTGGCTGACTCGAAATCTGCCTGTGTGGCGTGGATCTCCTGCACGGCTGCTTCTCTGAAGGCGCGGATACGTCCCCACAGATCGATTTCCCAGCTCAGATTAAACAGCCCTTCAAACACGCCGAAGCGTGCTGAACCAAAGCCAGCGCTGCGCACTTGTGTATGCTGGTATCCCGGTGCAAAACCCAGTTGTGGCCACAGCCCTGCACCATCAATGCGGGCCTGCGCGATGGCAACCTCCACCCGGGCAGCAGCCGTTTTGAGATCGAAATTGTTTTCCAGTGCCTCGCTGATCAGCAAACTCAGCACCGGGTCATCAAACGATTTAACCCATTGCTGGGGATGGGATTGGCCTGAATTTGCCGCACCACTGCTCCACTGGCTTGGTAACGGGATTGCGAGATTGTCCGCGTGCCGATCTGGTGTGCTCATGCAGCCACTGGTCAGAATCAGCAGAACGAACGGCAGCAGCCATTTGGCTGGATTGTTTTCGTAAATACGAACCAGACAATATGCCATAACAAGGAAAAAGGTCATGTTGCAGGAGCGATAGTCACACTCTTTTGCAGTAATCGCGCCCACCTCTTCCGTCTACCAGGGGGTTGGCTGAGACCGAAGCTACCCAATGCCAGGCTGGCATGCAGCTTGTAAATAAACGACATCAAGTTGTGTCATCCCTCCGAGATTTGACTGCCGGTCAACCCCACCACGATCAGGAAAGCTGCTATAGCCAATCCCGCCCAGCGGTGTAACCAAACCCGGAACGCACGTTGCATGGTCATCCTGATTCATTCCTCAAAGTATAAGTGTGTTCGAAATACACCCTCCCACTCTATAAGACGTATGAACACGCCAAAACCGGACATCAATCGGGTATAAAAAAAGTAATTAATTGATAAACAAGCAGTATATTTTGGGGCTTTAAACTGTAAACCAAAATTACGCCAGGTCATTGCTGCAGTTGGTTCTTAAATCTGCCGCCTGCTTCCAGCGCAATCAGCAACGATGGCAGTAGTATAATAAGGACCTCTCAGTTCCGTTATTTTGATTGCACGGTAAGATGATTAGCCAACAGAGTATTCAGGGCGTCTCTAAAAATTCAGCGTGTTAAACAAGACAAGGCAGGGACGAAAAATATTAACGCAGCACAGGATTGACAGGTCAGGCGATATTGTTTGTGAATCACAACGCATTGTCATGCAATATGGATTTTAGAGATGCCCTTCAATCGGATGTGTCGCATAATCCATGCCTACAGTAGTCCATGCCACGCCTTTTGTGTGGCGTATTCTCACCGCCCAGGCTGGCCGGATAAAGCCGATAGTTTTAACCTTATGATGAACAATAAATTCAATTTGTGTAGTCAAGCATATTTTCTTTCGTCGTCATGAGCGCGCATGCCATTCTTGCTGCCGAGCTTGGTAAATGCCACTACCTGTATGCGCAACCCAGGGATCGTTTGAAGCAATTCCTCTGGCGAGGCAAGCGAAATTTTTTCAAAGAATTTTGGGCGTTGCAAAAACTGAATCTATCAATTGCACCAGGAGAGGTCGTTGGGATTATTGGTCGCAATGGATCTGGAAAATCTACACTTTTGCAACTTATCTGCGGGACATTGACGCCCACCTGTGGAGAAATAATTATTCATGGCAGGTTGGCCGCCTTACTCGAACTAGGGGCAGGTTTCAATCCGGATTTCACCGGGCGTGAAAATATCTGGATGAATGCAACCATTATCGGACTGACCCAGCAGCAAATCAGTGAACGAATAGAATCGATAATTACCTTTTCCGGGATCGGGGATTTTATAGATCAGCCCGTCAAGACTTACTCCAGCGGCATGTATGTCCGGCTTGCCTTCTCTATTGCTATCAATACGGACCCGGATATTCTGGTCATTGATGAAGCCTTATCTGTTGGTGATGGGTCATTTGCCAGAAAATCCTTTGAATGCATCATGCAATTGCGCGATAGGGGTAAAACAATTTTATTTTGTTCTCATTCTTTGTTTCAGGTTGAGTCTCTCTGTAATCGCGCTATCTGGCTGGATCGAGGAAAATTGATGGCTGAGGGAGAAGTCAAGTTAGTCGTAGCGGCTTATCAATCTTTTTTGGACAAACAAGAGACAAAAGATGAGGTGATTGGTGCTGCTTCACAGTTATTTGCAGAAAATGAGCCGGCAGCTTCTACCTCAGGTCATGCCGTATCTGGTCACGCGCGCCTCAAAAGTGTGCAGGTGGAAGTTGACGGCAAATGTTGTCGCCATGCTATCGCCAGTAGCGAACAATCCACACTTTCAGCTTCAGTCAGTTTTGTTTCTGACCTCCATATTCCCTGCCCAACCGTAGGGATCACGCTGCATCTGATAGATGGCAGGGTACTGGCCAGCGCGGGAACTTTCGAGGATGGGATTGTTTTGTCGCGCAAAGATAACGGGGATGGCGCGGTTTCTTTGGTTATCAGTAACCTGCCGCTTCTGAAGGGAGAATACATGCTCAGTGTCTTTTTGCTTTGTGAGCGCGGCATTCACTTATACGATTCAGCCTTGAGTATCGCTACGATACGCGTCCAGCAACAGGGGCGATTACAGGGGTATTTTGCGCTTGCGCACCAGTGGATTTTTAATGATGAAATATAACATGCTCAAATTTGAGCAGACTTCCTGTCAGGTAACATCGAATGTTGTTCCTGGAACAGGCCGCCATACGATGCGTTCATCGGATATCAATCTGGCGGATTGTAAAAACCTGACATTCCCATTAAATGTCTATGCTCATGTGTTGCTGCTGGAAACCGGGCAGGTAGAGGCGCTGCACTATGGTATTTTTGACAATTGTGAAGTGACTATTCCGCAAGCACAACAGGCTGCAACGGATTTGCTGTTATCACATCTTCCCGATACTACAAAAAAAATTCTGGAAGTTGGCGTGGGATTGGGAACCACGTTTGCTGAGCTAAAGCTGCGGGGTTATCAAGTGCAGGGCATTACCCCTGATTCCGCACAAATAGCCATCTTGAATAAACGGTTTGGTCAAGATCTTTCCATTGACTGTCAGCATTTCGAGAATTACCAGGCCAGCCCGGAGAGTTGGGATCTCATCCTGTTTCAGGAATCAGCGCAATACATTGAACCATTGGAGATTTTCAACCAGGCATTGCATTTACTGCCGATTGGCGGCGATATCCTGATCATGGATGAGTTTTCCTTGCGCCGTGAAAAATCAGGCAGTGAAGGGCTGCATTCCTTGCACGACATGATTCGGTTGGCTGAAAGGATGGGGTTCAAGCTGACAGAGCAGATAGATTTATCTACTCTGGCCGCGCCGACCTTAACGCATTTGCTGCGCTTGACAACAAAATTCAAGGATTACCTGATGTCAGAGCTGTCACTGGATGGCGAAACGTTGGACAAACTGGATGAATCCAACAAAAATTATCAACGCCGATATGCTGACGGTTTATTCGGTTATGCCCTGCTCAAATTTAAAAAAACCTCGATTCCCAAATGGCGCGTGGGAATACTTGACGACCGACACACGCCAGAAATGCAGCAGTTGTTCAGCAGAACTTTTGGCCATGACATGTCTCCTCAGATGTGGCATTGGAAATATGGGCAACATGGCAGTCGGGCGCTGGGAGTCTGGCGGAATGATCGCCTGATCGCACATTACGGAGGCATGCTTCGCAGTGCTTTATTATTTGGACAAACCATCACCGCTGTTCAGATTGGTGATGTCATGGTTGATTCAGATGAGCGAGGCATTCTAACTCGTAGAGGTCCTTTTTTTCTCATGGCGGCAACCTTCCAGGAAAGTTATGTCGGCTTCGGCAAACCCATACTGACGGGATACGGCTTTCCAAACGATCGCGCAATGCGGGTTGCCGAGCGCCTCAGACTTTATTCCAGGATTGGCAACATGGTGGAGATCGAATGGCAACCCAAACCAGGAACACCCCATGTATTTACGCGAATCAATGAAATCGATCTGCAGCACGCCATCTGGCAAACATCAACCGTTGATAATCTTTGGCAAAAAATGGCTGTTGATTTCAAAAATGCCATCATTGGCGTGCGGGACAGTGCCTACCTGCGTTATCGCTATCTGGATCATCCGCACCATCACTACCAGCTATTGCTGGTCATTGGCCGCATTGACAGACAGATTCGTGGTTTGATCGTCTTGCGGCATGATTTAAATGAAACTGAAATCATGGATTTGATTGGTCCATTACAGGTCATGCCACTGTTGATCTCGCATGCCAGGAGAGTAACGGGAATGCATCAGAAAAGACGTGTATTTATCCGTATTCCCCAAAATTTCGCTCCCTGTTTCACCCAAACAGGGGGGCGTCGAATCGGGCAGGAAATTCCCATTCCTGCGCCAACCTGGAGTCAGGGTTTACATTCGGAAAAATTACAGGATCTTTGGTGGTTAACGGGGGGCGACATGGATTTTAGATAAAGTACTCTTATTTTTAATGCGGGCACGATATAACCCTTCACTTGAACATGGAGAGAAAAAGTGATCGGAAGCGCCTCGCAACCCCTTTGAGCGTATAAGAAATTCTCGTCGATTGATTGCTATTCGGGTTTGCGGGTATGTTGTACGTAAACTTTTTTTCCAATTCACTGGCCCTTCCGCCAATAAAAGAGCAACTCCCCGCAACGCCTACTGAGGGATATTTTTCTGCCAGATAGCGCAGTCCTGCATGATATCTTTCTGTTACTTTACCATGTGAATAGTGCTGAAATTTAAGCGGAAATACTTTTACATCGATTCCATGCCTTTCCTGCGCGTTAATGGAAAAATCTTCTGCATACAAATCAAATGTCAAATTTTCATCAAAGCGAAGGAGCGCATGCTTAGCGAGCAATGATGTATGAACCAGAATACTCTGGCAATCGAGGGTTTGCACTTTGACTGTATCCGGTATTTCATTTCCAGCATCCAGTGGATTAGAGCCGTCTTTATTGCTACAAATGTGTTTTCCATATCCAACAGGTACATCATGTTCAAAATTTACACCGAAGGTGCCATAGACGTTCTCCGGATCTAAACTATCTACTATGGCCAAGTCACACTTGATTTCGAAATCCTCGTGAACAAAAAACAGCCAGCAATCATTATTGATTTGATTTTCAATGACTTCATTATAAATCATGGGCAAGCCACGATTGAGTTGCCGGTTATCAATGCTGATTAAATCATAACCATTAACATTGGCATTCGATGTGAAAAACCTGCTGTACATTTCCGGGGTAATGAAAACGGTCACCAATTTTATGTCGTGCATACATCAAGCTCTCAGATTAAGTACGGGATGTGTATAGCGGTTACCAATCATTATTGCGTGTCTCAGTTGTCCAAATTGAACAACATCTTCTTCAGAAGCGTAGTCTCGTAATGACTCAAATAATGCCTTGAAATCGTCCGCATGAATGAAATTCAGGGAATCAATATTGTGTTTTTTGATCAGGTGTGCAAAATCGAGTATGCCTTTCTGGATTTCCGCTGAAACAAGTTGTCGTTTTTTCTCATGTTCACTAGTTGTACCGGTCACTGGAACAAAATTCCCGTCAATACAATCAATATGGACTACTCCATTTTTGGGAGACGAGGTTATCAGCTCGATCAAATTAAGATACTCGAGAAACTGTGACTGATCTCCCTCAAACAAGAAGCCGGTTTTGTTCTGCTTGTATGCCACGCCGTCATTCACACCGAGATAAATTCCATGCAGACGTTTCGCCGGGTAATTCCAAAGCTCCAGCAGTTTTACAAGAGAGTTTTGTATGCTTCCTCCCCAGCCCACATCGACAATAACGATATCATCCTGGTCAAAGCAATTCATCTCCGAGAGATAGTCAAAAAGCATGTCACGCTCCGAGACCACCTTTTCCATAATCGACTGCTTATGTCGCAAAATGCAAGTGTGTATGTCTTGTTCAGCCCACTTTGACGGATCCGGACCGATGTTTTTCAGATCCGCTTCCAGGTTATCCAGATCGGTATAGCCGAATCGTTCCAGAATATCTTTCGCACTGGCATTGCCCAATGGCCCAATGAATTGTTTCAGTGCTTCCTCATCATCCGCATGTGTCAGGCTCTTGAGCGAAGGGAAAAGCATGCAGCGGCGGGAAGCCATTAAATACGCAGCTTGGACGTCATCATAAAGCAATTGGTATACCTGGCTCATGATGTCACCATCGCGCGCAAGAAAGTAGATTTTATCGCACGATAATTTTCGGCTCGCAAGCTGTTCATGGATAAAACCGCAGAAAGCAGATATCAGCGCCCCACCGTACAAGAAGCCAAATTGGCTCCAATAATCAGGTGGCTGATCGTGAAAGCCTGATTTCCAGTAGCGGAAAGTAGCGAGTAAGAAAGACAAACCAAGACTGTGCTTCGAATTGAGAAAGTCTACTTTGGAATACAGAAATGAATCTTGCCGATAATATACGTCGTGCTCCATAAAATGGAATGCGTCAAATCCATGGGCTTGTGGCTGTGAAAAATCGGAAATACGGTTGTCTCCAATGTGAATGGTAGAACCGATACTTTCAGGAATATTCTTTTTCAGCCATTCAAATCTGCTGCCATCACCCTTCAATAGATCATCTTCCGATGAAACATATACACCTTCATAAGTGCAAAACCCATTCTCATTCAGAATTCTGGAGACGGTCTCTTTGTCCAGATACATATCCGAAACAAAATATACTTTCTTTCCGGCATCCAGTAGTTTTAAATAAAAGTCATAGACTTCCGGGTGAGCCACGCAGAATTTAAGCTCTGCTGAAATTTCTGCTTCAATTGAGTCGCCTGGCAAGTTGTTATAAATCTCAAGGATGCTGATTTCTTTGCGATCCTTATACTGCTTGCGAGTTTCTGCTTCCTGCTGAATTCGTCTCAAATGAAAATCGGGGGTTTTTGTTCTGAACGAGATATATTCAAATATATCAGTTGGTTTTTTAAAAAACCGACTGATTGCAGTATCAAATACATCGAAGAAGAAATAGTCGTATTTCGTGATGTCAATGGTTGAAAGCGGCAGGTAGTGGTGTTTTTCTAATCTCGCTGCTGGTTTGGCCTTTAATCTGGGAGTAATTGCCTCGTGGTTTTTGTGAAGTGCCCTCAAACGCCACCTTATTCCGTTTAGGCCCTCGTTACGTAAGATGCTAAAAATACGTCGCAAGAGTTTATAACCTGATTCGCGGCGATAGTATTGAAGGGCTAAATGGGATACGGGTTTTCCGTATTGCAAAATTTTTCGTGTTGTTTGACTAAAAAAACGAACAGGCGCTGTCAGCTTCCAGCTTCTTGAATCAAAAATTTCCGCAACAGTGGATCTCAGTTGCATAATCTGCTCATTGCGTTCGGACGTCGTTTGGTTAAGCGCCGCGATTTGCTTCTCGTTTTCGGACACCACTTGGTTAAGGGTTTGGTTAAGCGTGGCGATGCGCTCTTCGTTTTCGAACACCGTTTGGTTAAGGGTAACGATCCGCACTTCGTGCTCAGCTTGCAATCGTTCCTTTTCTGCGAGCAGGCACCGTAATTCATTTTCTGAATGGGCGGAACGTCCCAATTGTTGCTGCAGCAAAATAAGTTGCTGGTGAAAATCCGCCACGAGATGATCGAAATCGTCTGCTGTCCATCTGCGCCACCACTTTTTCCATACCTGCAAACGAAATTGTCGCTGTAGCGGCAAATTATGCGTCAAAGGCTGCGACATGCCGGAGCTACCGAGCTGTACACGGTAGGCGGCACTTACCTTTTCTGAGTGCACAAAATCAGTTTTCCGGGCAACTTGAAGCCAGAAATCCCAGTCTTCGTAGCTGTCAAGATTTTCGTCGAACCTGCAACCCTGCTCAACCAAAATACGCTTGAAAAGTACGGCATGGATGGGAATAAAGTTCCCTGCCATCAATCGGGCTGCAGAAAAGGACTGGTTAAAAACTCCGGAAATTATTCCCGCTTCACCTTCAATTCTCACTCCAGTATAGGCAGCCAAATGGTTTCGCGCATTTTTCAAAGACTCGATCAGATTGGCAATATGATCTGGGTCAAAAAAATCATCATCATCCAGAAAAATGCAATATTCGCCCCTCGCAAGATCCAAGCCACAATTTGCCGCATGGCTGCGTTTTAATGGCCTGCCTGAACCGAATATCCTCAATGGAAATCTTCCGCACCATTCGCTAATTTCACGATGTGTCCCCCCTATCGCATTTACGACCACCACTTCGATATTCGGATAAGTCTGCAATGCAACGGAATCCAGCGCATCGGATAACGTAGCTCGATCCATGCTACGAATAATGACGCTTATCAAGGGAAGATCCTTGCTATCCAGTGGAACACCCAGTGATTTTTGTCGGGTATGCTCGGATTGATATAACTTGAGCGGATCACTCGCCATTTCTTCTGCGGAAAGAAGGATATAAGCTTCAGCTGCCTCGACCTTTGCCGGGAGCGTATAGGTCCGATAATGATTCAGTGATGCGATATGAAGATCGTAACGCTGCCTGGTATTTTGTGAGATAAAACATTTCATGGCAGCAGCTTTGCGCGCTACCACCTCACTGATATCGAGCAGAAGGTTGGGGCGAAGTGGAATACCAACTTCATACAAAGCAACGCGTATATTTGAGCCAATACGCCGGACAGCTTCGATGACAGCCATTGCCAGCATGCGGTGATCCGGGTGCATTTCAAATACAGATGGCGCATAAACCAAATCAGCACCTGTTTCACGAATTGCCGTCAGAATTTCCTGAATCAGTTTTTCATCATAGTGAATCTGTCGATCTGGATAGTTCCAGAAAAGCGGCTTGCCATAACCGAGAATTTCGGCTGCGGCGATACTTTCATTTTGGCGCTGCGATATATAACTATCAGCTTGATCTTCACTGATGTCATACCCGCCATCAGTAACAATAATGACATGGACGGCAGCACCATGTTCAATATGACGCATAATAGCCCCACCGCAGCCAAATACTTCATCGTCGGGGTGTGGCGCAAAGATAAGCGCACAGGTGCAGGAAATTTCTGTTACGGAATGATTAGGTACGAGTAGATTTTCCAAGCGTTTTCTCAGTATCTGGTCTAAATATTTTACATCGAGCGATACCGTATTTTAATTATGCCATCCTGGAATCGGCCCGGTATGTCAATCTGGAACGTTTGTCAGCGACTGACCCGCATCAATTTAGTCGATTCTGCTGTCAAGCCCATGTTCGGCGATTTCTGCGGCGCGCAATAACGCTTTTGCCTTATTTTGTGTTTCAACCCATTCATTTTGAGGAATGGAGTCCGCTACAATACCGGCGCCAGCCTGAACATGCAGCCACCCGTCCTTGATCACGCCGGTGCGTATCGCAATCGCCAGATCAAGATCGCCATTAAAACCGAGGTAGCCAACCGCACCGGCGTAAATGCCGCGTTTGGAAATCTCCAGCTCGTCGATGATCTGCATGGCGCGTACTTTTGGCGCGCCACTGACCGTCCCGGCGGGAAAGGTTGCACGCAACACGTCGATGGCGTTCAAACCCGGTTTGAGCTTGCCTTCCACATTGGAAACAATATGCATGACGTGTGAGTAACGCTCGATTTGCATATTTTCGGTTACCTTTACCGTGCCGGTCTGCGCCACCCGCCCGATGTCATTACGTCCGAGATCCATCAACATGATGTGTTCCGCGCGCTCTTTCGGATCAGCCAGCAGTTCCGTCGCCAGTACCTGATCCTGCTCCGCATTCTGCCCACGCGGCCGGGTTCCCGCAATAGGGCGCACGGTAACGATATCATTTTCCAGTCTGACCAGAATTTCAGGTGAAGCACCGACGATATGAAAATCTCCCAAATGGTAATAAAACATGTAGGGAGAAGGATTGAGACTGCGCAGCGCCCGGTATAACGCCAGTGGTGACGCTGCATAAGGTTTGCTTGTGCGTTGTGAAAGCACCACCTGCATGATGTCGCCTTCGATGATGTATTGCTTGGCTTTCTCCACTGCGGCGAGAAAATCCTGTTCGTGAAATTCACAGCTGGCAGGCTGAGAATCACTCGGTTTTTCATCAGGAATAGGGAGCGCCAGGCGTAATTTTGCGAGCAGTTCCTTTAGCCGATTGATGCCAAGCTGATAGGCATTCTGTTGCGCTGGATCAGCATAGATAATCAGATAGAGCTTGCCAGAAAGATTATCTACCACCACCACTTCTTCCGATAGCAGCAACAAAACGTCCGGGGTGTGCAGTGTGTTTGGTTGTGCCTGCCCTGCCAGGCGGGGCTCAATGTAGCGCACACTGTCGTAGCCAAAATAACCCGCCAGACCTCCGCCAAATCGTGGCAATGCCGCATTGGGCGCAACCTTGAATTTTGCAAGGAATGTTTCAATATAATCAAGCGCATTATCAGTATCAAATTTGCTGGTTATACTGCCCGAAACCGTCTGCACGAGATTATCATAGGCTTCAAGCCGGGTTCTGGCCGGGAGGCCAATTACCGAGTAGCGTCCAAAACGTTCGCCACCTACTACTGATTCAAGCAGATAGGAGTAGGGTTGATTGGCAAGCTTGAGATAAACAGAGAGTGGCGTATCAAGATCGGCGAAGGTTTGCAGCACCAGTGGAATTCGGTTGTAGCCCTGCAACGCCAATGCGCTGAACTCATTTTCAGTCAAACATTGATTCATGAATGGTGATTAGGGTCTGACATGGTGATTGCATCCGTTTATTCGCGGATACGTTAGCGGGACAGAGTAATACATCCGGCTGCTTCAAGAATCGAGCTGACAACAGCATCACAATCCAGTTCGCGCACATCGCGTCCTTCATTGTAGCCATAAGGAACACAAAAAACATGACAGCCAGCTGCCCTTGCGGCAAGGGCATCATTCAGCGAATCGCCGATCAGCAGTGCGGATTCGGGTAAAACTTTAAATTGTTCACAAGCGTGCAGAAGCGGCAGAGGGTCAGGTTTGCAGCGAGGCAGGCTGTCACCAGACAGAACCAGTTCAAAATAATCCAGCAGGCCGGCTGCGCGCAATAACGGCAGAGTAAAGGCTTCTGCTTTATTGGTGATGCAGATCAGATGAAAGCCATTCTGTTTGAGACGATCAAGCCCGGTGATGACATCAGGATAGGGGCGCGTATGAACATGCAGGTGTCTGGCATAGCAGCGTTCATATATGGGCAGCGCCTGCGCGAATAGCTCCGGATCAGGCTCACCATCCAGACTGTTGGTCAATGTTCGTTTGACGAGCCGAGGCACGCCCTTGCCGATAAAGTGTTGAATGGCGGATAACGGTAACGTTTCCCGCTGTAGCTCGCGCAACATCTCATTGGCGGCCTCCGCCAGATCTTCTGCGGTATCGAGCAGCGTGCCATCCAGGTCGATAATAACGATCCGCACTGCTATCGGAAACCGCATCGCACTTGCTGACGAGCCACTTTGAGTATTCATGTGCATGGATACAATTAGAGTTATGAAGTCGCTTTGGCCAATTCTGCACGCAGGGCTGCAATGACGCTATCATAGCGATGTGGATCGCTATCCCTGCCCGCACCAAAAATGGCGGAACCCGCAACAAATGTATCTGCACCAGCACGCGCAATCTGCGCAATATTATCCACCTTCACCCCCCCATCGATTTCCAGCAGAATGCTGCGACCACTGGCATTGATACGTTCCCGGGTAAGCCGCAATTTATTGAGTGCCTCCGGAATGAAGGATTGCCCACCAAAACCGGGATTAACCGACATAATCAGCACCAGATCAATCTTGTCCAGCACATGATCGAGATACGACAGAGGAGTGGCCGGGTTAAACACCAGGCCAGCCTTGCAACCCTGTTCCTTGATCAGTCCGATCGTGCGGTCGATATGACGGGAAGCTTCTGGATGAAAAGAAATAATATTGGCGCCCGCTTTGGCAAAATCTGGAATGATTCGATCAACCGGCTCAACCATCAGATGCACATCGATGACCGCCTTGGTCAATGGACGGATAGCTTCGCATACCAGCGGACCAATAGTCAGGTTAGGTACATAATGGTTATCCATCACATCAAAATGAATGATGTCGGCGCCGGCGTCGAGCACCTGGGTGATCTCCTCCCCCAGCTTGGCGAAGTTTGCTGAAAGGATACTGGGTGCGATTTGAAACATGATTTCTGACCTCAAGTAAAAAGCGTCTATTTTAACTGTAATTCTGCTGGTAGCGGTAACAACGCGCCAAACTTCGTGGAAGAGCCCTGGCGCAGTGCCAGGCACGAAGATATTTACCTGAAAGGGTATGCAACAATGGCTGGGTGCGCTTTAATACTTGTTCTGACAGAGTACGTTACTTTCTACCATACAACGCAGATGCATCAGTCATTGGGATATCACACGCCGGACGAGGCTTACCTGACAGCGAGCGGAAATTATGGTGGCAGTTTACTAAATATACTTAGCTCCCGCCTTTTGCTTTCTTGGGACCGCGTTTCTTCGCCTTAAGTTAACGGCCAGCCATTGCCGTTAACTTTTCGATCTAATCCTTTGAACCAAATAACGGGGTCTTACAATACGAGGTGAGCAAGCCATGCCGACAATATGATGTGGCATAATTGGCGCATTTAGTAAACTGTCGCCGTAATGCGATGCTGCTACATGCTTCCTAAATAGGATTTAGGATTAATTCTTTTCTTCTGGTGAAGACGTGTCTTCCGTCGCTTCCTCAGTCTTGTCGAAATCAGGGGCAGAATCGCGTTCCATAAAAGCAGAGGGAGGTGGTTTTTCCATTGAGTGTCCATCAAGGCTTTTTTTCTCCTCGCATGCACTTAATGCAATAGTCGTGCATGCAATCAATAAATATACATACTTCATAGTTTTTTCCTCAAGTTGATTAGGGTATAGGAAAAATAAATACCTTTTCCCTACGGACTGAATCTACTGAAAGCTGGCTCAATTGTCAAACACGGCGATAATCGATCAAAAAATCGATTAAGGAACCCGGTATCGTATCAGTAGCAAATTTTTCAATTTTTACGTACTCAAAAACGCAGTGATGCTCCTATCATAACGAAATGATAACCTCCCGTTAAGGTATTGAAGGCCTTATCCTGATAGAAGCTGTAGCCATAAGATCCTCTGAGTTTCAGGGAGTCGTTAATGGAATAATTTGCGCCCAGCGCAAGATGATGAAGCATGTTGTCGATTTGCTGGTCTACATCACCCGTTGCTAATCGGAGCTGATTGCCAGTATAGCCAGTTGCTGTATGCCCTCTGGAATGTGAAAGGGTATAGCCGCTGCTGAAGCTCAATTTCCCGGTTGCCTGCCAGTCTGTATTGATTGAGAAGACATAGGTATCGACGAGATAATTGGGTCTGTCACGCAACGCGAACAACACCGTATTTCCGGGTGCCTCGAAGCGTCTGCGGTTAGATGTAATCAGGTATGTCGTAAAATCATTACGCATCCAGCTAAAACTCGCGGTAGTACTCAGTGTTTCATCCGGGGTGAAACTCAGTGAAATTCCCGCAGATTGCTGAGAGTTATTGGTATTTTGCTTGAGTGAAAAGCCATCAGTTATCACCGGCGTGGTCAGGGCGAAAGCCAGACTGTTGTTATTGTTCTTGCGATTTGTGAAATGGTAGTAGCCACTCAACAGAATACTGTCGCTCAGAAGATAGCTCATGGTCGACTTCAAATTAAGTGATTCTGCCGGCTCCGTGAGCAGCCCGGTCTGACTTGCACGCAGATAAGAGGGCGTGATGCGTATGATCAGGCCATCAAGTGGTCGGGTTACCCAATTGATATAGCCTTCGTTGGAGAAGGTGCGCTGTTGATAAAGTGATCGCTGCGGTTGAATACCATTCAGCCCTGTTACTATCGAAGCATCGGTCCAGGTCAGATCCCGGCCAGTATTTTCACCTTTCCAACCAACTGTTATTGTTGATTTGAGTATGCGTGGCCGGAAAGTGGCCGCCAGTCCATAAGTAAAAGATTCAATCGTGTTGATTCTTACCCCGAGTTCCTGAGCACCAAACGGATCGATCAGCCCGCTTGCCGGAAAGGTTGAGTCGTTATCACGGTTGTAATACTTGGCATAACCCTCCAGTCCTGCCCAGGATAATACGGCGGAATTGATGTTGAGAAAGGCGCTATTGGTAACGATCTTACCAGTGCCATAACCGGCAGCCAGCTGATTCTGGGTAAATGAATCCTGATCGAGAATTGACAACCCGTAACCGGAACCTATAGCAGTCAAGCCAAAATTTTTGGTCAATTGGAAATTGTTGGTTAACAGCGTGCTATCTGGTATGAAATGGATGGGGGCATTACTGGGTATGATTCGGTCCGAATTTGCACCAAAGTTGGCAAAATTCGCAAGGGTAAAATCATTCGCCCGATTCTGGAATTTTTCTATTGAACCATCGTAGGTCAGCTGCAAACCGCCTGGTGCACCACTCAGATTTACCGAGAAGCGGTTCATCTGTTCATTAACCGGCATGTCAAAACCGCGCCAGCGCTGTTGCGTTCCTGTATTCGGAGCGGCGCTATTCACATCTCCCCCACCGAGCACAAAGGTGGCAAAACGGTTGCCGTCACGCTGATAACCGTCATAGCTAAAGGTAAGTGAGCCCATACTTCCAAACAGCTCAGGTTTCAAAGCCAATCCACCTCCGTAGGTGAGACGATCGATACTGTAGCGAGTCTGGCCATTTGAATCATCATTGAATCGGGCAACGTAGCCGCTGTTAGCGGAGGTGTAGAGTGGATCGGTGCCACCAGGAACCTGGTTGGGGCTGTAGAGAAAATCAATTCCTCCGGTGGAAGAACGGAAATTTCGGTAATAGCCTGCAAGGCCAATCTTATCCATATCCAGCGCCATCCTGCCTCGATGGGTATAAATGCCATAACCTTGACGCTCCAGTGAGAACACATTGCGCCGTGGATTGCTCACCAGAATGCTGATGTCTGCATCCGGGTAGAAACCGGAACGACTGTTCGAACCGCTTTCCTGATAGTTATAACGCTCCAGAAACTGGGTTCGATCCCCATCCACGCCCCGATGGTAATCAAAGAAGTACAATTTCGGTGTGATTTCAACACTGACTTTATTATCACTTCTGGCCAGTTCATTTTCGGCAAGAAGTAGCTGACTGGTCAAACCTGTGGCTATGAGAAGGGGCAAGCTTATATAAATTTTTATTTTAACGATAGTAAGCTCCTGAGACATCAATATCTGAGATGCTGGTCGATTGAACTACCGTGGACTGCCGCATGACAGCTGCTACAGTTTCTGAGCACCGCACCTGAAATCATTTGCGTGGTCAGCTCGCCTGTCGAGGTACTACCAGATTGACCATGGCGATTGTTGGGTAGCGAGTGGCATTGCAGGCACAGCATGGGCTGACTGACTTCCAGCAGTCGCCGATTGGGTGTACCGTGAGGATTGTGACAACTGGCGCAATTTTCCACCGCCGGGGGATGCTCAAATACATGTGGCCCTCGCACAGCCTGATGACATTGCGTACATTGCTCGGTTCTTCCACCCAGCGTTGTTTTGATGCTGCTATGCTGGTTATGACAATCGGTGCAGGTGATTCCCCCTTCCCGCAACGGGTGATGCGAGATCATGTTGAAGCGGACAAACACATCCTGATGACAGGTGATACACAATTTGGCATGGTTATCCAACCGCAAATTGGCGACATTTGGATCGCCACTGATCTTATCTTTGTGAATGCCATGGCAATCGATACACTGAATACCAGCCTTGCTATGCTCTGAAACTGCAAAATTCATCTTGCCAGCATCCTTCGCATGCCCCTTTCCGGAAATATGGCAGGAGAAACAGGACTTATCTTCCACCTTGCCCGGAAAAATTTCATCTGCCTTGTGACGATGGAGCTCCGCATCGGCATGGCAGGACAGACAATCTCCATGGTACGCAGTGTGAACCTTGGCTTCGGTATTATCGTGGCAGGAAGTACAAGCTTTGACTGGTGGTTTCGGTGATGTGTTTTCTGCCGAATTCACCGGAGAGGACATGATGGAGATGAGCAACAGAAGCACAATCTGAAATTCAGGCAGGCGAAAAAATCGCCCACATAGGGCTAACAGAAATAATGACGGATTAATCTGTCTCCGTACTAACTCGTTTGTAATAGAACAAACCGTGACACCATATAGTTTCATTACCTCTCCCTTTAGCCATCAAAATTAAAAAAACCGTCACAAACAATGCGTGGTTCATTCCGTTGGCAAGGTAAAAGGTTCAATTAATTAGGCTATGTCATCGTTAATTGTTGGTCACTGCAAATAAACACTATTTATCATTTATAAACAAGCCATTAGCCAAAAAACTAATAATTGATATTTTTCTTTAAATTCATTGGGTTACATGACAACCACTAACTAACGATGACATAGCCATTAATTATTGCGACTGCTGCGGAAAGCAGCTTGGAATAGAAAAACTATTCTCGTTTACTAAAGATAGTTTTAATTATTTGATATAAAAAAGAATTAAAGGAGGAAATGTATGGAAGATGCGTCCTGCAATTCGGAATGCAGGACGATTGGGCCAGAACATTGTAGTAAAAAGATTGGGCTGACACCTGCAAGCATAGACTTCCAAGAAGCATCCTTTGCTAACCGGATATCTATTACGGCTGATGGGTTACAACCCTGCCATTGAGGTTTTGTGGTAGACGTGCGTTTTCAGAATAGAGGGCTTTCAGTTGCAGCAGCTGAGCTTCCGAAATAGTGATGGATTCCATCAGAATATACCAGTCAACGCCTTCGCTGCAGGGTGGAGTAGTCAGTGAACCAGCCAGGGAGAAAACCATTCTTTTGTTCCGTGGCAGCAGTTTTTCTGGGTGAATATTGATGGACTCATCGTTTCTGCTTTCCCCCGCTTCAGAAGGAATGTTGTCGAGAATCGACTGAAGCGTCGAGTTTTCTTTACCTAATCCAATTAACACGCCCAGTACGGCGATTTTTCCATCATCACGCACATGAACGAAATGCAGTTCTGCCGGAAAACTCTGATCACCGATCACATGCTCGCTTGGCTCATGAAAGTGGAACTGGATCAGGGAATAATCCTCATGCCCAACAACCAGCTTTCCAGCATAATTTTCCGAGGTATTGACTTGCACGCCATGGCCGCTATTGAAGAAAACCGGGTGATCAGGCAGGTAATGAATGCGGAGGCGATTGGTCTTATGCTGATTGCTCATGATGGATAAATCCACCGGAGATTGGCGCTGCCCTATACTGCAAGTTGCAAACGGGTACATTTCAGGAATACGGGTTTCGGTCAGATGCTGGATAGAACCCCATTCAGCCTGGTGGTCGTGTGACCAATGTATTTCTTCAGCAAGGCCTTTCATGGCGAAGAAAATCAAAATCAACAGACTCCCACTCAAGAAGATTTCTTTTTTCATAACAGTGTGCTCCTGTATTTTTCAGACTAAATCAGCACGGGTTTTTTCGACAGAAATCGATCATCCTGCTTTTTTCATGACGCGCGCCTTGTTCCGGATTGCTTTTGTTTTGTATCCTGGTTTGAGCGGTTGTACTGTTTGGGGTGTGAACAGGTATCTCGACAGCTGGTTGCTGCGCCCGGAATTTCCCTGTTTCCGGCTGACTTTCTGGCGCTGCCAGGCAGGCGCCACTGATGAATAGACTAATCAGAAATATAAACCTTTGTAATCTCATGTGAATATCTCATTACAGAATTGATCAACCATAACACGGCAGAGCCATCCGAGAAAGGATGAGCCTTCTCGGACGGCCTTGTCGACCTTTTTTGTTATTTTATGCGGCAGGTACTGGTTGTTTGAGCAACGGTAAACCCTCTTGCATTGATCAATTGACCCGTTACGCTTCCTTGAATAAAGGTACGAGTGATCGGTGTAGCACCTGCAGTGATATCTCCCGGATCGCTATCGAAATCAAATTCCACTTCATCACCTATCGCTGGTTTAGAGGCAGATTTTTTGGTGTTACTTCCCGAAACGATTCGAGCAACATAATCCCCCGGGACTAGGTCGCCACCATCGACAGAAACCTTGGAGCGGTTTGATTTTTTTTCACATTTTACCCGTATACTCGCTGCGTCAGCATCAGCAGCCGGTAATGCTGCCGCGAACACGGCCAGTGCTGCGGTCAATACGGTTGAGGTCTTAATCATGGTTAGCTTCATCTTTGTTCTCCATCGAATAATTAAAGTTAACATATCTTCGTAAGGTAAGATAAGCATCTACATGCTCTCTTCTTACCACCCGTTCATTCCGCGTATAGATGAAATAGTTCAAACGCATTAAAAAACCTCAAAAAGGCTGATGTGATTACTTCTGAGGCGGATTCAACTTTGAAGTGCATCAATAGATCAAGTTCATGACTATCCCAAAAATACAAAAAAAGTACTTTTATCTGATTCAGGCTTTTTCAGGTATTTCGCTGGTTCTTTTTATTTCCATGACTGGCCATGCTGATTTCAGTGGCAGCGTGACGGCTACAACAGACTATATCTGGCGGGGTTATTCCAAGAGCGACCGGAAGCCAGCGCTCCAGGCCAATATTGACTATGAGTTCAAATCCGGGATTTATCTCGGTGCATTTGTATCCACGGTAAATTTCAATGATGATGAATTCAGAAATCCTTCCCGGATTGAATTCAAGCCCTATGCTGGCTTTGCCTATGCGCTTTCGGATGATTGGCGATTCAATATCGAATGGACGCGTTACATTTTTAACGGCAGGATATTTGGCCGGACAGTGGACTACAACGAGTTTTATCTTTATGGCCATTTCCGTGATCTGCTAACCGTCAATTTCGGTTTTTCCGAAAATGGTTATCAGCAAAATCACATCTCGTTCAATTCCGAGGTTTCGGGGCGTTATCCGATTGCCGAGGCTATCGAACTATCGGGCACTTTCGGCTACAGCAGACAGGCCAAGGTGCTGAACTATGATGATTTTGTATATCTGAATCTGGGTCTGGTCTGGTATGCCTCCCGGAACCTGGGGCTCGATCTTCGTTATTACAAGGGAGAGTATCTGGGGAAAGAAAAAGAAATCCCTTCAGGGTGGCAATTTCATCCCAGAGTGGTTCATAACAGCGTGGTTTTTTCCATCACAATCGGATTTTGATTCTTTTGCTATGTGTACAATGAACCTTTTATGCATGACAAGGAATAGACGGCTGTAAAACCCGAAATCCGTATTTTTGATGAGTGGAGTAATCACCATGCATGGGTCTTCAGTACCTGAAACACGTCAATCCAGGCCATTTGATTCACATGAGCAGCGGGATCAGGAAAAGAACTTGATTGCAGAAATTGCAGCTGGCAATGAAGTCGCTTTTGAACAACTTTATCATCGTTATTTCAAACGACTATATCAATTCATTTTTCATGTCACCAAGCGTCAGAATGGTATCGAAGAAGTCATCAATGATGTCATGTATGTCGTTTGGGAAAAGGCATCGACTTATGATCAGGTATGTCGACCTTCGACATGGATATTGGGGATCGCGTATCTGAAGGGGTTGAAAAATATTGAACAAAGCCTGACAAGAGAGGACCGATTGGTAGAATTTTGTGATGAACTGGATTATTTTCCTGACAACAGCGCACACTGGGTTTCCCAACTGGAGTTAAGTAACTGGCTTGAAGTTGCGCTCAGCAAACTGTCAGTGGAGCAACGGGCCGTCGTAGAAATGACTTACTATCAGGGTTTGCATTACAATGAAATTGCCAAGATCATGCAGTGCCCTGAGAATACGGTGAAAACCCGGATGTTTCATGCTAGAAAAATCTTGGCCAGACTGCTTCCCGAACTTAATGGCAGGAGTAAATAAATGACGATCACAACTACCCGGACTGTCACTGAAAACGAGCATGAAAGGGCATGGAACCTGTTACCGTGGTACATTAATCGCTCCCTGGATTCCACCGAACAGACGCAGGTAAAAAACCATATCAGGAGCTGTGTCGCCTGCAGAATCGAATTACGGCAGCAACAGCAGCTGTTTGACAAGATACAGCAGACCGAACTGCTACAGCAGGTATCGCAGGTTTCATTTGCCAAACTCAAAAATCAGATTAAGGCCGTTCCAAAACCAACTACGCTGGCCGGCCATAAAAAATACAGGAAGTTGCCAACCGCATCTATGCATCACTGCTCCGGAGCAATGAAGTACGCTGCTCTGGCGGCAAGCCTGTTTTTGCTGGCATCAGTATTAATATTTGAGTCTCCGGTGGATATGCCCAAGTTATCCGGCGAATACCGGACGCTGGCCAACGCAACCGAGAGCATGCCAAAGAATATTGCACGCATTGCCTTTGTGGAAGACAAACTGGAACCCCAGCAAATCGAGGCTATTGTGCATGGGGTGTCAGGCCATATTGTGAAAGGGCCATCCAATAATGGTATCTACGAAATTCAGATCGGCAATTACGAAACCAGCCAACCGGTACTTGATGACGCCATCTTGCAGCTGCGTAACAATGCGCTCGTTATTTTTGCCGAGTTTTCCCAAGGGCAATCTTCTTCTGATTAGGACTATCATGCTGTTGAAAACTCAAACAAAATGCTGTTTATTGGTTTTTGCTCTGATCATGCTGCTGTCAGCTGCTTTGCCAATCCGGGCAGAGCAGGCATTATGGATTGATCCCCAGCTCTTCGATCACGAGCAGGAAAACAATATTATTCTGGTAACTTATACCGAGAAACAGTCCAATCGCATTCAGATTGGCACGGCCAATCAGACTTATCGTCGTCGAGGAGAGTACAGCAGCTCAACCTGGAGTAGAAAAGTAGCCTCGACCATTGAAACGGATTACAAACTAAAAACTCTCTCGCAGTGGCTTATCAGTGCAATCAATGAATATTGCGTAGTTTATCAGGTGGATAGCAATCAACCGCTGAATGAAATCATCAACAAATTATCGAGTGATATCCGTATCAACCATGTTCAAGGATTAAATTATTTTCGGGTGATGGCGGATAGCTACAACGATCCTTATTATCGCCTGCAAACTCATATCCAGCCGATGAATCTGGCTGCAATACATAGCAGGATTACTGGCAAAAATGTAAAGATTGCGATCATTGATACAGGCGTAGACGTTACCCATCCTGATCTTGAAGGGCAGATCAGGGAAACCAGGAATTTCGTCGCCCAGAAATCCCCGGAATTTAATAAAGACCTTCATGGCACGGCAATTGCTGGAGTAATCGTGGCCAAGGCAGACAATGAAGAAGGCATTGTTGGTATTGCACCTGACAGTCACGTCATTGCATTGAAAGCTTGCTGGGAAATCAATACAGGCAGTATAGAAGCGGTCTGTAACAATTTCAGCCTGGCGCTTGCGCTCAATACGGCGATCGAAATGAAGGTCGACATCATTAATTTAAGCCTGACCGGCCCATATGATCCTCTTCTGGCCAAATTAATCGAAACCGCCATTCAACGCGGCATCACCATCATTGCCTCTCAGTCGGACAAGGTGGATGGAAACAACGGGTTTCCGGCTTATCAACCCGGTGTGATTGCCGTTCAGAGTCTGGGTAGCAGGGCGATTAAAACCTCCTCAAAAAATCAGCGATCCACCGTATTTGCACCGGGTGAAGAAATACTGACGACCTTTCCCAAAGGCACTTACGACTTTATTTCTGGAAATTCACTGGCAACAGCCCATGTTTCCGGACTTGCAGCACTATTGTTGCAACAACGCAGCATAACCCGCCAGGAACTTCTTGGGTTGTTGGCAAAAGCCAATTATTCTGGATTCTACAAAATCCTCAGCAATGGCTTGCTGGGCGGCCATCCATTCGTGAAACCGGCAGGCCACATCATGACAACCAGAGCAAGCATGGCCAGACCGTGATTAATGAGCGAACAACTCTGCTCCGAATACAGATTACCCGAAAAGATTCAGTACACCATCCAACCCCACGTGGTTGAGGCAATAAGTAGCCTGCGCCTGCACTACCGGTTTAGCATGAAAAGCGATGCCCACTCCTGCCGCACCCAGCATTTTGATATCGTTCGCACCATCACCGATGGCAATCACCTGCTCTTTGGATAGCCCCAGTGCATCTCGTTTTTGCTTGAGAATCTCCCCCTTGGCGGTTGCGCCGATGATATTGCCCAGCACTTTCCCGGTTAGTTTGCCATTCTGAATGTCGAGTGTGTTAGCAAAAGCATAATCCAGCCCCAGACGCTTCATGATCCGCTCGGTAAAAAAGGTAAAGCCACCGGAAACCACCATCGTCTTGATCCCAACTGATTGCATGCATTGCAGCATTTTTTCCGCACCCAGACTCAATCGTAGCCGTTCGTCATAAACTCTTTGCAGCACACTTTCTGGCAGACCTTCAAGCAATGCAGCGCGACGAGTAATGCTCTCCGCAAAATTGATCTCTCCGCGCATGGTGCTTTGCGTAATGGCTGCAACTTCAGCTTTGATCCCATGAAAATCGGCGATTTCATCGATAGACTCGATCGCCAGCAATGTAGAATCCATATCCATGACTACCAGACCAAAATCAGCCAGTTTTTTTCCTGGCGGCACGAATGCAAAGTCGAGAGTAGTCTGCTTGCAAAAAGATTCAATCTCCGGATGCGGTTGCGCATCGAGCATTCGGAATGCTTCTCCCGTTATGCGCTCGATCTGACTCGCCCCGGCCAGTTTGGCCAGCGCCCGCAAGTCGCTGTTTTCTATTTCGGTTCCTTGAATGATCAGATTCATATCGTTTGGTTAAAAGTAGTTCGTCTATTAACAGTCAGCATCACTCGCGCAATCACCACTTAAATTGGTATCAACCGGCATATTGTACCCGTCCTGTGTTGCTCGGGCAGGTCTACTGCCGTTCACCAATATCATCTGGCTACCCCGACTGATTCGCGCACCTTGAGCGACTCCCGCGCAATTAAGGCTTCCCTGGCAGGGATGCTATAATCACGGAAATCAATTTACTGCGACTCCGATATGCCGACGCCCCATCTTACCGCTGATTTGAGCGGCCCTATCTTTGATCTGGAAAAACGTATTCTCGACGCCATGCCAACCATTGAACACTGGTTGCGCAAGCAATGGATCGAGCATGCGGTTCCTTTTTATTGTTCGGTTGATCTGCGTAATAGTGGCTTCAAGCTTGCGCCAGTGGATACCAATCTTTTTCCAGGCGGGTTCAATAATCTGAACCAGACATTCATCCCGTTATGTGTACAGGCGATGATGACCGCAGTTGAAAAGATTTGTCCGGATGCGAGCAATATTCTGCTGATACCGGAAAATCATACCCGTAACACCTTTTATCTGCAGAATGTTGCTACGTTGCAGGCGATCATGCAGCAGGCGGGGTTGAATGTCCGTATTGGCTCGCTGTTGTCGGAAATCACACAGCCTACACCGATCACCCTGCCCAATGGAGATACGCTGCTGCTGGAACCCGTCGAGCGCAGCGGCAACCGGCTGCGTACCAGCAATTTCGATCCCTGCGCGATTCTGCTCAATAATGATCTATCTGGCGGGGTGCCTGCCCTTCTTCAGAATCTGCAACAGATTATTCTGCCGCCATTGCATGCAGGCTGGGCAACGCGCCGGAAGTCATTGCACTTTAGCGCCTTCGATACGGTAGCGCAGGATTTTTCTGAACTGATCGGCATTGATCCATGGCTGATCAACCCTTACTTCACCTCATGCGGCAAGGTGAATTTTCACGAGAAACAAGGAGAAGATTGCGTCGCCGCTGCAGTCGATGAAATCCTGCGGGAGATCCAGGAAAAATATACGCAGTACGGTGTCAAGGAAAAACCGTTTGTCATTGTCAAGGCAGATTCCGGGACTTACGGCATGGGAATCATGAGCATCAAGGACAGCAACGAGGTTTATCAGCTCAACCGCAAGCAACGCAACAAAATGGCTACGGTCAAGGAAGGCCTGCAGGTCAGCAATGTGCTGGTACAGGAAGGGGTCTATACCTTTGAGAGCATCAACCAGGCCGTAGCTGAGCCGGTCATTTACATGATTGATCGTTATGTGGTTGGCGGTTTTTACCGAGTTCACACTGGCCGTGGTGTCGATGAAAATCTCAATGCACCAGGCATGCATTTTGAACCACTGGCATTTGACACCACCTGCGTTCAGCCAGACCGTGCCGCCCAACCGGATGCGGTTCCCAATCGATTTTATGCCTACGGAGTCATTGCCAGACTGGCGCTGCTGGCTGCTGCCATTGAGCTGGAACGTTATACACAGCAGACTGCTGCACTGTCGATAGCCACAACCCGATGAAACTGGCTTTCATTCTCGATCCACTCGATACCCTCAATCCCAGGAAAGATTCGAGTTACGCAATGATGCTCGAAGCGCATGCCCGTCAGCATCAGATTTATGTGCTTCAGCAAGGGGATATCATCTGGAGGAGTGGGGTAGTCACAGGTTTTGCCCGCAAACTCGACTTTGTCGATCCTTCCATCAGGGGCAATGTCTGGTATCAGCAGGAAGAGCGTCAGGAATTGGCGCTTGCGGAGTTCGACGCGGTGCTGATGCGCAAGGATCCACCGTTCGACATGGAGTATGTTTACAGCACTTATTTATTGGAGCTGGCCGAGGAGCAAGGTGCATTTGTAATCAACCGCCCCCGGGCCATCCGTGATCACAACGAAAAGCTTGCCATCATGGAGTTTGCGCCGTTCATTCCGCCGTCTCTGGTGACGCGGCAGGAAGCCCTCATTCGTGATTTTCTGGCTGAACATAAAGATATCATTCTCAAACCACTCGATGGCATGGGCGGCGCCAGTATTTTTCGGGTGCATAGCACCGATCACAATATTGGTGTAATCATTGAAACGCTCACCCACTACGGAACACGTACCATCATGGTGCAGCGTTTTCTGCCGGAAATTGTGGAAGGGGATAAGCGAATATTGCTGATTGCCGGTCAACCGGTCGCACAGGCGCTTGCGCGCAAACCCAAACCCGGAGAAACACGCGGCAATCTTGCCGCTGGTGGTACGGGAATTGCGCA
The DNA here is from genome assembly GCA_016703745.1 of Nitrosomonas sp. NCBI lineage: Bacteria > Pseudomonadati > Pseudomonadota > Betaproteobacteria > Nitrosomonadales > Nitrosomonadaceae > Nitrosomonas > Nitrosomonas sp. Next base: position 1,963,833 of record JADJBK010000006.1, on the reverse strand, counting down.
ACCTTTATCACCTCGTGATCGGGAAATTGCTGAAATGCTCGGCGAAATTCTATATCGGCGTGGATTGATGCTGGTTGGGCTGGACGTGATCGGAGATTATGTGACAGAAATCAATGTCACCAGCCCCACCGGAATGCAGGAAATTACTGTGCAAAGCGGCATCAACGTGGCGGGTCTAATGATCGACGCGCTGGAAAATAGCATTCGCATACGCAACACCTGACGACTACGCTGCCGCACCGCGAATCTTGTTAACCATGTTCTCCAGTTTTGCAACATCCGGCACGCCCAACGTGTGCCCATTGCGCTGAATCAGTCCATCCCGGGTCAAATCATTCAGCTCACGAGTCACCGCTTCCCGATGTGTGCTGATGAAACACGCCAGTTCCGCGTGCGTTGGAACCGGATTGATGACGGCAGAATTGGCTGAAACCATGTGGATTTTCGCCAGCCGCAACAGTTCAACATGAATGCGATGCCGCACACAGAGCGTGTGATCGTATACACGTTCTGTCAGCCGTCGTACCTGACCCGCAAGGCGCTTCAGAATTTCGGTACAAAAATCGGGGCTGGCATGAATCAATTCCAGAAAAGCTTTGCCAGACATGGAGGCCAACAGTGCATTGGTTTTGGCGACAGCCGCTGCGGATCGAGGCAGTCCATCAATCGCCGTCAGTTCACCAAACATCTCTCCCGCTGGCAAATCACACAGGATCACCTCATCGCCGGATAACGCATAATAATGAATGCGAATCGTCCCTTCCAGAATGAAAAAGACACTGTTGGATTTGTCGTGATAACGCACAATCTCCTCACCTGCGGCGTAGCGCTGTTGATGGCATGATTGCCCGATTTTTTCCGGGTTATCTGAAAAAAATTCCTGAAGCTCCCTGACGGCCTCGAATAGCAATGGAGGCGAATCAGCTAAAAAATGATTGGTGCGGGTAGATATACTCATCATCAATACTCCCTGTGTTATTCAAGCCAAACTATCCGTAACACTTACCATGAATCCCGAATCGCCCATTCTCGAACCCAGGTAAACTCAAATAGACATTTAACTTACAACAGCTTATTGCGAACTAAGGATCGGGCCACCTGTTTTAACATATTCCAGCTGTCCATGAATGAGCACTTTTGTTGCGTAATATAGGTAAGCAATCCCCACCCCGGGAGGACACTCCACGTAGAAATGCTGATTAACAAGATCGTGATTTGTTAACCCACCGACCAAACCATAGGTAAACCCTTTATTTTCTTTGAGAGAAATAGCCAGTACAGTCTGGGTGCCGCTATTATGCTCTTCAGCAATAACGCGCTGACCCGCCGGGTGATGAGGGTTATATTTAAGCACATAGCTGTACGCCATTTCCACTCTCCTTGTCTAAAAGGACCCTAAGCCGAACAAAGCAACGGATTGCCTGTTTTAACATACTCCACTTGTCCAAAAACGACTTCTCTATTTGCCCTATACAAACAACAACGATTATTTTCGTGCTCAAGATAAAAATGCTGACCATAGTAAGCTGGATTTGCACCGTAATAAGTGAATCCCCCTTCAATATAAAAAGTTGTGGGAACACCATTATTATATTCGGTAATGCCGCAACGCTCACCCTGTCTTCTATGGGGTTCATGTGTGACTACGTAGGAAAAACTGGATGAATAACTATATTGACGCGATTCTCCAGCCAGCGAGTTCACGACAAGCGTAGCAGGCTGATCGAAATCCTTTTCAACCTGAAAAAAGAGAGTGCGGTTATGGATATCCCTGAAGACTACTGAGCCAATTTCACCCATTTGCCTGCCTGCTTCGATTGTACTCAAAATTTCCGATAATGCTTTTTTGATATCTTCGCTCAAAAGCGTTACCGTCAACTTGCTTTCTTTTATGCATTCAGTCATAGCGACTCTCCTTCAAAAATTAAATGTTGCTCTCAGTAAAAACGTGCGCTCCGGCAAGAATCGAGGCGCTGTAAATTCAGATTGATAAAAATTCCAGCTTCTGAAGAAAAACTTTTCGTCGAGCAGATTTTTGATTTCAAAGCTGAGGATTCCCCGGCGCCGGGGTAACCTGAAACCAGCATGTAAATCCAGTAGAAAGAAAGAGTCGAAACCAGCATTTTTACTATCTGCCTTGCGTTTCAGGTCCTGACTGACAAATGTAGAAGTAAACCGCGCAAAAACCCCTGTGGGATGAAAATACTCGGCTGACAAAGGCACGCTTAATGTTTCAATCGCTACCGGATCCTGCTTATCCAATTTGATTTGATTCTTAACATCATTTCGCGTAAATCTTTCAAATTGTATCTCGCTGCGAAATGCCCAGTAAGGATGCGGGGTATGGTAGAGATATCCGCGTAAAATCTGTTCTTTCTGTTTCTCAAATTCAACGATTTCCGATGATAGCATTCGCTCAAATTGAGGGACATGCATGGCTCGTTCCGAGATTTCCATCCCGGTATAAAACTGCTTCGCCAACCGTGAATCCAGGCCGATACCGACACGACGGGATTCTGATCCGTTGAGATCATCAAAGAACTGGTTAAAGCCTGCAATCTGGGTGGGTTCCAATGTTTGTTGAGCGATCAGATGCGGTTTGGTCATTTCAAACCAGGCAAATCGCAAACGCAAATCTTCCAGAATATCCCACTGAACCCCTATCTTGGGATTTAATTTACTTGTTTGTTTTTTAGTATCTTCATTGAAAACAATCCTGGAATCGTCATGACTCAATCCCAAGGTTGCTGTCAAATTTTTGAGCAGGAGGAAATTTGAGTACATATAAACATTGTTCCGGTAAACATCATTGTCAAGCCGGTAAACGCCGCCCCCCAGGACAGAATTAAAATGTTTACTTCTGAACAGATGTTGAGCTTCGGTCTGGAAGCCGTATAGTCTTGTGAAATCCGCATTTCTGCTGGGTTTCTCCGATCTATCCAGATATCTTCCAGAAAAAAGCAGATCCTGGTTTTGTGACAGGGCATATCTTGCGCCAGCTCTCGCAACATACTCATTTATCTCTCTGTGTGAATTTGGATTAAAAATCCGGGGATCAAAATCCTGAGGCAGGTCGCCATGTTCCGACTCCCGTCTTCTGAATTCCGCCTGTACATTGAATTTTGGCGTCACCGCATACTGCATGAAAGCATTGTAAACGTTGTGTGTCTGGTCATTATTGGGGCGAAACCCTTTGGTCTGATAATGCAACTGGCCTACGCTGATCGAGGCGCGATCGAACAGGGCGGAGGCGACGACTTCGTCGCCCAATGTGCCGTTACTGCCAAGCATGCCGGACGCTACCAGTTGCGGCTTGTTGCGCTCCATCAACGGGGCAAATTCGTTGAATCCCGGCGCCGACAATCCGGTGCCGGTGATGATGTTGAGATCAGCAACCGCCATGCGCGGCTGTACCGGGTTGACGTTGATCGGCTGTAGCAGTTGCGCCTGCAGCAGTTCACTGGTGCGGGCGATTTCATGGCGTGGAATATTGGCATAGGCATCCGACAGAAAACGGTGTGCGGAATGGCTGGAAGGATCAAAACTTAGCGATTTTGCAGTTTCCATCAGCGCGCGTTTTTCAAAACCGAGATTGTCGTAAATACGTGCCAGACTCGATCCGCGTGCGGCCTGATCCTGGTCGAGCAGTAGCTTTGAGCGATAGACCGCGCGATTATTGTTCAGCCCGATCGATTGCTGGATATCGTGCAGTGCTTCTATCGGCCGGTTCTGTGTCTGTTTCTGGATGGCATCATATAGCCAGGGAGTCGGATCAAGCGGATCACGCAGCCGGGCAAGATCAAACTGGGTACCGGCAAGGCCATAACGTTTCTCTTCAAAATAGGCTTTACCAAGATAGCTGCGAATCAGTGAATTGGCAGGATCAAGGCTCGCAGCAATTTCGATCTCGATACGCCCGGCCTCAAGTTTGCCTTCACGCACCAGCGCAAGCCCCAACCCCAGTCGCGGCAGGGGATCGGCCTGATCGAATATTATGGCCTGATTGAATGCAGCCTTGGCCTGCTGCATATCGATACGTAGCAGATGCGCGAATCCGAGCATGGCCTGAGTTCTGCCCAGACGCGGATCGAGGCGAACCGCCTGCTGCGCAGCTTCCAGTGCGCGATCGAGATCACCATCAGCCATCCGCAATTCCGCCAACCGCGACCATGCAAGTGCGGATTGTTCATCCAGGCTAACGGCTGTCTCAACACTGGCAAGCGCCGCTTCGATGTCAAAATGTGCCTGTTGTACGTAGGATAAAGCGAGTTTGGCAACCGGCGATGCCGGATCATGCTCAACCGCCTGGTTTGCCAGAGCGAGTGCGGCGCCTTTGTCATTCTGCACGACAGCGATGATGGCTTGCAGGGCATAGGCGTTGCTGTTACCAGATTCGAGCCGTTGTGCCGCATCGATACTGTCTCTGGCCTCCATCACACGTCCAACCGACAGCAGCAAACCGGCACGGAAGGTCAGCAGTCCTGCTGTCCGCTCAGATGAATCCATTTCACCCAGGAGTTCCAGCGCTGACTGCAGCTGACCTTGCCGGTAATAGTCGAGAACCTGTTGCCAGATCAACGTCGCAGATTCAGAAAATATCCCCCTATCCAGCCGATGATCGATGACAGCCGGATAATAAAGTGCCCACTGCACCGCATCCACCGGGCGAACCATCTCCGCCTTGCGAGGCGCCTGATCTCTCAATGTAATGGCGGATTCCTGATCTGCCAGCAATACACTGCCGTGTGCATTGCTCGCGCTGACTTTCCCCTCATAAACCACGATGCGGACCTGATCGAGATCGGAATCAATAAGAAACTCCGTACCTTCAACGCCGGCATTGATAATGGGTGTTTTGATCCTGAAAGGCCTGGGTGTGCGGGTGATGATGTGCAACTTGCCTTCCAGCAGTTCCAACAACGTGGCGGACTCCGTCTTGGCAGGCGCAGTGATGATCACGGAGGTTTTCTGATCGAATCGCAGCATGCTGTCATTGCTGAAACGCAGCGCCACACGACTGTGCGCACGCACACTGACCCAATCACCCGGGCAAAAGACGGTACCCAGTTCCACTCTACGCCAGTGAGATTCGCCACTGCGACGATATTCCGTAATTCCTTCGACTGAGACCGCGCGCGCTGCGATGATGACGCAAGGAGCAGCAGGAATTGATTCATCTGCGAGCGCGACACCACCAGCAAGAATGAGCAGCATGCTGAACAAAATCTGCCATAAAAGTTGGCAGGTTTTGTGTCGTTCCTGTTTTCCCATACGGAAGACGTACATCACTTCACCCTATTAAGCAAGAGGTTATATGCCAATGATACCGGCTATGCGCTTCCCATGCTAGATGGATACCAGCATCTACAGGAAAGATTTTATGTATTTTCAGTCAGAGTTCCTGTGACTTTTGTCACAGGAATGCCTTATAGATGAATGACGGATACCGACTTGACCTTGACATCTTTACCAATCAACGGGAAAATGCGCTTGTTTCAGACTTAACGTGGCGAATTAGCTCAGTGGTTAGAGCAGCGGAATCATAATCCGTTGGTCCGGGGTTCAAATCCCTGATTCGCCACCATTGCCTACTTGTAGATTCTGCTCAGACTACCTTTTCCTGCAAATTACTTCTTACAGGAAGTAAAGCTTGCTTTCCATATGGGTTGATCATTGAACTCGCCCGGCCTTACTTTCTATGCCAGGCCAGTTTTGTAGTTGCATATTAGCCAGCTCATTAAATCGCTATTGAGGGTGTCCCTACACGACATATATCGCTGATTCACAGAACAGGCCTATATCTACTCCTATTAAATACAGGCCGCGCTGATCTTGAAATTTTATCGGTATAATAGCCACGTATCACTGCAGGAATTTACCCTTTCATAAAAAAGTCAAAGGAGCAGGATTTGATACCCTCACCAATACGTGTCGCCATTACTGGTGCGGCAGGACAGATTGGCTATAGTCTATTGTTTCGAATTGCCGCTGGCGACATGCTTGGGAACGACCAAACTATCAGTCTTCGGCTGCTTGATATTCCAACGTCTGCCAACGCATTAAATGGTGTTCTAATGGAGCTTCAGGATTGTGCATTCCCCCTGCTGGCCGATGTCAGTATAACTCATGATCCCTTAGTGGCATTTGATCAGGTTGATCTTGCTATACTCGTTGGAGCACGTCCTCGCAGCAAGGGAATGGAACGAAAGGATTTATTAACAGCCAACGGTGAAATTTTCAGCAAACAAGGCCAAATTCTGAATCAGGTTGCCAAGCGAAATGCAAAAATTCTAGTCGTGGGCAATCCTGCTAATACCAACGCCTACATTGCCATGAAGAACGCACCTGATTTACCCATCGAAAATTTTTCTGCAATGCTGCGCTTGGATCACAATCGAGCGCTTTCCCAACTGGCGATAAAATTAGATCAGCCTGTTAAACAATTCAGAAAAATGGTGGTGTGGGGGAATCATTCCTCAACGCAGCTTCCGGATTTGTATCACGCTGAAGTGAATGGAGATCGTGTAACGCGATGGATCAACGACTCGTCCTGGATTGAAGACTTTTTTGTTCCAACCATACAGCAGCGCGGGGCAAAAGTAATTGAAGCACGGGGGCTGTCGAGTGCAGCAAGTGCCGCTAACGCCGCCATTAATCACATGCGCGATTGGATATTTGGCACCAGTCAGGATGACTGGGTTACCATGGGCGTCCCATCAGATGGTAGTTACGGTATTCCTGAGGGGGTTATTTACGGTTTTCCAGTAACCTGCGCAGATGGCAAATACAGCATTGTAAAAGGACTGGATATCCATTCTGCCTATCGTGATAAATTGTACTCCAGCTACCAGGAGTTAATTGAAGAGCAACGTGTAATCAAGCACTTGTTACCACAATAGGTTGATTAGCAAGATTATCTTCTACATATGTCAATACTTCCCGCACATGACCATCTACTTTGACACCCCGCCAATCATTGAGTAGTCGACCTTTATCATCCAGTATGAAAGTACTGCGTTCTATTCCGCGCACCTGCTTACCATACATATTTTTCATTTTCATTACCGAAAACTGCTGACATACCGTTTCGTCAGGATCACTTAATAATTCAAATGGCAAATTATATTTTTGCTTGAATTTTATATGTGATTTTAAACTATCTCGTGATACACCGACAATTTCACAACCAAGCTGACGAAAGTCAGCATAGCTATCCCTAAATTGCTGACATTCATTGGTACATCCAGGTGTATCGTCTTTCGGGTAAAAAAAGAGAACTAGATATTTGTTTTTGCTTACTTCGGATAACAGTCTGAATAGTTTCTCACTGGTAGAAGTAACTTCAAAATCTGGAATAGATTCTATAACCATAAATATCCGTCACTCCAAATTAAGGAACTTGTTGGTCTATTGTTACAGTAACATCCGTATCACCAATCTTAACTGGCTGACTGTATCCTTCCAGATCCCCACTGGCAGGTACCGCCTGCCCTGTTTTACTGATACGCGCACCAATCACTACTTCCGGAAAACTGGAGAGCTTCATCGCCGGAGTCATCGCCATTCCGTCATCAAGTGTAAATACTACCGGAAGATCCCTGACCTGCACTCTCAGAATTGCCAATGGCATCTTCGGCCCCGTGCTCGCTCTGGCAAAAACAAACAATGTATCCGCAGCAGAAACTTTGCTTGCTAACGTAGAGCTTAAAGTCACTGTTCCCGATATACTGGGAACGCCTGTAGTTTCTAACTGCTTTGTTGTTTTATCTGGGTTAGCAGTAGCTGGAATATCCGCTTCTACATCAATGCGTTGGGCCAGTTGCGCGGACGCGGAAGATTCATTATTTTCACCAGCCATGGATTTTGCTTGTACGATACTTTCCGAAATGGATTTGGCAAACTCCGATTCAACCGGGATTTGTGCCAGTAAACGTTCCCAGAATATCGCTGCGGTGTTGAATTGTTTTTTCTCAAACTCAACTGTGCCAGCCAGTGCCAATGCTTTGGGGTAATTAGGATCAATTTGCAGCGCCTGGTCAATCAGTTGTGCAGGCTTTCCAATTAAGCTTCCATCATTTGTCATTGCCAGGACATCAGCGTAATCACTTAAAAACTGAGGGTTTTCTGGCTGTATCTCGACTAGTTTTGCATAAGCACCGCTTGCCTCATCAAAACGCCCCATAATAGCGTAGCTACGTGCCAGCATCAGCCAGCCTTCAATATCCTCCGGATTGTCTTGCAGGCGTGCAATGAGGTTCTCCATAACGGATTTAATTTGAGCATGGCCATCCGGCATCCCCTCAGTGCCATTTGAATGAAACTGGGTAGCGCTGGCCAGATGCGACTGTGAAAGCAAGCCGCGTGCATCGCCAATCACCGTGTATAGATAAACTGCCAGCAGAGGAACCGCCAGAAAAATGACGATGGTGGCAGCTATTCCATGACGTTTTACAACAAGTGTTTTAACAAAGGGAGGTTCTGTTGATAAATCCTGCAACATACGTTTTTGCAATTCTTCCTTGCTCGCCTCATACTGCTCGCGAGAGAGAATATCATTACGCAAATCCTCATCAAGCTCGGCCATCTGATCCTGATATATATTGACATTAACCCCTTCTCGCTCTACATTTTCTTTTCCCGGCGCATAGCTTCTCAGCAAGACCGGAATGACAAACAATAACGCTGTGACAATAAATATTCCGGCTAACACCCAAAATGCGGTCATACTGATTAATCCTTATTTGCAGCTTTCATGAGCGACTCTATCCGCTTGCGCTGATGCTCGGTTAATGGAGATTCTTTTACTTGCGCACGGCGATGTTTAAGGTAGAAAATTAACGAAACAATACCACCCAGGAAAAAGACGAATGGTCCGAACCATAGCAGCCAAGTAGTCGGTTTCATTGGTGGATCGTAAAGCACAAAATCGCCGTAGCGCGCCACCAGAAACTCTATGATTTCATTATCACTTTTATTTGCCTGCATTTGCTCGCGTATTTCGCGCCGTAAATCATTAGCAAACTCCGCACGTGAGCCGGCAAGTGATTCATTTTGACATACCAGACAACGTAGATTTTCCGCAAGATTGAGCATACGTTTTTCAAGAACAGGATCTTCCGCTACCAATGGAGCTTCATTGGCTAAGCTTATTCCACAAAAAATCAATAGCACTAAGGCAAGCACACATAGCCTAACAATTACAATCAACTGAAATCTCACCGAACTAATCATCATTAATTAACCTTTCAGCTCATTTATCAAAGGTAGGATCTTATCTTCCAGTGATTTAACCGTTACTGGACCAATATGTTTGTACCTGATAATGCCTTCTTTATCTATTACATAGGTTTCTGGCACACCATAGACGCCATAATCAATACCGACACGTCCGTCCGTATCAGCAATACTGATTACATAAGGATCACCAAACTGTTTGAGCCATTGCAGTGCAGTATCACGCTGATCTTTATAGTTAAGGCCAAAAATTGGCACGATTCCCAAACGGGACAATTCGACCAATAAGGGATGTTCGTCACGACAGGCAACGCACCAGGAGGCCCAGACATTAAGCATCCATACCTTACCAATATTATCTTCAGAGGAAAATACCTTGTCATTATCGTGAAGCTGTTGAAGCTGAAAAACAGGTGCAGGTTTGTCAACAAGCGGCGACGGCACCTGACGCGGATTTAGCGTCAACCCAACCCCCAGAAATATTACAACCACGATAAAAATGACCAGAGGTAATAAAGAACGCGTCATGACTTGCTGCCTTCTGGCAAAGAAGTCGAATTGACAACAACGTCTACCGGCAAATCATCTATTTTTGGTCCAGCAGAATCAGAAATGGGGTAAGCCGAAGATTTCTTTTTAATTGCCAAACGATACCGACGATCTGATGCTGCCAATATCCCGCCCAATGCCATGAATACGCAACCGAGCCAGATCCAGAGCACGAATGGTTTGTGATAAACACGAACAATCCAAGCACCATTTTCTACCGGCTCTCCTAAAGCAACGTATAAATCGCGTGTTAAACCAGTATCAATGGCAGCTTCAGTCATTGGCATACCGGACGCGTTATAGGTTCTTTTCTCGGGATGAAGCACGCTCACTTTTTGACCATTTTGCATTACCAGGATTTCTCCCAGCATCGCACTGTAGTTTGGCCCAGTAGTTGGCATGGCCCCATTAAACTGGAAGGTATAGTCTTCGAGTGACACCGTGCTGCCAATATCCATCCGAACATCTTTTTCTATTTCATAACCATTGACCAGAGTCACGCCAACAATAAATACCGCCACTCCAAAATGCGCACAATGCATTCCATAAAAACTTCTTGATTGCCTTGACAGCCTGGCAAGCACGCCGTCTTCTCCACTACTGCTAATTCGATGTTTAATCCCTACCACCACACTAGCCATAATCCAGAAAGCCATCAATAAACCAAAACTAACCAATGGCTTCCATTCTCCCATCATAAATGGCACGACGATAGCGGTAACCATGCTCACTGCAAACGCCCAGCGCATACGAACCATCAGATCAGGCAAGCTGGTTTTTTTCCAGCGTGCAATCGGACCCAAACCTATTAAGAATAACGCTGGCGTCATCAAAGGTACAAATACCGCTTCAAAGTAGGGAGGACCAACAGAGATTTTACCAAGATCCAACGCATCAATGATTAGGGGATAAAGCGTCCCCAGAATGACGCTACCAGCAGCGACAAGCAGCAAAACATTGTTAGCGAGTAACATGGTTTCGCGTGAAGCCAGTTCAAAATTACCACCCATTCCAACTTTTGGTGCACGCCAGGCAAACAATGCCAAAGAGAAACCAACGACCACCACCAGATAAACCAGAATAAAAATACCCCGTGCAGGATCAGTAGCAAATGCATGTACAGAGGTCAGCACACCAGAACGCACCAGAAATGTCCCCAGCAAACTAAGCGAGAAAGCAGAAATTGCGAGTAAAACGGTCCAACTTTTAAAACTACCACGCTTTTCCGTTACCGCCAGAGAATGAATTAATGCTGTTCCAACCAGCCATGGCATAAAAGAAGCGTTCTCTACGGGATCCCAGAACCACCACCCCCCCCAACCAAGTTCATAATAGGCCCACCAGCTTCCGATCATGATCCCGATTGTTAAAAATACCCACGCAACAGTTGTCCAAGGGCGCGACCATCGTGCCCAGGCGGCATCCAGTTGTCCGCTTAATAACGCTGCAACTGCAAATGCAAATGCCACTGAAAAACCAACATATCCCATATACAACATCGGAGGGTGAAGCACCATGCCAGGATCTTGCAGTAGCGGATTCAAATCACTGCCATCGATAGCAGCAGGCAACAATCGGTCAAACGGATTGGATGTAAACAACAAAAAAAGGATAAAACCTACACTCACGAGACCCAGAACACCCAATACACGAGCCACCATGTCATCCGGCAATTTCTGGCTAAATACACTGACGGCAACCGACCAACCAGCCAACATGGTTACCCACAGCAACAGCGATCCTTCATGCGAACCCCAGGTCGCCGCAATCCGAAAATGAAGCGGCAATTGGGAGTTTGAGTTGGAGGCCACATTGAGTACCGAAAAATCATTTGAAGCAAAAGAATAGGCAAGGCATCCAAAAGCAATTATTATAAATACAAATTGACCCTGCACAGCTGGTCTGGCCAGCGCTATCCATGACGGTATCCCTCGAGTTGCACCAATAATAGGTAGCGTTCCCTGAATTAACGCCAACAGCATCGCCAGTATGAGCGCAAAATTACCAAGTTCTGGAATCATTGTTCATCATCCCTTATTGAAAAATCACCATGAAAATTAATCATATTGTTTTAAGACAGATTGCTGTGCCTTTGCCGCTTGCTCCAACGCACTGGCTGCTTCTGGTGGCATATAGTTTTCATCATGCTTCGCCAATACCTCATCCGCATAAAAGACACCATCCGCAGCAATCTTGCCTTGCGCGACTACGCCTTTACCTTCCTTGAATAAATCGGGAAGAATGCCCTGGTAGGCCACTTTGATAACTTGTGCCGTATCGGTAATAGCAAAGTTGATTGTAGTACCGTCACCCTCTCGCTGAATTGAGCCTTCCTCCACCAATCCACCAATCCGGAAACTTTTACCTATTGGCGCTTCATTAGCAGCCACCTGTGTGGGGGTAAAGAAAAACACCAGATTACTTTGAAATACATTCAGTACCAGCAAGACAGCGACTGACAACGCACCCACACCGGCTGTAATAAGCGCAATTTTTTTATGACGCGGTTTCATTCTGTTCCTCAAATAGATGATTTCTCATTCAGACCAAGCTGTTTATGCAAAGTTCTAAAGCGTTTTTTTGCCAAAATTACCTCGCCAACCACACACAGCAAAGCAACGCCATACGACCCCCATACATAAAACCCGTACCCCCCCATCGAAATAAATGTCGACCAACTATCCCATTTCATGATTGCGCAACTCCTCCTTTCAGTTCTGCCACCCATGCAGCGTGGCTTTCTCGTTCAAGTATGATGGATCGGGTACGAATCAGTATCATCACGATTGAATACATCCAAGCAGCCAAAGTCATGATCAACATCCCGGTCAGCATAGCTGTTGCCATCTTAGGTGACTGCACCAGGCTGACCGATGCTCCCTGATGCAGGGTATTCCACCATTGAACCGAAAAATAGATAATTGGAATATTCACAACGCCAACCAGTGCAATTATGGCGCCCGCTTTATCCGCGCGCCGCGGATCATCGATTGCTGCTTGCAATGACATAAATCCAATATATAAGAAAAACAGGATCAACTCTGACGTCAAGCGTGCGTCCCACACCCACCAGGTTCCCCACATCGGCTTGCCCCACCACGCACCCGTCCAAAGCGCAAGAAATGTAAACATGGCACCTGTAGGTGCTATCGCGCTCGCAACCATAGAAGAAAGCCGTGTATTGAATGCCAACCCCATTCCCGCCCAGAAAGCCATTACCAAATACAGAAACATTGACATCCAGGCAGCCGGCACGTGAATAAAAATAATGCGATAGGCCTCACTTTGCTGAAAATCTGTTGGCGCCACGAAGAAACTGACATACAAACCAATAAACAGCAATAGCACAGCAATAACCACAAAAAAAGGAATCATCCTCCCCGCAAGAAAATAAAAAGTTGCGGGTGATGCATATTTAAACCAGTTGATTGCCATATTCTTTAATAGGTTTACGAAAAATTCAGTTTAAGAAAGACAAGCTGGCTAGCCATAGAAGGGCAGCCACGGACTCATCCCATCGATATCCTGAGCGATGCTGCCGTCGCCCAAGGCGAACATACAATGGAAACCAACAAAAATGCACCCAGCAAAGAAAAATGTGCTTCCGACCCCAATCCGGCAGCGCTCGCCTCAACAGCACCAGCACCAAAAATCAGTATGGGAACATAAAGTGGCAAAACCAGCAGCGAAACCAATACGCCCCCACCACGAAGACCAAGTGTTAATGCCGCACCAATTGCGCCAATCAGGCTTAAAACAGGCGTTCCCACCAAAAGTGAGAGTGTCAGCACTGTCAATGATTCCACCGGTAAATCATATTGAATACCCAATACTGGCGCGATCAAAACCAGCGGAACACCGGTCACCAGCCAATGTGCGATTGCCTTACCCACAACCAGCGCAGATAGTGAAACTGGTGATATCAACATTTGCTCAAGTGTCCCGTCCGCATAATCACTGGAGAACATACGCCCCAGCGCCAGCATGGAAGCAAGCAGAGCCGCCACCCATACAATGCCAGGAGCAATCACTCTCAGTATATTCATCTCGGGGCCAACACCCAAAGGAAACAAACTCACGACGATAATAAAAAAGAAGAGGGTAGTGAGCACATCTGCACGACGTCGCATGGCTAATAACAAATCCCGCTTGATAATCCAGAAAATCATTTTTTTCTCAAGAGAAGATCAGGTGCTGCGAGTTTTTTGCAGAAATATCTATTTCCTGATGCGTAGTCATAACGACCAGGCCACCCTTGGATAAATTATATTCCAGCAGCTTTCTGATCAAATCGACTGCTGTCACATCCAGAGCAGTTAGTGGCTCATCCAGAATCCACAGTTTTGTTCGCGTCACCATCAAACGTGCCAAGGCTACTCTGCGACGCTGACCCTGTGACAATACCTTGACGGGTAGCGATTCCCTGCCCATCAATCCAATCTGCCCCAGCGCTTCCTTTGCTTGCTCCTCATCAATCTCGTTTCCAGCCAGCGCACAGGATATCCGTAAATTCTCGATAGCGGTCAGATCATCCTTGATACCACCCAAATGACCCAGATACGTCATAACCCGGCAATAATCCCCATCAAGTTCGCGTATCCCCGTTCCATTCCATGAAATTTCGCCCTCATCTGGTATCGATATCCCACAAAGCAATCGTAGCAGACTCGTTTTTCCACTGCCATTAGCCCCACTCACTAGCAATAATCCGCCCTCATTGACCGAGAAGCTAATATTTTCAAACAGCTTGTGATTTCCCCTGGAAAATCCCAGATTATTGGCAGTCAGCATCCGAATTCAACAAACCAGTCGGTAAATGTCAAAGAGAGTCATTATAACGCATTCATTTCAGTTTTCTTTCCTTGGTTAGCTATTAACCAGCAGAAGAAATTTAATCAGGTTTTGTTAGGCTTGTGCCAACAATACTTTTTTTGGTACCAAAGTGTCACTTTCCTGCCACGCACCCAATCCCAAAAAATAATTATTCTCATCGTACACTCTCAACATGCCATCTTGCTGTGGTTGTTGATTTGCAGCTACCAATTTCCGGATAGCCTGCCCCTGCTGAAAGCGCGAGACTTCCTGATTATTAAGCATAATGCGCGGCATATCCTGTAACAGGCCATCTACCGGAAGCAAAAACCGGGTACGTGAAATCTGTGGCTCCTGTTCAAGCTCTTTCAGAGTACAGGACTGGGACAACTCAAAAGATCCTATGCTAATACGATTCAATGCGGTTAAATAGGCGCTCTCGTAGCCCATTTTTTTGGCAATATCCTCGGCAAGCGTGCGTATAAATGTACCGGAGCCACACCGAACTGTAATCGTCATCTCCCTTTTGCTCCAAGCATCAAGAGAGATATCATGAATAAAAATTTCGCGAGGCTGACGCTCGATAGTAATACCTTCACGCGCATAACGATACAGCGCCTTGCCATCTTTTTTCAATGCGCTATACATCGGCGGTATTTGGCTGGACTGCCCAAGAAAAGTATGCACCACATCAGCAACTTGCTGAATATCCAATTTGGCCGAAATTACATCTGGATCGATAAGCTGCTCAATAACGCCTTCAGCATCCCCGGTATTGCTCACATACCCCAATTTCATTGTCGCCGTATAGGTCTTGTCTGCCTGTAGCAAAGCAGAGGAAAACCTGGTCGCCTGCCCAAGGCAAACAGGGAGCAAACCCTGTGCCATGGGATCAAGTGTGCCGGTATGTCCTGCCTTGGTTGCAGCCAATAATCGCTTACTTACCTGCAGAGCACGATTGGACGTAATGCCAGAGGGTTTGTTCAGCAGCAAAATACCGTTGACTGGCGCGGTGTTACTCAGACTTGCCTCTTTTGATAAGAGGAAGGAAAAGGATGCATAACAAGAGGTTTATGATAGGATTGATCAATCAAACTTTACCAACTGCCTCATCAATCAACTTTGATAGACGCACCCCTCGTTCAATGGATTCGTCATATAAAAAATGTAGCTGCGGGGTCACTCTGAGCTTGATTTTTCTTGCTAACTGACTACGCAAAAAACCATTCGCATGTTCCAGGCCCTCCTTGGCAGACTGCACGTTTTCTGCTTCACCCAACACACTAAAAAAAACCTTAGCATGTGAATAATCACGAGTTACTTCAACTCCGGTCAGGGTAACCAACCGCAGGCGTGGATCGCCTATTTCGTTTTGAATCAGAGTGGCCAGCTCTCGCTGAATTTGATCAGCAACCCGAAAAACGCGCGACAAGTCTTTTGCCATACCTACCCAAAAATTTGACAACAATCAAGCACCGATAAAATCTGACTCAGGAATACTTACAACAATACCCGTTCGGTTTCAATGATCTCATAAACCTCAATCTGATCCCCTACCTGTATATCATTGTATTTCTTAAGGGAAAGACCACACTCAAATCCGGCCTTGACCTCCTTAACATCCTCTTTAAAACGTTTCAGGGAATCCAAGCCATCTGTTTGAATAACAACCCCGTCACGCAACACCCTGACCTGCGCCTCGCGCTTCACCAGCCCTTCCAAGACATAGCAACCAGCCACCACACCAATCTTGGGTATTCGGTAAATTTCACGAATTTCAACCATACCAATGGTTTTTTCTTTGCGTTCGGGAAGCATCATGCCCGAGAGGGCTTTTTTAATCTCATCAACCGCTTCATAAATAATGTTGTAATAGCGAACATCAACACCGGTTGATTCAACAAGCTTGCGTGCACCCAAATCAGCACGGCAATTAAATCCAATGATGACAGCCTTGGATGCCAGTGCCAAATTAATATCAGATTCAATAATCGCCCCAACACCACTATGCACAATATTGATTTTTACTTCATCCGTTTCAATTTTTTTCAGGGCATACTCCAGTGCTTCACTGGAACCCTGTACATCAGACTTGATAATTAAATTCAGAATCGTCATGCCTTCTTTCTGGCCAAATATATCCTCCATTTTGGCAACCTGGAGTTTATCCAGTCTGACATCACGGAATTTCCCTTGGCGGAAAAGGGCAATCTCCCTTACTTTACGCTCATCATCCAATACGATAAAAACCTCTCCTGCTGTCGCCACATCGGACAACCCCTGTATCTCAACAGGTATGGATGTGCCGGCTTCCTTGACTGATTTTCCCAGCTCATCCTGCATCGCGCGAATTCTGCCAAATACGGCTCCAGTCAACACCACATCACCACGTTTTAATGTCCCGGATTGCACCAAGACAGTAGCAACGGGACCTCGACCTTTATCCAGACGCGATTCAATCACAATACCTTTTGCCGGTCCGGTTTTAACAGCCTTCAGTTCCAGCAATTCAGCCTGTAATAACACAGCTTCCAGCAAATCATCTATCCCTTGACCCGTCTTGGCAGAAACCGGCACAAACATGGCATCTCCGCCCCATTCTTCAGGCACAACGCCATGATTGACAAGCTCCTGCTTGATGCGATCAAAATTTGCCTCTGGTTTATCCATTTTGTTAACCGCCACGATAATGGGTGTTTGCGCGGCTTTGGCATGATGAATCGCTTCAATCGTTTGTGGCATCACGCCGTCATCCGCCGCCACCACCAATATCACTAGATCGGTTACCTTTGCGCCACGTGCGCGCATGGCTGTGAATGCCTCATGCCCGGGCGTATCGAGAAAGGTAATCATTCCATGGGAAGTCTCCACGTGGTAAGCACCAATATGTTGCGTGATTCCTCCTGCCTCCCCTCCGGCTACCCGAGTCATCCGAATGTAATCAAGCAACGACGTCTTACCATGATCGACATGCCCCATTACGGTCACAATAGGCGCACGGGATTCTGGATTAGCCTGCGTATCTGACGAGACCGACTCCTCCAGAAAAGACTCCGGATTGTCTGGCGCGGCAATTTTGGCAATATGCCCCATTTCCTCAACCACAATCATCGCGGTTTCCTGATCAAGCATTTGATTGATGGTAACCATCGTGCCCATTTTCATCAATACCTTGATCACCTCAGCCGCTTTAACTGCCATTTTCTGTGAAAGAGCAGCTACTGATATGGTCTCTGGAACCATCACCTCATATGTAACTCGTTCCGTTGGCGCCAAAAAAGCATGTTGTGCCTGGGTATCATGCGCTTTATTTTTTCCGCCACCATGTCTGTCTCTGCGAACGCGCCAACCCTGCCCCCCCGATGTATCTCCACGAACCTTGGTTTCGCGGCGCCTACCGGGTTCTTCTTTCTGCGGGCTAGTCTGTTTTTTCTTCTTGTCCGCTTTCTCCTCCAGCTTGACAGCCGGTTTGTGAATGGTGCGTTCAGGTGTTACTGGTTTAGACTCCGCAGCAGCAGGCATTTCTGCCACCGCAGTCGCCGGAGAAGCAACTATTTCATGTGCTGAAGCTGTTACCGATATTTCTGCCTGCGCAGGTTCTGCAGGTTGTTCGTCCGCTTTACCAGCCGCCTGTTTTTTTCGCTTATCAAGTTTTGCCTGCTTTTCCTTCAACTCCGCAGACTGACGCGCAATCAATTCCGCTTGCTTTCTAGCTTCTTCCTCACGTAACGCCTGCTGCGCAGCATCGATAACGGGTTTTGTTGTCGCTGACTCAGCAGGTTCGGTAACCGCTTCAATTTCCAACGCTGCCGATTCTGCTGTTCCAGAAACATCGGCGCTTTGAGTCAATAGTCTTCGTTTACGCACTTTGACTTCAATTGTTCGCGCTTTTCCCGCACCATCGGATTGTCTGATTTCCGTGGTATGTTTGCGAGTGAGGGTAATTTTTCCCTTAGGCGCACCGGTTCCATGGGCTTTACGCAAGTGATCGAGAAGCTGCGTTTTATCCGTCTCGGTTACCGTATCCGTTGCTAATTTTTTGTGCACACCTGCGGCCTGAAGCTGCTCAAGCAGCAACTCCGGCAGAATTCCCAGGTCTTGCGCAAACTGCTTTACCGTCATTTGAGTCATCAGCAACCTTTTATTTACCTCAAGCTATACTTTACAGGTCATCACCAATACACTTAGTTGGCGATGACCACATTCATTCTATTAGTATGGTCTGTACTAATTTATATTAAAAAATATCGAGCTTCTTTATTGTTGGCACTACATAAACCAATGTTCACGCGCCTTGATAATAATGGCGCTTGCTTGCTCAAAATCAATACCAGTCAACTCAACCAGGTCATCTGCCGCCAGATCAGCCAGCGCATCCCGGGAACTGATTCCCTTAGCCGTTAACTGTCGAGCGAGATCCAGATCAACACCTTCAAGATCAAACAGTTCTTCAGCAGCATGTTCAATTTTTTCTTCTGAGACAATTGCGTCAGTTAGTAAAACATTGCGCGCTCGATTACGTAATTCATCGACCGTTTCCCGATCAAACTCTTCAATTTCCAGCATTTCTTCCAGCGGAATATACGCCACCTCCTCCAGAGTAGAAAAACCCACGTCAACCAAAATACGCGCAACCTCTTCATCAACATCCAGTTTCTCCATAAAGAGCCGGCAATTCACCGTAGCTTCTTCTTCACTTTTTTCCTTGGATTCTTCAACTGTCATGATGTTCAGATGCCAGCCAGTCAATTCAGATGCCAAACGCACGTTCTGTCCGCCTTTACCGATGGATTGCGCCAGATTATCCTCATCTACCGCAACATCCATGCTATGGCTGTCCTCGTCCAGCGTAATGCCACTTACTACAGCAGGCGCCAGCGCGTTGACAACAAATGTAGCGATATCCTCCGACCACTGAATAATATCAACTCGCTCTCCAGCAAGCTCATTGGTCACTGCTTTTACCCTTGAACCAACCATACCGACACAGGTACCAATTGGATCAACACGAGGATCATTGGATTTAACCGCAATTTTTGCTCTGAATCCTGGATCTCTCGCGGCCCCCTTAATTTCGAGCACGCCTTCTTCAATCTCCGGCACTTCCTGCTCAAACAGTTTAATCAGAAATTGTGGTGAGGTGCGGGATAAAACCAGCTGCGGACCACGCGCCGACTTGTCAACCTTCAGTATATAGGCACGCACACGATCTCCCATACGAAGATTTTCGTGTGGAATCATTTGATCACGCGGCAGAAGTGCTTCAATTTTCCCAAATTCGATGATGGCATTGCCTCGATCGAGGCGTTTGATTACACCAGAAATAACCTGCTCGCCACGTTCCAGGAAATCACTCAGATTCTGTTCGCGCTCAGCATCGCGTATTTTTTGGAAAATAACCTGCTTCGCCGCCTGCGCGCCAATCCGGTCAAATGGGATGGATTCCATGGGCTCCTGAATTTCATCGCCTTCGGCCACATCTTTCTGGCGCACCAATGCTTCACTCAGTGCAATTTGCTGCGCAGGATTATCAACAGCATCATCAGGCACAACCAGCCATCTGCGATAACTTTGAAAGTTTCCCGTACTCTGATCGATATTGATCACAACATCAAGATCATCCTGGAAATGCTTCTTGGCAGCAGAAGCCAGAGCCATTTCAAGCGCAGCAAATACAATCCCCTTGCTAACGTTCTTTTCATGTGCCAACGCATCGACCAGTAACAAAATCTCGCGGCTCATATTCCTCCAGCCATATTTTTAACCTATAAGATTACTCTTGAACAAACCACTTATCCAAATTTTGGAACTAATCGCGCTCTATCCACATTACCCAACTGAATTTGCCGCAACTCACCCTCTATTTCCAATGTCAGAACATCGTCTTGCACTGCATGCAGCTTCCCTACGAAATTCTTTTGCCCGTCACAGGAAAGCCGTAACCTGATACGAACCATTTCCCCTTGGTAACGAAAAAAATCGGCCTTTTTCTTCAATGGCCTATCCAAACCCGGCGATGAAACCTCCAGTCGACTGTACGCAACATTTTCGACCGCCAGCAGTTGCGCCAGATGGTTGCTGATAGCAACACAATCTTCCAGGGTAATACCGACATCCTGCCTATCCACGAACACACGCAGCAACTTACCAGGTGACGGCTGTTCAACCTCCACCAGTTCATAACCCATCCCCGTCAAGGTCGGCTCGAGCAACTCAAATAGCAACATAACTCCGCCACAAATAAAAAATGGGCTCGACAAGCCCACCTGCATAACTCGGGGCATTATAACAAAAATCAGTCAATTAACGGCAAGCTTATACGGTCAACTTGACGGGCAACAGAATAGATAATGCTAGAATGTGTCGCCATGGCATTAGAACAGGACAACCAAACCAATATGGCCGGAATATTAATCGTTACACACGAACCGCTAGGCAGCAGTTTTCTTGACTGTATCGAGCATATTCTTGGCAAGCTACCCCCACAATTGGTCAATTACACAATTACACCACAAGCCGATCCAGACAAGGAAATCGTTGAGTTGAAGACCATTCTGCTAACACTTGACCAGGGTAGCGGTGTGCTGATACTAACTGACCTCTATGGCGCCACTCCCACCAACATCGCAAGCAAACTGCTTCAAGATGGCAAGGTGGAATGCTTAACTGGACTCAACCTGCCCATGCTGTTGAGAGCAGTTCAGTATCAGCACAAACCGCTCATGGAAATGATAAGCCATGCACTTTCCGGCGGTCAGACGGGAATATTTCACATCTCCCCACCCAAAAAACCATATGCAAACTAACACACTCACAATACGCAACAAACTGGGATTACACGCACGTGCCTCTGCCAAGCTGACTCGCCTTGCGGAGCAGTTTGACTGTGAGATATGGCTATCGCGGGGAGCACGTAGGGTCAACGCCAAAAGCATTATGGGTGTAATGATGCTGGCAGCAAGCCAGGGTACGCAGGTTGAGCTGGAAACCAGCGGTAAGGATGAAATCACTGCAATGGAAGCACTCAGTACACTAGTAAACGATTATTTCGGTGAGGCGGAATGAGCTTTATTCTCCATGGTGTCGGTGTGTCTGCCGGTATAGCAATCGGACAGGCACACCTCGCCACAACCGCGACACTCAATGTTCCTCGCTATTTGATCCCCGCCAGCCAGATCGATGCGGAATTAGCTCGCCTGGAAAAAGCTTTTGTCACCGTAAGGCTAGAGCTGAAAAACCTGCAGGCCCATGCCATACAAGGATTGGCACTGGCTGAATTTAATGCCTTTCTGGAGCTTCACCAGATGATCCTCGACGACCCGACTCTGTCTCAGGCCGCCATGGAGAGCATCGCCAAAGTACATTGCAACGCAGAATGGGCAATTTCACAACAGATGGATGTGCTGATTGCACAATTCGAAGAAATAGAAGATGCCTACCTGCGTGAACGCAAAGCTGATGTTGTGCAGGTAGTCGAGCGTGTATTAAAGATTTTGCTCGGCCACCCCGGTTATACTCCTCCCGCATCAAAACATGACGGCGCCAGTATCCTGGTGGCGCATGACTTAAGTCCTGCTGATGTCATGCAATATAAACAGCATCAGTTTTCAGCATTTGTAACCGATATGGGTGGGCCCACCTCGCATACCGCCATTGTCGCGCACAGTCTTAATATTCCCTCGGTTGTAGCCATGCAGCAGGCAAAGCGACTGATTTATGAGGATGATTATCTGATTGTTGACGGCAGCCAAGGGATTGTCATCGTCAATCCTGATGAGCAAATTCTCACGGAATACCGCCTGAAACAAAATGAATTGTCACTGGAAAAACGGAAATTGTTACGTCTCCGTTCACTCAATGCTGCCACGCTTGACGGCACTCAGGTTGAATTACTTGCTAACATCGAAATGCCACAGGAAGTCGATCAAGCCAGGGAAAACGGTGCAATGGGCGTAGGGCTGTTCCGTAGTGAGTTTTTGTTTCTCACCCGGGACGACTTGCCGGATGAGGATGAGCAATATGCTGCTTATTCTGCCGCAGTGAAAGGGATGCGCGGCCTGCCAGTCACCATTCGTACTTTTGATCTGGGTGCTGACAAAAACCTGAATAATAACCATCGCGTCTCCACCAATCCAGCACTGGGATTACGTGCCATTCGCATGAGCCTTGCTGAACCTGCCATGTTTCTGACACAACTGCGCGCCATACTTCGCGCATCCAGACATGGCTCTACCCGCATCTTAATTCCCATGCTCTCCAGCAGCCGTGAAATTGATCAGACACTCCACATGGTTGAATTGGCCAAACAAAGTTTGCGCGATGAAAAAAAACTGTTTGATCAACATATTCAAATAGGGTGCATGATTGAAATACCGGCGGCTGCCTTATGCCTTGAACAGTTCATGCGAAAACTGGATTTCATCTCGATTGGCACCAATGATCTGATTCAATATACACTCGCGATCGACCGCGTCGATGAAACAGTTGCGCATCTGTTTGACCCGTTACATCCCGCGATTCTGTGGCTGCTGGCGCGCACAATCCGATTGGCTACCAAAGCTGGTGTTCCGGTTTCTGTCTGCGGAGAAATGGCAGGTGACCCACGCTATACGCGTTTGCTGCTAGGCATGGGGTTACAGCAGTTTTCCATGTATCCCGCGCAACTATTAACAGTAAAACGCGAAATACTCGGCAGCCATCTGCCCAATATCATACCTTTGGCACAAAAAATTCTCAGAGCAGCTGAATCTGACAAGATTCACAGCCTGCTGCAAAAACTCAATAGTTGAACTCAAGCATAAATTGGTATTTAATGCCAGTTGGCCTCGTAACTTTCACAACCAAGCACTACCCATATCTTCATGAACGATTCGCAATCCATTGGCATCGTCGCACCAGAACAAATGCAATTCCATACGCCGCTTGCGTTGAAAAGTGGCGCGGTACTTGACAGTTACACGCTCTCTTACGAAACCTACGGCAGGCTGAACACCGCCAAGTCCAATGCGGTGCTGATTTGTCATGCGTTATCCGGCAGCCACCATGTTGCCGGTGTTTATGCGGATGATCCCAGAAATACCGGCTGGTGGAACAACATGATCGGCCCAGGCAAAGCCATCGATACTGATAAGTATTTTGTGATTGGTATCAATAACCTGGGAGGCTGTCACGGCTCGACTGGACCAATCAGCATCAATCCCAAGACCGAAAAACCTTTTGGTGCAGATTTCCCGCTCGTTACCACCAATGACTGGGCGGAGACTTACATTCACTTTGCGAACAGATTAGGTATCGATCGCTTTGCAGCCGTGATTGGCGGCAGCCTGGGTGGTATGTCAGTCATGCAACTGGCACTGGACGCACCCGAACGGGTACATCATGCTATTGTAATTGCTGCCGCCGCCAAACTCACTGCCCAGAATATCGCTTTCAACGATGTGGCCCGGCAGGCCATACTAACCGACCCTGATTTCCATGGCGGCGATTATTATTCGCATCATACCCTGCCGAAAAGAGGACTACGTCTGGCACGTATGCTCGGCCACATCACCTATTTATCGGATGACTCCATGGCCAGCAAATTCGGGCGAGAGCTTCGTAATGGGGCGCTCTCATTCAATTACGACATCGAATTTGAAATTGAATCGTATCTACGCTACCAAGGTGACAAATTTGCCAATCGCTTTGATGCCAATACCTATCTGCTGATGACCAAGGCACTCGATTACTTTGATCCGGCGGCACTATACAATGGCAATCTGTCACAGGCTTTTAGCCGCGCCAGGGCAAATTTTCTAGTGATCTCCTTCAGCTCCGACTGGCGCTTTCCACCAGAACGATCACGCAGCATCGTCAAGGCGCTGCTCGACAACAAACGTAACGTCAGCTACGCCGAAATCCCCTCAAGCCACGGGCATGATTCTTTTCTGATGCAGGAAGAGCATTATCACCAGCTGATACGTGCCTATATGAACAACATCATCGTTTAAACCATGAATACTTCCATTGACAGCGCCACCCCTCAAAGCAGTAATGCACGACAGGCATTGACAACCCGGCCAGATTTTGGCGCTATTGCCGCGTGGATTGCGCCTCAATCAAGCGTACTTGACCTCGGTTGCGGCGACGGCACGTTATTACGCTATCTGCAAACTAACCTGAAAGTGCATGGCTATGGCGTCGAAATTGATGCCGAAAATGTTCTGACCTGTTTTAAAAATGGTGTCAACGTCATTCAAAGCGACCTTGAATCCGGTCTGTCCGGTTTTGAATCGGACTCATTTGACTACGTCATTCTGTCGCAAACATTGCAGGCAATGAAAAATACTGAAAAAATCATCCTTGAAATGCTGCGGGTCGGCAAAGAAGGAATCGTCTCCTTTCCTAATTTCGGCTATTGGCGAAACCGGCTACAGGTATTGTCTGGACACATGCCAGTCACACCAGGATTACCCTATCAATGGTACGACACTCCCAACATTCATTTGTGCACCTTACGGGATTTTGAAGCGCTCTGCAGCCAACATCACATCAATATTCTTGAACGACGCGTAATGAACAGCAACAAAAAAATCGGGCTATTGCCTGGTCTTCTGGGAACGCTCGCTTTTTATCGGTTCAGCCGCACGGATGGCGATGAATATAGATAACCGTCCAGCGCAAAAAGTCAGTAAACCGCGTTGCTTCGATGATTTCGTCGTGCGGAACAAGTAAATACTTCCAGGGCTTATTGCCATAAAAGTACCGAAAAACGTGTTTTAAGGAACTCATGATGTTTTATTTAACACCAAATGACGATAAACGCCAAGACCAAGAGATAGGGGATTTTCGGTCTTACGCAAAAAGTATCGTTTCTAAGCAATCACGAATACTCGAAATTGGTCCGAGTTACGGTCCCGTATATCCACGTAGAGAGGGATTTAATGTAAGTATTTTAGATCACCTTGATACTGAAATTCTACGTGCCAAATACTCAGCTATGAACGTAGATATAAGCCTAATCGAAGATGTCGATTTCGTATGGAAGGGAGGGGCAATCCACGCAGCGGTTGATGGTCAAAAATTTGATTTTGTATTGGCGTCTCATGTTGTTGAGCATGCAACTAACTTTGTTCAGTTCCTTAATGATATCTGCGAGACACTTGCAAAAAATGGAAAAATTATCCTGATGGTTCCAGACAAAAGGTACTGTTTTGATCTGTTTCAGCCATTAACTGATACAGCAAAGATTTTGAGTGATCATGTAAGAGGCGCCTCTATACATACAATGGAAGCTATGTATCGCATACACTCTCACGTTTCAGTTGATTATAAAGAGCATTTTTTTCATCATAAAAAAGATTTGTATGCTTGGGGGCAAGGATCAATAGAAGACTTGAAATTTATTAATAACAACCCGATTGGTTGGTATACAGATACTTTAGCCAAAATAAAAGAGACAGATTATATTGATTTTCACGAGTATTTCTTTACACCATCAAGTTTTCTGATGATTATTGAAGAGTTAAATTTTTTGGGTCTACTTCAGATGAAAGTGGCTACCCTTACCAGGGCGCGTGGCTGTGAATTTCTTGTGGTACTTGAACCCGGTTTGAGTAATTCAAATGATTTAGACAGATATTCAAAAATGCACCGAGAACTCTCATTAAATATCTTAAGGGAACATCAAGAGGCTTTTAGTGAGATTAAACCATTGCATACAGCACCTGATCTCTCCTTTTTGGCTTAAAAACTGGGACTAGCTTTAGCAGGAAGCAAAGGGTAAGGTAGCGAATCACGAAAAATAAGTATCGAAAGTATCAAATCTTGCAATACAGATATCTATTTGTAGATGGAAATCTCGATGCCGGCAAAGCATACCGCAATCTACTGAAAGCATATGGTTTTATTGGCAGCATGAGTCGCCCGGGAAATTGTTGGGATAATGCCGTTGCGGAAAGCTTGGCAGCCTCAAGCAGGAACGCTGCCAATGGCGGCATTACCAAACTCGCTATGAAGCAGAAGCAGCAAAATCAATGAAAGTTGCTTAACTGAGGTGTCGGTTTTGCTTGACCAGGTTACTGTGTTGATCAAGCATATGCCATAAAGCTCAAGGCATATAGTTTTTATATATTGTTGATATCAATTGAAGGTGTTACGTGATAGATACGCACTACAGCCCTAAAAAAAATCACCTCCTCACTGCGTTACCGGATACGGAATACCAGCGTATTTTTCCTCATCTTGAACTGGTCGAGATGCCTTTGGGTGAAGTATTGTACGAATCTGGAGAAAAACTCCTGTACGTTTATTTCCCCATGGATTGCATCATATCGCTGCTTTATGTGATGGAAAATGGCGCCTCAGCGGAAATTGCCGTGGTTGGCTTTGAGGGGGTCGTCGGCATCGCTCTTTTCATGGGCGGGCAAACCATGCCGAATCGTGCCGTAGTGCAGAGCGCAGGATATTGCTACCGAATACGGCAGCAGCTATTCATGCAAGAATTTAACCGCCATGGCGCGCTACTTCATAAATTGCTGAACTTACACACAAGCACTCATTACTCAGATGTCCCAAACCGCAGTGTGCAACCGGCACCATTCAGTCGATCAACAGCTCTGCCGCTGGCTGCTGCTCAGCCTCGACCGGCTTCCGTCAAATGAGCTGGCCATGACGCAGGAATTAATTGCCAACATGTTAGGCGTACGCCGTGAGGGCGTCACTGAAGCGGCCGGAAAATTACAACAGGCAGGTCTGATTCAGTACAGCCGGGGCCATATCATCGTACTGGACCGAAAAGGGCTGGAGGAACGAGTTTGTGAATGCTATCAGGTGGTTAAAAAGGAATTCGACCGTATACTTCATTCCTGATATTTGTCTGATGACAATGAGTATCTATTTTTTCACTCACCAAATCAATCACAAGCGTATCCAGTGGAGAGAATCGGCTGTACGGCTTGATTCAACACTGACGGTCTCTGGAAAAACCGGGCATTCGACGATCAATCATCGGGTGTGTGAATTTTTCACTGTAAACAACATTGGCTTTGTAAATTAATCAGTTGTGCTTCGTGTTGTGCCGCCTGGCTAAATGCGGGTATGTACACCACCCATGTTCGAAAAGCGCACGTCCACCCATTAACCAAATATCGTTTACACAAAATTCGGGATACTCTCAAGATGAGCGCGATCGTTTCAAGCATTTTTATTTCTCCTTGGTAGGTCACTATTTAATAATATTTTTACGACGAATCTTACGGATAATGCGCTACCGCCCCGGTACATTGTGGCGTAATTCTCAGAAAAACCTGAACTTCCTATACCATTCTGCACTAGAAGTGGTAGTGGGCTCCGACTCCGATATATTCCACTTTGTTTTTAAAAAACTGCCCGCTCGAAGAGTGTCCATCAAAATACTCGAAAAGTAACTGAAGTTTCCGGCCAAGCACCTGCAAATTTTCAAACTCAATCCCCGCTCTGGCCGATATGTCCGTACTCCAGTTATTTTCTTGAAAATTCTTGAAGTCGGCCGCTAGGATTGGCCGCACGGGTGCGGATCCGATGCGCCACGGGCTTCGAAACTCAGCGCCATACTGCACCATCCATACTTTGAGTGCCGAAGGCTCTTTATGAAATAATCCTCCTCCGCCACCATACAAGCGCACACCATAAGGAAATTCATAAGACAATCTCAGATCCACACCTTCATAGCTGAGATTAACTCGCTCAAATGCAGAGCCCGCTTTGCGCAGCAAAAATTCGTCACCCAGATGTGAGCTTTGATGATAAATGCGGCCAAAGGCTGAGAATTGTTTTGCTCGGATACTTGAATATATCGATGCAATAAAATCGGAATTGACTAAATCCGAAGATGACGCACCCAGATTGAAGTCGCTAAAGACGCCACCTTGCAGTCCGACTTCCCACTGTGCGATAGACTGCCCCAAATTCCTGCGGTAAATCGGTATCGTTTCACCGAAACTCACGGAAGCGATATTTCTGCCATCAAAATTATCGTTCTGGAAATTTCGGTAAGCGGCCGAGAAATGTGCCCAACGCGGATCCGCTAATAGCGGTTTGAATAGATGGCCAGCAGGTAGAAGTCCGGTGGGTAACAGCGTAGCATTAGCCACCGCCACCGGTTTCTCGGAGATTTGCTTGACCGGCTGCTGCGAAGGCGCATTAGCCATCGATGGCTGGTATGTGACTTCTGATACTCTGACCCCATTAACACCAGGAATTTGCGACAACATCTGCACCACTTTTTCTCGATCAGCGTTGCCTAAACTGCCTGCAGGGAAGGTTATGACACCATTCTGCACGGTCAATGATGGAATATCCAGCATCAATGTATGCTTCAACACGCCGGTCGCATAACCGGCAATGTAAGTATCGTCCGGTATTGCGGCATACACTGCCTGCGCAGCAAACAGCATAGCTGACAATGCTGCGGCAGATCGCAGATAAAGCATTATTCTTTACTCGATGCATTGGCATTCAGAAACAGATCATTCTGTACAGATTTCACATGCTCCTGGTTTGTTGCCACTTCGATTGCCTTGTCGATACTTTGCTGAGAATCAAGTGTACCGCTCAGGTAAACGACACCATTCTCGGTCGTCACCTTAATTTGAAACGCCTTGAGCAAAGAATCACTAAGAAAGGCTTTTTTAACACGCATCGTAATGACTGAATCATCGATGTATTGATCGGTTGTTTCAGATTTATCGCTAATCGATTTTTTTGCGTCATCGAGTTTCTTTTCTGCTTGCTCTGCTGTTTGCTCAATTTTCTTTTCAGCTTTTTCAATCGAACGATCCAGTTTTTTCCCTGCTGTCTCAGCAGGGCCTTCTTTTTGGCAACCTGCCAAACCAATAACAATAGTCAAACCAGTGATCGCAAGTACAAGGGTTTTCCTTACCTTTGCTAGTCTATTTTGTTCATTCTCAATTTTTATTCTCATCGTTCTTCCTTAAATTTTTATTTAAATCAGTAGCACGGACATTCATACTCAGAAAAGCACCACAAGGACGAGCGCCTCTCCATCCAGATGAACGCTATGCATGAAGCTACTCTCTGGTGTAAAGATTAAGCGGAAAATTGAATATGATCTGTGCGGTATCGTACGTAATACTTTTATAATCTTCTGCTAACAGGATTTTTTGGGAAATATTGTCCGAAAAATTGATTTCTGTGCTGTAGTCATCGCTGATTGTTCACAATCAAGTGTTTTTTTCGCCTAAAAAAGACTTCAGGCCGTTCGCCGGTATCTTGAATTTTATGCATTTTCCTGACGTGCACTCCAGAATGCCGACTTTGACACCCAGCTCAACCGGCACACCGGCTTTGCCTTTGCTGATCTATTCGGTATGCGGCTCAAAGATGGAAAATACTTTTTCTATGTTGGGATTGTTTTGCTCTGGATAACTCGGCGTTTGATCTGGCTGATTTGACGCTGCGCGTGTTGGATGTAGCCTTCGATTTCAATGCTTAACTGATTGATCGCTTGAACCTGAACAGGCGGTATACTGCAATTTCTGAAAATGAATTACAAACCTAACGATTTTGGATGGTGATAAAACAAATGGAAACAGTTGATGAAATTCTAGCCCGCGCGCAGCAACGTGCGGATGAGATGGGTTTACCTTATCAGGGGGCATTGTTGCCAGCAGAAGCGCGGGTGGTGTTGACCGCCATGCCGCAGCAGGCCAAATTGGTGGATGTGCGCTGCAAGGCGGAGCTGGACTGGGTTGGGCGCATTCCAGGTGCGGTTGAGGTGGCGTTGCGCACTTATCCAAGCATGCAGCCTAACCCGGATTTTGTGGATCAGCTTGCGCAGCAAGTAGCAGATGATGCGATATTGCTGTTTATTTGCCGCAGCGGCGGTCGCTCTGATCATGCCGCCACTCTTATGCAGCAGAATGGTTTTATTAATTGCTATAACGTACTGGAAGGCTTTGAGGGTGACAAGGATGAAACCGGCCATCGCGGCCAGCAAACTGGCTGGAAAGCCGCCGGTTTACCGTGGATGCAGAGCTGATTCGTTTATCTGATCATTCCGACCAGTTGATGATGCCGGTATAGGCAGTCAGCAGGATCAACAGTCCAAAGCCGATCCGATACCAGGCGAACAAAGTAAAATCGTGATTGCTAATGTAGCGCATCAGTCCACGAATGGCGATCAATGCGCTGATAAACGCGGCTAATGCTCCCACCATGAACATAGCCAGATCATCAAGATGCACAAATTCCTGATGACGATAAAGATCGTAAAAAGTAGCCGCGAACATGATCGGAATCGCCAGGAAGAATGAAAATTCGGCAGCGGTCTTTCGCGACAGGCCGAATAGCAAGCCGCCGATGATGGTCGCTCCGGAACGGGAGGTGCCGGGAATCAACGCCAGACACTGAGCACAGCCGACCTTAAGCGCGTGTTTCCAGTCCATATCATCCACGCTTTCGACATCGATCACATGCTCACGACGTTCTGCCCACAGGATCACGATGCCGCCGACGATCAGCGCGACTGCTACGGGGAGGGGGTGAAACAGGTAGTATTTGATCGTCTTGATAAACAGTAATCCCAGTATCGCTGCAGGTAGAAAAGCAATGAGCAGGTTGATTATGAATCGATTGGCTTGCTTGCTGCCCAGCCCTTTCATCACCCCGACCAGCCGTTTGCGATATTCCCAGCAAACCGCCAGAATCGCACCCAGCTGAATGGAGACGGTGAATACCTTAGCCTTGTCATCATTGAAATCCAGCAGATCACCCACCAGAATCAGGTGGCCTGTGGAGGAGATTGGCAGGAATTCGGTCAATCCCTCGACAACACCCAGCAAAAACGCTTTAAGTAGTATCAGCCAATCCATAGGTAATCGGATTCTCTTTCAGTTAAGCAGGTAAATGTGAGGGGAAACATCAGAGCTTGTTGTAGATTTCCCCACCTTTTTCTACGAATTCGCTTGCTTTTCTGGCCATGCCATCTTCCAATGCCTCGGCTTCGGAAAGCCCTTGCCGTGCGGCATAATCGCGAACATCCTGCGTGATTTTCATCGAGCAGAAATTAGGCCCACACATAGAACAAAAATGGGCAACTTTAGCGCCTTCCTGTGGCAGGGTTTCATCATGAAACTCTCGTGCTTTGTCAGGATCCAGCCCCAGATTGAATTGATCATTCCAGCGAAATTCAAAACGTGCCTTGGATAAGGCATTGTCACGAATCTGCGCACCGGGGTGTCCTTTGGCCAGATCAGCCACATGAGCCGCTATTTTGTAAGTAATAATCCCTTCCTTGACATCATCCTTGTCAGGCAGTCCGAGATGTTCCTTGGGCGTGACATAACACAACATCGCCGTGCCATACCAGCCGATCATCGCGGCACCGATGGCGGAAGTAATGTGATCGTAACCTGGCGCAATATCGGTGGTGAGCGGCCCCAGCGTGTAAAAAGGGGCTTCATCGCAATATTGAAGCTGCAAATCCATGTTTTCCTTGATCATGTGCATCGGCACATGACCGGGGCCTTCGATCATGACTTGCACGTCATGCTTCCACGCAACATGGGTCAACTCTCCAAGCGTTTTCAGCTCGGCAAACTGTGCCTCATCATTGGCATCGTAAATTGAGCCGGGGCGCAAGCCATCACCTAATGAAAAACTGACATCATAGGCTTTCATGATTTCGCAGATTTCCTCAAAGCGAGTGTATAGGAAACTTTCGCGGTGATGGGCCAGACACCATTTCGCCATGATAGAACCACCTCGCGAGACAATTCCCGTCATCCGCTTTGCGGTCATGGGCACATAGGCCAAACGTACGCCGGCATGAATGGTAAAGTAATCCACACCCTGTTCAGCCTGCTCGATCAGCGTGTCACGAAAGATCTCCCAGGTCAGTTCCTCGGCACGGCCGTCCACTTTTTCGAGTGCCTGGTAGATGGGAACGGTGCCAATCGGTACCGGGCTATTACGGATGATCCATTCACGTGTTTCATGAATATTTTTGCCGGTGGACAGATCCATGACGGTATCCCCTCCCCAGCGAATGGCCCAGGTCATTTTTTCCACTTCATCCTGAATACTGGAGCCTAATGCGGAATTACCAATATTGGCGTTGATCTTGACCAGGAAATTGCGACCAATGATCATAGGCTCTGATTCTGGATGATTAATGTTGGCGGGAATGATTGCACGTCCGCGTGCCACTTCATCGCGCACAAATTCTGGAGTAATCCATTTTTGCGTAGCAGCACCAAAATTCTGACCGGGATGCTGTTTTGTCAATAAGTCATTGTCAGCAAACTCTGCCAATGCTTGCCGCTGATTTTCCCTGATTGCGATAAACTCCATTTCCGGCGTAATGATGCCGCGCCTGGCGTAATGCATCTGAGTGACATTCATACCTGTTTTTGCACATCGTGCCGGACGTTTGAGGCTAAAGCGCATCTCATTCAATTTAGCATCATTCATTCGCTCACGACTGTAATCAGACGTTAGCCCACCAAGCACCTCTGTATCGCCCCGCGCCTCAATCCATGGTTCACGCATCCCGACCAAACCTAGACGGATATCGACATCAACCACTGGATCGGTATAAGGACCAGATGTATCGTAAACATGAATGGGAGGATTTTTTTCCGTACTCTGACTGGTTGAGGTATCCGATTGACTAATCTCACGCATCGGCACCTGAATATCGGGACGGGATCCCTGTATGTAGACCTTGCGTGAATTTGGTAATGACTGGATAGCAGCGGTATCTACGCGCGCGCTTTCATTAGTAAAATGATCCAGACTGGAAAGATTGGTTTTCATGTTATGCTCCTAGAGAGGCCGCAGGGAGCTGGAAATTTTTTCCAGGCTTCCCTCCGGCGGCATTATCCGCATCAGGTATTAAGGGACTTTCTCACCACCATGTCAAAAATGCTGAAATGTGGACCCCTAGCCAAGCTGTCAAGCTAATGGAATTATGGAATAATTGCAAGCTTGATTCTTTTTACCGACAAAAATTGATGAAACCCATGATCAATCTCGAACAAACCCGTTTCAACATGGTCGAACAACAAATTCGAACTTGGGATGTACTCGATCAAAAAGTGCTTGATTTGTTATACAAAACCAAACGTGAGGAATATGTTCCTGCTGCCTATCGTTCCATGTCCTTCGTGGACATGGAAATTCCGCTGGAACATGGTGCCGTAATGCTGACCCCCAAGATGGAAGCGCGTATCATACAGGAATTACATATCAAGAAATCCGATAACATTCTAGTAATCGGCGCCGGTACCGGGTATATGACGGCATTATTGGCGCAGCTCGGCTCGCATGTGTATAGCGTTGAAATTGAACCGGCATTACTGGCTGCAGCAAAAATTAACCTGCAGGTGCATGACATCCAAAATGTAACCTTGGAACAGGGAGATGGGGCAAACGGCTGGTCGCGACATGCCCCCTACGACGTAATCATATTAACTGCTTCGACCCCCGTCCTGCCAGACACGTTCAAGAAAGACCTATCGCCGGGTGGGCGATTGTTTGCCGTTGTCGGGGAAGAACCCATCATGGAAGCGACATTGATAACCTGTACTACGCCAAACCAATTTCACTCAAAACTCCTGTTTGAAACCTGCACCGCTCCTCTGAAGAATGCCATACAAGCCGAGCAATTCCACTTTTAACCACAAAACCTGGCGTCATCCAGTATTGCGTGAAAGCAGTTGTTGCGCATCGTACACTGAACTACTGATAGTTCAGTTCTTTTGAACTCATAACAAACGGGGTGCGTCGGTTTGATCATGAAAAGCCATGCCTATTTTTCTTTCTTGCTGTTTGTGTGCATGATTTCTGTCACCCAGGTACAGTCGGCCGATCTTTTACAGATTTATCACGAGGCACGAGAACATGATGCTCAATATGCTGCGGCGCGTGCCGCTTTTGTCGCAGCGCAGGAACGTCTTCCGCAGGGCAGGGCCGGATTGTTACCGGTTGTCAACTTCACTGGCACAGGTCTGAACCAATACGTCGATACCGATTTTGGTCCGGAACGGCTGATCAAAAATCGCGGCATTGTGCTAAGTGCCACGCAGCCCCTCATTCGTATCGAGAATTTCATTGTCTATGAGCAGGCCAAGAACCAGGTCAGCCAGGCAGATGCGCAATTTGTACTATCCGCCCAGGATCTAATCCTGCGGACAGCACAAAATTATTTTGATGTGATGATGGCGCAGATCAATCTCGATGTGGCTGAAACGCAGAAAAAAGCAATTAATGAGCAGCTAGAACAAGCCAAGCGTAATTTTGAAGTGGGGGTATCCACGATTGTAGATACCCATGAAGCGCAAGCCCGCTTCGATTTAGTTCTGTCGCAGGAAATTGCTGCCAGAAATGCGCTGGAAATTGCGCGACGGACCTTGCAAAGTCTGATCAATCGTTTTCCGCATGACTTACAGAATACCAGTGTGGAAAAAATTATTGCCGATCCGCTATTGCTGCCTGAGGGAGAAATGGAAGACTGGGTACAAGTCTCACAGGAAAATAATTTCTCTCTGAAAATACAGCAGATTGCATTTGAACTTTCCGAACAGGAAATTAGACGCAACAAGGCGGGGCATTATCCGTCGCTTGATCTGGTCGCACAGTACAGTAATCAACAAGGCATAGGTGGCGCATTTACCGGGCGCGGCATTGATCTCACCACCAAATCGATTGGACTGCAATTGAATGTTCCCATTTTTGCCGGTTTATCAGTACAGTCCAAGGTCAGAGAAGCAGTCGCCAATCGTGACAAAACCCGAAATGATCTGGAAAATGTTCGACGCATGACTGCTTTGCAGGTGCGCCAGCAATATTTGAACGTCACCAATGGTATCGCGCAGGTAAGAGCACTACGGCAAGCGCTGATTTCCAGCCGCAGTCAACTGGATTCAACATTACTTGGCCAGGAAGTCGGTGTCCGAACCGAGGTGGATGTTCTCAATGCACAGCAGCAATATTTCTCCGCCCGCAGAGACCTTGCTCAATCCTACTATAACTATCTGATGGCCAAACTACGGCTTCAGGCGGAAGCCGGAAATCTGGATGAAGAAGACATTCTCGAGATCAACTCCCTCCTTTAACAAGGCGCGACAAGCAGCACTACTATCTCTGCAAAGCCTGTTCAATGGCCAGAACCAACTGCTGATCGGATGGCTGGGTACCGGGACTGAATTGTGCGATCAGCTTTCCATCCCGGCCTATCAAAAATTTGTGGAAATTCCAGGTTGGGTATGTTCCAGAAACGTCTGCCAAAGCTTCAAAGAGTGGATGCGCACCACTTTCCTTGACGGTTGTTTTTTCATACATTGGAAATTTAACCCCGTAAGTCAGACGACAAAACTCCTGAATTTCCTGCTCATTACCTGGCTCCTGCCCCATAAAATCGTTAGATGGAAACCCTAATACTGAAAACCCCACTTTCTCGTATTTTGCGTGTAGTTTTTCCAGACCGTCATATTGAGGTGTATAGCCACATTTACTAGCGGTATTGACAATCAGCAATACTTTCCCACTGTGCGTATCGCATAGGTTTTCTGCATCAGTGGATGCGAGTTTCCTGAAATCGTGATTGAGAAGGGTACTCTGACACGCAAGAATCCCTTCTGAAAAAAAGATTAGCATCAAGGCTGCTAAAAAACAGGCATACTTGGGCATGACAAAAACTCTCCTTATAAAATGGGCATAAAAGGCTTTTGTTTGAGATTCCCGGTACAAACATGGTTCAAATACAAGAATAATTATTTACCTGCGCGCTCATGTATTAGCTTACTTTTTGTTTTTGCATGGGTTGGCAGCTGACAGGCTGCACGGAAATTACGCAATGTTCTTTGTGCCTGACCGAGTACGGTATGTGCCTCATAAACCAGCATTTCACTTAATGGCATATCGCTTATGAGACCAGAAGGCACGCCAGTCAACATTTCCAGTCCATCACTCATCTGCTCGGCGCTGTAAATATGAAACTCGCCCTCCTGAACAGCATCGATTACCTCTCTGGCCAGTATCAAATGTCGGCGATTACGTTCGGGAATCAATACTCCCTGTTTACCATCGAGGCCGACAGCAGCACAAACACGATAGAAACCTTCGATTTTTTCATTAATTCCTCCTACTGGCAAAATTTCGCCAAACTGATTAACGGCGCCAGTTACCGCAATACCCTGCCTGAGGGGTAATCCAGACAATGCCGATAGTAGAACATACAGTTCTGCACAAGAAGCAGAGTCGCCCTCGATACCATAATACTGCTGCTCAAACACAATGGAAGCATTGAATGCGAGTGGTGCGTTATGATGAAACAGCGCGCAAAACAAATTCTGCAGGATAAATACACCTTTATCATGAATCGGACCAGATAACCCAACTTCGCGTTCGATATTGAGCAAACCTTCCTCACCAGCAAAAGTATGCGCAGTGATACGCATGGGCAGTCCAAACATCAGATCCCCCATTTCGACCAGACTCAAGCCATTTATCTGGCCAACGGTCTCGCCTGACACATCAATAACCACATCACCATCAACTATCGCCTCCAGCGCGCATTCCAGCGGGTAATTGTGCCGCAAAAAACGTGTCTGCAAAGCAGACGAGACATCTGCTGCTTCAACCAGGTCGCCGCCACGCGCCACGCACTGTGCTGCACTTTCCATAACCAATGTTTCGGTCCGGCTGAAATTCGCTGTCAGCCGTTTTTGATCTTCAGCTTCACGGTGACAGTTTGTCAGCACATTGACAACGGCAGCTGCAGAAAAATGTGGCATCCTGGATTCCTGACAAAGCGAAGCAATAAAAATAGACAGGGCATGATAAGTTTGCAGATTCGCCGTAAACGAGGCGGCAAAATCAACCTTCACTCGGAAATGCCTGGCGAGCTCGGGATCTTCCTCCTGCATGGCATAATATTGTTCGCGAGACCCAATCAGCACTATTTTTACCTGCACAGTTACCATTTCCGGCTCGACCGAAACCATTGGCATGCCCGTAGTCGTTACCGATGGCGCTTCAATCTGTAGTAAATGACTGCGCAACAAAGTGCTTATTTTTTCCCATAGCAATTCATTGGCAAGCAAATCATCAAGGTGCAGCATCAAAAAGCCCTCATGTGCTTTTAGCAAGCTGCCTGCACGAATGCCAGTGAAATTGGAAACCAGCACTCCTTCAACTGCACGATGCTCAATATTACCCATTAATGATTTAAATGAGGGATGCTCTTCAATCAACACGGGGGCGCCGCACAAATGGCGATTATCTACTGCCAGATTGATCTGATAATTAGCAAATATTGTTTTTAACTCTGCGGTAGATTTTTCATTCTCGTTTTCAGAAGATGAGAATATGGCGAGGTTCTCGAGTATATTTTTTATGACGTTGTTTAAGAATTGCTCAACCTTGGTACGATCAGAAAATGACGAATGCAGACTATCAAGCACAGCCATCAATCTTTGTCTCAGTATCGGCTGGATTTTTGATTGCCGCAAAGTAATCAGTGCTTCTTCGCGTTTGTGTTCCAGGGAACGCCTTTTCTCAAGATAGCGAGCCATTTCTTCGTACAATGCCGCCTCATTCTGTTCGATAGCAGCCCTTTCCATCGCCGGAAGCTGCAACATCTCATCTTCGCCCAGTAATTTCCGGGAACGTTTATCCAATAATGTCAGAACCAGATGACCTGATTCGCTTTGAACCACAAAATCCCGCTTTTCAGCAAATGCACATAATTGTGCGTAAGCTGCTGTCTCTTTCTGTCTGAATTTTTGATTGATCCTTTCACTTTCTCGCCTGGTTGTTTCCCCATTCAAATATTCAGGTATTTCTCGGCAAAAATCGCTGGTGAAATGACCAAGCATCTGCTGCAACACGCTTCCCTGTCCTGCAGGCAGACGAATAGCCAGAGGGCGTTCCGGTGTGTCAAAATTATGTATGAAGCACAGATCGGGTGGAACCGGCATGTTGACTGCCACTTCAGTCATGGCCTGTTTTAATAAGGATGAGCGGCCACTGCCAGCGGCACCCAACACAAACAGGTTGTAGTCTGGTTGTTGCATATTCAGCCCAAAATACGCTGCTTGTCTCGCACGTTCCTGTCCAATCCAGGACAGTGGCTGATCGATCAAACTTGCCGTATCTACAAAATGGAGCGCTTCCGGACAAATCTCTACACTTAGTGACTCAGTCGCCAATCTAACTATGGGCATATCAACCTGAATGTTGGGGTAATAGGGTGCTGGCCAGGGGGAGACCACCTTTGAGGAACAACGCACTAATTTGACAGGCAAACCACATCAGTAAAAACAAAATTTGTATAACGATAATTATGCAGTGCCAGATTGACCGGTTGTCAGCGTACTAGACTGCGATTCTGCCCGATGAATTGTTGGTTGACATTGATATTCCGGCACCCATTCCATCAGCACCCGTTTGGTCGCCTCATCTGTTAATGCGGATTGTTCGTTAAACCACGCAACCAGCTTATGAAGCCATTGCTCATCGACGAGAAGAGATTGCGTGATGCGTAATTTTTTATGTGGTGTGGGTAATGTGCTTTCATTTTCTCCAGCCAACTCTTCGTGAAGTTTCTCACCCGGACGCAAACCGGTAAAGACCACTTTGATATCATCCTCATGCAAACCGGACATACGGATCATGTCCTTAGCCAAATCAATAATTTTGACCGGCTCACCCATATCCATGATAAAAATATCCCCCCCTTGCTCCGATCCCTGCATGGCACCGGCCTGAAGAACCAGTTGTGAGGCTTCCTGCAGCGACATAAAATATCGGCTGATTTCTGGATGTGTCACCGTTACCGGACCGCCACGCGCAATTTGCTCCTTGAATTTAGGAATCACGCTTCCTGTACTGCCAAGCACATTACCAAAACGCACAATGACAAATTGTGTGCGTCTCTGGTCTTGCTGTTGAATCTTTCTGGCAGACTGCTGTAATGCCTGGCAAATCATTTCACCCAACCGTTTGCTTGCTCCCATGATGTTAGTTGGATTAACAGCCTTGTCGGTCGATATAAATACGAACTTATCCACATGATGACGGATGGCAGTGCTTGCCAGTACATGGGTACCCACAACATTATTCTGTACCGCCTGCCAGGCATTATCCTGCTCCATGAGGGGCACGTGCTTGTAAGC
This sequence comes from Nitrosomonas sp., assembly GCA_016703745.1. Lineage (NCBI taxonomy): Bacteria > Pseudomonadati > Pseudomonadota > Betaproteobacteria > Nitrosomonadales > Nitrosomonadaceae > Nitrosomonas > Nitrosomonas sp. Next base: position 1,924,081 of record JADJBK010000006.1, on the reverse strand, counting down.
AGCAGCATGAAAAACCACACCGGGCTGATATTTCTTGAAGATCTGATCCAGTCGTGCTGAATCCTTAACATCACCAATAAGAAAAATGGCTGGGATCTCTGGAAATTCGGCTCTAAACGTTTCCTTAATACCATACAAAGCGTATTCATTGAGTTCCAGCGAAATCAATAACTTGGGTTTGAAGGTTAGAATTTGGCGGCAAAGCTCCGCGCCAATCGACCCACCGGCACCAGTCACCAGAATGACTTTCCCCGTTAAAAGCTCATGCAGTCCCTTAGTATCAAGCAATACAGGTTCACGTCCCAGCAAATCACCAAGATCAATGTTCCGAATAGGAGAAACTGTCATTTTGTTACTAACCATATCGATGTAGGAGGGAACAATCATCGGCTTGATGTTGATACTCGCACAAATTTCGATCGCACTACGGCGCAACGCCTGGGATGCAGATGGCATCGCAATAATGACGTGGCTGATATTAAATTTTTCAACCCACTCTGGCAGCTCATCAATCATCCCCAGCACTTTTATACCATGCAAATGCGCGCCCAGTTTGCTCGTCTTCTCTGTCAACAAACCAACCACTTGCCAATCACGACTTTGTTCCAGTTCCTTGATCAGGTTAGCTGCAGCATCACCTGTACCCAGTACAATGGTTGATTGGCGCTGAATATTTTTTAAGTTTTGCTTACGCTGCTCTTTCCATGCGCGGTAAGTAAAACGGCTTCCGCCCATGATCAATAGCAGCAACATCGGCGCCAGCATCAATACGGAGGGTGGCGCCGTATTCTGCGATCCAAACGGCAGGATGATTGCTGCCGCTGCTATAGCACCTAACGTGACCGAAAAAAATATCTGCTTGAGATCATTCAGGCTTGCGTAGCGCCACAGCCCTCGGTATAGCTTGAAGAGAAAAAAAATTCCTGCTTGAACTGGTAGCACCCACAGTAACGAATTCCAAAGCACCACTTGATGTTCGACTGAAACCTGAAAATCATATCGGAACTGATACGCTAGCCACCAGGCAACAATAACCGCCAGAAAATCATGGACTGCTGCGATAATTCTCCGCCATCCAGCTTTGATGATAATCATTCTATTTACACTAGGAATTTACTGGCTGACGATAGTCATACACCAGCATTGCAACCAGATACGCGCCATATACGGTGACCACTATCATCCCTTGCCTTTCCCAATCCTGGGATATCACACTCAACGCAATAGCACTTGCTGTGAACATAAGTCCATACGCAAACAAGGCAGTATTTCGATGTCCCCACCCGCTACTTAGCACCAATCTCTGGTAATAATGATCCCGGTGAGCATGCCAGATACGCTCACCCTTACATAATCGTTTAATCAGCGTAGCCGACGCATCAACAATAAAAGGAGAAAAAATCAGTAGAGGAAACCATGGCAACCAGAGACCATTTAACCAGCCGTATACTCCCAATGCTCCGACAAGAAACCCCAGAGGAATCGAACCCACATCACCCATAAATATACGGGCAGGGTGAAAATTAAACAGCAAAAATGCCGCTGTGGAACCCGCAATACAAAAATTAACCGCTGCAAATATCTCATCAGCCATCTGTAGCGCACCCAGACCGTAAGCGCCAAACCCGATTAACGCCATACCGGCAGCCAGACCATCCGATCCATCCATGAAATTAAACAGATTGATCATCCAAATTAAAGCCAAGCCAACAATAAAGGTCAAGAACCCTCCATACGGCAGGTATAGTAGTGATGCAACATACATCCAGGCAATCATGCTATGAAATACCAGCCTAAACCACACCGGAAGCGGCCGAATATCATCGATAAAGGAAATAAGTGCCATTAAAGCCACACCGGCCCACAGTAACAACGGTACTGAAGGAATAATCAGCCATGAACTTAGTATCGAGATGACGATCGCAACCCCGCCCGTGCGTGGGACTGGAAAAGCATGCATTGATCGTGTATTTGGATAATCCAATACCTTGAATATTTTCTCTCTCACCAATAGCCATGACAGCACACAGGATAAACCAAATGCAATCAGAGAGGCTGCAACCAGATTATCATTCATCTGCGCGCGGGAAAACCTCAGTCACCATTCATGACAAAGAACTAGATCAGGGATCTGCATTCTACACAGCAATTGAAACCCATAAGCGATTAATCACCGACATCGCCCGGATGCGCTGCAACCCGATCACACCGCGATGGTTTTAATACGATGCGTTTCAATTTGAATTCCAGACAGTGATATTTATTGGCCTAATAACAAACTGGCCAGTAAATTTAATAAATCAAGAAAAATTTACTGACCGGTTATGCCAAACTAGTTAACGAATGTTTGATCGACTACACTGACATCGGATTAGCGGCATAATACAAGTGTGCGGCGCTTGCAGCGGCTCCCTTCTCTACCTTGATGCCACCCATATCTGCTAACGTACTCTCAAGTGCATCGAGACAAAATAGTATCTTTTCAACCCGACTGGAGTTACCCATCAAACCAAAGCGCCAAATTTTACCGGCAAAATCGCCCAGACCAGCACCGATCTCGAGATCATAATTGGCCAGCAAGCGGCGACGAACCTCCTTGTCATCTACGCCAGATGGTATATACACTGAATTTAATTGCGGCAAGCGATAGGGTTCAGCAACGACATATTCAATACCCATTGTTTTCAAACCAGCTTTTAGAGCTTCATGATTATGCTGATGCCGCGCCCAGGAATGCTCAAGTCCTTCTTCTTGCAGCATAACCAGAGCCTCATGAAGCCCATAAAGTGAATTGGTTGGTGCCGTGTGATGATAAGTACGGGAAGCACCCCAGTAACCCAGCAGCAGATTGATATCCATAAACCAACTATGCACTTTTTCAGTGCGTTTCTTAACCAAGTCAGCCACACGCTCCGAAAAACTGACTGGTGATAATCCTGGTGGGCAGGACAAGCATTTCTGGCTACCAGAGTAAATGGCATCTATTCCCCATTCATCCATGTAAATAGGGGTTCCACCGAGCGAAGTCACCGTATCCATAATCGTGTAGCAACCATATTTTTTAGCAAGCTCTCCCAGCGTTTTGGCATCTGACTGCACACCAGTAGAGGTTTCCGCATGGACAAACGCCAGAATCTTGACATCCGGGTTTTTCTTGAGACAATCCTCCACTTTTTGTGGATCAACCGGTTCGCCCCATTTGTCGTCTATGATCAGTGCGGTTCCGCCGCTACGCTCAACATTTTCTATCATTCGCCCACCAAAAACTCCGTTTCGACAGACTATTACTTTGTCACCCGGAACAATCATGTTAACAAAGCACATTTCCATACCAACTGAACCAGGGCCTGATACCGGGAAAGTCAGCAAGTTGGAAGTCTGAAAAGCATATCGAAGCAAGCCTTTCAATTCTTCCATCATCTCGGTAAAAACAGGGTCAAGATGACCAAGCGTAGGTCGTGCCAATGCAGTCAGAACTCGCGGATGCGTATCGGAAGGACCAGGCCCCATTAGAGTACGCTGTGGAGGATAGAATGTGGAAATATTTTTTTCTGGACGGTAGCTATCAGTAGTCATTAATAATCCTGTCATATTATTAGTTAAAAAATTTAGCCACTTACTAACTAACGATCAGTAAGTGGCTTATTTTGTCATCAGCCGAGCAGTACGATTCTACCAAGCAGGCAATAATTTTACTATTCGCCGATCAATGCTTAATGGTGGATGATCGCCCGGTTCTCTTTACCGGGGCGGCTACAGGCAAAACCGGACTGGTCACCTCGGGTGGCAACACTTCCGGCTTACGCTCAAGAGCGAGTTCCAGCACCTGATCTATCCACTTCACGGGCTTAATATCAAGCTTGCTTTTTATGTTAGCTGGAATCTCATTCAGATCCTTAACATTTTCTACGGGAATCAATACCGTGCTGATTCCTCCACGATGAGCAGCAAGCAATTTTTCCTTAAGCCCGCCTATTGGCAATACTTCTCCCCTCAGCGTAATTTCGCCAGTCATAGCAACTGATCCGCGAACCGGTATGCCAGTTAACGCTGAAACCATTGCCAGACAAATACCGATACCCGCACTGGGACCATCTTTTGGTGTCGCACCTTCCGGCAAGTGTATATGAATGTCATTCTTCAAATAAAAATCTTCTGCTATCCCCAATAAGGCGCAACGACTGCGCACAACTGACAAGGCCGCTTGCACCGACTCCTGCATCACTTCACCCAATTTGCCCGTTGTGATGGTTTTTCCTTTCCCCGGCAAAACAACTGCTTCAATAGTAAGCAATTCGCCACCCACTTCCGTCCAGGCCAACCCCGTCACCTGGCCAACCTGGTTCTTCTCTTCAGCCATGCCATAGGTATAACGTCGCACACCAAGATATTTATCAAGGTTACGGGAATTAACCGTAATTTTTCCCTTTCTTTCTTTACTCAGCAGCGCTTTAACCACCTTACGGCAAATTTTGGAAATTTCTCTTTCCATGGAACGCACCCCGGCCTCTCGCGTGTAATAGCGGACGATATCCTGCAAAGCCGACTCGGAAATCACAAAATCAGCTTCAGCCAATCCGTGACCTTTCATCTGCTTGGATAATAGGTAACGCTTAGCGATATTAAGTTTCTCGTCTTCGGTATATCCTGACAGGCGAATGACTTCCATACGATCGAGCAGTGCAGAAGGAATATTCAATGTATTGGCCGTTGCAACAAACATCACATCGGATAAATCATATTCTACTTCGATATAATGATCGACAAATGTATTGTTTTGCTCTGGATCCAGCACTTCCAGCAGGGCTGAAGCAGGATCACCACGAAAATCCATTCCCATTTTGTCAACTTCATCAAGTAGAAATAGTGGATTCTTGACGGCGACTTTTGTCATACTTTGCAAAATCTTACCAGGCATAGAACCAATATAGGTACGGCGATGTCCTCGAATCTCAGCCTCATCGCGCACCCCACCCAATGACATGCGTACAAACTTACGATTGGTTGCTCGTGCGATGGAACGTCCTAATGAAGTTTTCCCCACCCCAGGCGGCCCAACCAGGCACAGAATCGGGGCTTTTGATTTTGCAACCCGCTGCTGCACTGCCAGATACTCGACAATACGCTCCTTGACTTTTTCCAGACCGTAGTGATCTTCGTCTAATATTGCCTCTGCTATTTTTAAATCTTTAGAAATCTTGGATTTCTGTTTCCACGGCAGTGAAACCAGCGTGTCGATGTAATTTCTGACAACTGTTGCTTCTGCGGACATCGGAGACATGAGGCGAAGTTTTTTCAATTCAGATTCGGCCTTTGCCAACGCCTCCTTGGTCAAGGAAGCTCCCTTTATTTTTCTTTCCATCTCTTCGAGATCTGCGCCGTCCTCACCCTCACCCAGCTCTTTCTGAATAGCCTTGACTTGCTCATTCAGATAATAGTCACGCTGACTTTTTTCCATTTGCCGCTTCACCCTGCCACGAATCCGTTTCTCCACCTGCAGAATGTCCAACTCTGCTTCCAGCAAACCAAGCAGGCGCTCCAAACGCAACCGCGTATCAAAAATTTCCAGGATCTCCTGTTTCTGCTCCAGTCTTAGTGGCAAATAAGCTGCCACGGTGTCAGCCAGGCGCCCTCCCTCATCTATTCCGGACAAGGAAGAAAGAATTTCCGAAGGAATCTTTTTATTCAGCTTTACGTACTGATCAAACTGCGAAAAAAGTGCACGCCGCAACGCTTCTGTTTTTGGATCATCAGCGTCATCCATTGGAACTTTTTCTACTTTACCGGAAGAAAAATTACCGTCATCACTAAATTCCTTGATCCTTGCGCGATAGGACCCCTCCACCAAAACTTTCACTGTGCCATCAGGCAGTTTAAGCATTTGCAGGATACTTGAGACCGTACAAACCTGATATACCTCGTTAGCTGCAGGATCATCCGTTGCAGCAGATTTTTGTGCAACCAATAAAATATTTTTACCGGTCTCGGTAGCTGCTTCGAGTGCTTTGATGGACTTTGGCCGCCCCACGAACAACGGAATGACCATATGCGGAAAAACAACTACGTCGCGTAATGGCAATAGCGGCAAATCAGGATCGTTTAACTCCAAATCAATAATATTTTCCGTCATTTTCTCACCCTTAAAGGAAATAGGACTAGATGCAATGCAACCCAAGCAAAGTTATGGCACCCGATTATCAAAAAACAAGACTATTCCCAACCAATATTACCGCTTTTGAATCTACGCCTGCTTCGAGCTTCTCGCTACTTTTGCGTTCTCGGCATAAATTATGATGGGTTGTATATCATCATTTACTGAGTTACTGTCTATTACGACCTTTGCCACGTTCTTTATGGAAGGCAAATCGTACATAATGTCCAGCAAAACCTCCTCCAAGATAGAACGCAAACCTCGCGCACCAGCTTTACGTGCCAATGCTTTCTTGGCGATTGCCGTCAAGGCCTGCTCACGAAACTCCAGCACCACTCCGCCTTCCATATCAAATAACTTGCAATACTGCTTAACCAATGCATTCTTGGGTTCAACCAGAATCTGAATTAACGCTGGTTCGTCCAACTCACTCAGGGTGGCGATTACTGGCAGCCGCCCAACAAATTCAGGAATTAATCCAAACTTGATTAGATCTTCCGGCTCAATGCCCTTTAAAACGGTACTAAGTACCTTTCGATCATCCTGCTGGCTTATATTTGCCCTAAAACCAATTCCACCCTTGTCCGAACGCCTTTGTATAATCTTTTCAATTCCATCAAATGCTCCGCCACAAATAAACAGAATATTAGTAGTGTCAATTTGAACAAATTCCTGATTGGGATGTTTACGTCCTCCTTGTGGAGGCACCAAGGCAGTTGTACCCTCAATTAACTTAAGTAACGCCTGCTGAACGCCTTCTCCGGAAACATCACGTGTGATGGAGGGATTATCTGATTTTCGTGAAATCTTATCGATTTCATCAATATAGACGATCCCACGCTGGGCTTTTTCAACATCGTGATTACACTTTTGCAACAGCTTTTGAATGATATTCTCAACATCTTCACCAACATAGCCCGCCTCGGTCAGCGTAGTTGCATCCGCTATAACGAATGGCACATCCAGTAATCGAGCCAGTGTCTGTGCCAGCAAGGTTTTTCCCGATCCCGTTGGACCAATTAACAGAATATTGCTTTTAGCAAGCTCAATTTCATCACTGTCGTGTGATTTGGAGAGCGTGCGCAAGCGTTTGTAGTGATTATAAACAGCGACTGAAAGTGTTTTTTTTGCTGCTTCCTGGCCAATCACATACTGATCTAGTGTTTGATAAATTTCACGCGGAGTAGGTAAGCTCGGTTTGGCAAGTTTATTGGCGGTCTCGCTAGCCTGCATCTCTTCACGAATAATGTCATTGCAAAGATCAATACACTCATCACAAATAAAGACAGAAGGGCCGGCGATCAGCTTTCTGACTTCGCGCTGACTTTTTCCGCAAAAAGAACAATATAGTATTTTTTCATCACCCGTTTTTCCGGACATTTTTTACCCCGCTCTCGTCAAATATACCATCCCCGTAATCACGTCATGCCTGACTTGTCAGTGCTTCCCTATTTGTCAGAATGGCATCTATCAACCCATATTTCAACGCCGCTTCTGCACTGAGAAAATTATCGCGATCCGTATCCTTTTCAACGGCTTTAACCGTTTGACCCGTATGATGGGACATAATTTGGTTTAACTTGGCTTTCAAAGACAAAATTTCTTTGGCATGAATCTCAATATCAGATGCCTGCCCCTGAAATCCACCCATTGGCTGATGAATCATGACACGTGAATTGGAGAGACAAAAGCGCTTGCCTTTTGCACCAGCAGTAAGTAACAAAGCGCCCATGCTTGCTGCCTGACCAATGCACAGCGTACTGACATCTGGCTTAATAAACTGCATCGTGTCATAGACCGCAAGACCCGCCGTTACCAATCCACCAGGAGAATTAATATACAAGAAAATATCTTTCTCGGCACTTTCCGACTCAAGAAACAAAAGTTGCGCCACAACCAGATTAGCGGATTCTTCCGTAACAGGTCCAACCAGAAAAATAATTCTCTCTCTCAGTAATCGAGAGTAAATATCGTAAGCACGCTCACCCCTCCCGCTGGTTTCAATCACCATTGGGATCAGGCCCAAACCAGTGGTATTCAACACTTTCTCCCAGTAAGCCAAAACTTAATTTTCATGTACGCTCCATAAGCTCTTCAAATGTAGCCGTTTCCTCAATTACCTGAGCTGTTTCCAAAATCCACGAAACAACGTTGTCTTCCAGGACTATCGGTTCAAAATTTTTGACTCTGTCAGGTGAAGCATAATGCCACGCTATGACCTGTTCTGGATTTTCATAGCTTTGGGCAAGCGTCTCGATATATTGCTTTACCTGCTCCGGCTTAACACTTAATTTGTGCGTATCTATTAGCTTGGCAATAATCAGCCCCAGTTTGACACGCCGCTCTGCTTTTTCCACAAACATCTCCCTGGGAAAGTCGGTCTGCTGGCCACGCCCCCCCCTTGCAGACTGCCCTTTATGGAATTCCTCAATCAAGCTATCCACTTCCCGCTGAATTAAGGCTTGCGGCGCTGTCAGGGCAATCTTGTCCAGCAACGCCTGCATGATCTGGTCTTTGAGTCTGGCACGGGTTCGTTGTAACACTTCTCGATGAAGATTTGCCTTGATTTCTTCTCTCATTTTATTGAGATCGCCATCCGCAACTCCCAGCAACTTGGCGAATTCACTATCTATTTCCGGCAATACGGGGGCGCTGACTTGGTTTAGCTTGACCATAAAAGTTACTTTTTTCCCCGCCACTTCTTTGCCGGGGTAATTTTCTGGAAAAACCAAGTCAAAGCTTTTTTCTTCACCTGCACGCAACCCGATTACCGCATTCTCAAAATCCTTTAATAAATGTCCTTCTCCCAGGATAAAACTATAGTCGCTCGCCTGTCCTCCCGCAAAATCCTTACCCTCCAGCTGGCCGTTGTAATCTATATTAACGCGATCACCCATTTGCGCTGCTCGATCAACTGTCTCAAAGGTTACCTGTTGTTTACGTAGAACTTCCAATGTTTTATGAATTGCAGCATCATCAATTGTCAAAACTGGTTTCTTGACCGCAATGCCACTGAAATCAATCAGCTCAAAATCCGGATAAATTTCAAAAGTGACATCAAATGTGTAATCATCCCCATCATTTTCCTGATTTTTGGCAGTAAAATGCGGTTGACCCGCCACTCGGAACTGTTCTTTTGAGATAAGGGCGGTAAATTCTTTCTGCAAAAACTCACTGAGCACTTCCTGATGCAGCTGCATTCCATGTTGCTGCGTTATCACCTTAAGTGGAACTTTTCCCGGGCGAAAACCCTGTAGTTTAATCTTGGGGGCAAGACGTTTGAGCCGATTTTCCACCTCGGCTTCAATTTTTTGGCGAGGAACAGAGAACTCAAAACTACGTTCCAGCGGATTAGTGGATTCCACTTGTGTTGACATTTAAGATTCCTGACAGGTTTTAGATGTAAATTTAATCAGCATGAAAACTGTGTTAGGCACACTGCAACATTTTTGGTGCGAAAGGGGGGACTCGAACCCCCACACCTTACGGCGCCAGAACCTAAATCTGGTGCGTCTACCAATTCCGCCACTTTCGCGCGCCTTCTTCTCAAGCAATCGATAAATCGGGACCAATATAAGTTGCGGCATCGCCTCGTTACTGCTTCCCGATTATACCTTCTTCTTCTCGTAGCTGCTTTCCTGCGCATCAATCGTTGTCATTTCCTGACAAATAAACGTTTTACCGCTTGTTTTGGCGCTATCTGCACCCATCAGAAAAAGATACGCCTGCATCAGATCCACTGGATGAGGCAGTTTGCGATTATCACTTCCCGGATGCGTTTTAATGCGTTGCGGCGAATTTACAGGACCCGGAATCAACGCATTAATGCGCAGATTAGGATAAAGCTCCCACTCTCCTGACTGAATTTTAACTAAAGCCTCCACCCCCGCTTTCGCTACTGCAAACCCGCCCCAATAGGCTTTGGGCAAGTGTCCGTGGGTTTCACCGGTCATGATCACACTGGCATCAGGAGCATCCAAAAGCAATGGCAGGCAGGCACGGGTCAACGCCGCAGGCGCCAGTAAATTAATCTGCATCAAGGCTTGCCATTGTTCAAATTTATGCTGTGCCAAAGGTATCGCACCATATGTCCAGGCAGCATTATGCAGTATTCCATCAAGGCGACCGAATTGTGACGCAACTGCATCAGCCACTGCGACTGCGCTCTCATCGGTTATTTCTGCCAGATCAAAAGTTAAAATAATTGCGGATGCTCTGCCGATCGCCTCAATTTCATCAAAGGCACTTTCCAGCTTTTCAACTTTTCGTCCATGCAGAATGACCGTTGCCCCATGTTTTGCATAGGCAACGGCCGCCGCACGACCCAACCCCTGGCCTGCGCCGGTTACCAGAATCACTCGGTTTTCGAGCAAATCCGGATGGCACTGGTAATTATTCACATTTTCCAACTGAAGAGTATTCGTGGTCATAAAATTAGAAAACCATCCTCGACCGGCAATTGTAGCCGCTGGCCGAGGATGGTTTAGATTTTGTTCCGAGGAACAAACTACATATCCATACCGCCCATGCCGCCCATACCACCCATGCCACCACCCATACCACCACCGGCTGCTTCATCTTTGGGCAGCTCTGCAACCATTGCGTCGGTAGTCAACAGCAATCCGGCCACAGAGGCTGCATTTTGCAATGCCGACCGGGTTACTTTGGTCGGATCCAGCACGCCCATGGCAACCATGTCACCATATTCGCCCGTTGCCGCATTGTAGCCAAAATTGCCGACATTATCCTTTACCTTGTTGACAACCACGGATGCTTCTTCTCCGCAATTGGCTACGATCTGACGCAAGGGTTCCTCTACCGCGCGTATCACAATTTTGATACCGGCATCCTGGTCATGATTGTCACCTTTTACCTTGCTGACCGCGTCGATTACACGAATCAAGGCAACACCACCACCAGCGACAATGCCTTCTTCAACTGCTGCGCGGGTTGCGTGCAGCGCGTCTTCGACACGCGCTTTTTTCTCTTTCATTTCCATTTCGGTTGCTGCGCCCACCTTGATAACCGCAACGCCACCAGCCAGTTTGGCAACGCGTTCCTGAAGTTTTTCCCGGTCATAATCACTACTTGCTTCTTCAATCTGTGCGCGAATCTGTCCAACGCGCGCCTCAATTGACTTGCTGTCACCTGCGCCGTCGATAATGGTTGTGTTTTCCTTGCCGATTTCGATACGTTTGGCACGACCCAAATCTTCAAGCTTCACTTTTTCAAGTGATAAACCTACCTCTTCAGCAATAACCGTACCACCTGTCAGGATGGCGATATCTTCCAGCATGGCTTTACGACGATCGCCAAATCCAGGCGCTTTAACCGCACAGGTCTTAAGTATGCCGCGAATATTATTCACCACCAAAGTTGCCAGTGCTTCGCCATCCACATCCTCAGCTATAATCAGCAAAGGTTTGCCAGCTTTGGCGACTTGTTCCAGAATGGGCAACAAGTCACGGATATTCGATACTTTTTTATCGTGCAACAATACGAAAGGATCATCCAGCAAAGCAGTCTGCTTGTCCGCGCTGCTGACAAAATAGGGCGAGAGATAGCCACGGTCAAATTGCATTCCCTCAACGACATCGAGTTCATTTTGCAGACCTGAACCATCTTCAACCGTGATAACGCCTTCCTTGCCAACCTTGTCCATGGCGGCGGCAATGGCTTCACCAATTTCGGTATCCGAGTTGGCTGAAATACTGCCGACCTGGGCAATTTCTTTGTTGGTTGTGCAGGGTTTAGATTGTGTTTTTAGTGCGGCAACGGCTGCGGTTACCGCCTTATCAATCCCCCGTTTCAGATCCATCGGGTTGATGCCAGCAGCAACATAGCGCATTCCTTCCTTGACAATCGCCTGCGCCAGGACAGTAGCCGTTGTTGTACCATCACCAGCGGTATCTGAAGTTTTGCTGGCCACTTCCTTAACCATTTGTGCGCCCATATTTTCGAATTTGTCTTTCAATTCGATTTCCTTGGCAACCGATACACCGTCCTTGGTAATGGTAGGTGCGCCATAAGAACGTTCCAGTACAACATTCCGCCCTTTAGGACCTAAAGTCACTTTAACCGCATCCGCCAGAACATTGACGCCATGAACCATGGCATGACGCGCGCTATCACCGAATTTCACTTCTTTTGCAGCCATATTTATTCTCCTGATTTCAGTAAATTATTCAAACCTGATTGCCTGTTAGCCTTCGATTACACCCATGATGTCCTCTTCACGCATCACCAGCAGCTCTTCACCTTTAATTTTTACTGCCTGACCAGCATATTTGCCGAACAACACCCTGTCGCCCACTTTGACTTCAAGCGGTCGAATTTCACCTTTGTCATTCGCTTTACCTTTGCCCACAGCGATGATTTCACCTTGATCCGGTTTTTCAGCTGCCGTATCGGGAATCACAATCCCTGAAGCGGTCTTGCGTTCTTCTTCGAGCCGTTTGACAATTACACGGTCATGCAAAGGGCGTATATTCATGAACATTTCTCCTGAGTTTGTTAACAATTTGATAGAAAGATATTAAATCGAGCACTACGTTCTCGGCTGAGCATCAGCCGGTTGGATAGATTTCGTTATTAGCACTCAACTCCAACGAGTGCTAATAATAGTGGTTATGACAAGGAATTTCAACCCCATGAGTGATAAAAAATTATCTCTACGCAGTAATCAGGCGGTGTGGCACCCCTGTACACAAATGAAAGATCATGAAAAATTTCTTCCACTTGAGGTTACAAAGGGAATCGGCGCATGGCTGTATGACCAGAATGGTGATCGTTATCTGGACACCATCAGCTCTTGGTGGGTGAACCTTTTTGGCCATTGCAACCCCCGCATCAACGCAGCAATTATCGATCAGCTGCAAAAAATTGAGCATGTCTTGCTGGCAGGCTGCACACACGAGCCGGTTGTGCTGTTATCTGAACGACTAGCCAAATTGGCGCCAGGGGACCTGGGTCACTGTTTTTATGCCAGTGATGGGGCCAGCGCGACTGAAATTGCGCTGAAAATGAGCTTTCAGTACTGGCAGCAATGCGGCTCTCCCACCAAAAAGAATTACATCAGCCTGCAAAATGGCTATCACGGCGAAACTCTTGGTGCTTTATCAGTAACAGATGTACCATTGTTCAAACAAACCTATGCGCCGCTACTGCTTCCCAGCATAACGGTACCCACACCTGACTGGCGCCAGGCCACAAATAACGAAACTCCGTATGATTGCGCTCTGCGCGCAGCGGCGGCATTAGAACAGCATCTTGAACAGCACCACGCCGAAATAGCCGCATTGATTCTGGAACCGCTTATACAAGGTGCGATTGGCATGGGCATGTATCACCCTGTCTATTTGGAACGCGCCCGCCAGCTATGTGACAGATACCAGGTTCATCTGATTGCCGACGAAATCGCCGTTGGCTTTGGTCGCACCGGAACGATGTTTGCCTGCGAACAGGCAGCGATCACACCAGATTTTCTCTGCCTGGCGAAAGGGTTGAGTGGCGGTTATTTGCCCCTCTCGGTCGTGATGACAACAGATAACATCTACGCAGCATTTTACGATGACCTTACCAGCAAAGCATTTCTGCATTCTCACTCCCATTCCGGCAATGCGCTTGCCTGCCGCGCCGCGCTGGCAACACTCGATATTTTTGAGCAGGATAATGTTCTTGCGAGCAATGCGGTAAAAGCACATCTGTTTAATCAACACCTGCAGTCGCTAAAAACCCACCCCAAGGTGGAGAATTTCCGGAATTGCGGCATGATCTGGGCTTTTGACGCTCGAGATCCTGTGGCAAACTTTGCCAATCGTTTTGCGCAACTGGGATTGGAACAACAACTGCTGATCCGCCCGATCGGGCGCGCGGTTTATATCATCCCGCCTTATATTCTTGAAGAAAACGACATGCAACTCATCGCAAATGGAATACTACAGATTCTCGATCAACTGACCGAGTCATAGCCTGGCAAGCTTAATCATAATTGGAAGGACGGTTCCATGCACATCACATTTCTAGGCGGGGCGGGCGAAGTAACGGGGTCATGCTATTTAATAGAAACAAAAGAAATCCGCTTTCTGGTGGATTGTGGAATGTTCCAGGGGGGGCGTGAAGCAGATCATAAAAACCGGACAGCCATTAATTTCGATCCAGAAAAAATTGATTTTGTGTTGCTGACTCATGCCCATATCGATCACTCCGGCCTGCTGCCGCGCTTAAGTGCGCTTGGTTTCCGGGGAGCAGTTTACACAACGGCAGCAACAGCCGATCTACTGGCCGTTATGCTGAAAGATAGCGCCTACATTCAGGAAAAAGAAGCCGAATGGCAAAATAAAAGCCTGCTGCGCAAAAAACACCAGCTGACCCATGAGAATGCCCCACTTTATACGGTGGCGCAGGCTGAAGCCCTGCTGCAACAAGTGCGTGGCCTCCATTATGACGAAACTCTCCAGCCACACCCATCCGTGCGTTGTCAGTTTCGTGAAGCAGGCCATATTTTAGGTTCCGCCATTATCGAGGTCTGGATAACATCCGGCTTGCGGCATTGCAAAATCGTTTTTTCGGGTGATTTAGGGCAACCGGGACATCCTATTGTGCGCGATCCGGCACAAATCGAACAAGCGGATTATCTGCTAATCGAATCTACCTACGGAAATCGCCTGCACCGCAGCATGGAAGCGACCCGAGACGAACTGGTAAAAGTCGTCAACGATGCGATTACACAAAATCGCGGCAACATCATTGTGCCCGCTTTCACAGTTGGACGCACCCAGGATTTGCTGTTTCTGCTGGCTGATCTTCAACGACAGGGGCGACTAGGAAAAATGAATCTCTATGTCGATTCTCCGATGGCATTAGCCGCAACCGAGATCACCTTGAAACACCAGACGCTACTCGACCAGGAAACCATTGAAGCTCTTAACTGGTTCCGCCAGCAAAACGAAAACCTGAAAATCCACTTTGTGCAATCAGTGGAAGAATCGATACAACTCAATCAGGTACAGCAGGGTGCCATCATACTTTCCGCCAGCGGTATGTGTGATGCCGGCCGAATTAAATACCACCTGAAATACAACCTTCCACGGTCAGAATGCAGCATCCTGATTACCGGTTTCCAGGCGGCAGGTACGTTGGGTCGAAGATTAGTGGATGGCGCAAAGCAAGTACGCATATTTGGTGAAGAAATACCCGTAAACGCCTCTATCCATACCATTGGAGGACTATCAGCCCACGCTGATCAGGCAGACCTGATCAACTGGCTAAAAGGCTTCCATAACGCCCCGACCAAAACCTATATCGTTCATGGAGAATCCAGCAATTCAGAGGCATTAGCCGATGCCATCTATCACCAGCTCCAATGGAAAACAACGATCCCGCAGCGCGGCATGACTGAATTACTGGAATTGACAGATACCTGAAAGCGTCCCTGAAAATCTGGGGTTTATACCAACCCCGAAATCAACAAAAATACGGACCCACATCCAATTGATTTTCAAGAAAATATTCTTTGAACGCCCATACATGGCAACAGAACTCATATTTGAAGAGACTACTTATTTATTAGTCCGAAGTAAGGTTAAAACCACCGCCTTTAAGGCGGTAAGATTTATCTTTTAAAATATTGGACGTACCATGATGCTAAAAAAAGTAGGGGAGTATCATGGACTATCGTTATGGAAGTCACACAGTTTTCAAGATACAGTACCATTTTGTATTTGTAACAAAATATCGCTATAAGGTACTGAGAGGTGACATAGGACTGAAGGTCAGGGAACTGATAAGGCAGACGTGCGAGGCATTTGAAATAGAAATTCTGAAAGGTGTTGTCAGTCAGGATCATATACATGTATTGGTATCTGCGCCACCAAACATGGCGCCCAGCGAAATAATGAGGCGCATCAAAGGCAGAACTTCTACGAAGTTGTTTGAAAGTTTTCCGGACTTAAAAAACGCTACTGGGGGCGCCATTTTTGGGCGCGAGGGTACTTTTGTGTAACATCAGGAGAGCTGACAGAAGAGATGATCCAAAACTATTTGGAGCATCATTTTGAACCTAAAGGTGATGATAATTTCAGTACCGAAAGCTAAACGGGTCTTAAGACCCGTATCCTGACTTTAGTCATTGTCACTAACCCACCAGCTTTAGCTGGTGGTTGTTTAGTCCTGGTTAATAATGAACCTCAGTCACGCCTCCAATCGAACCCTCGGAGTGCGACTCGCGCTATGCAGTCGACTGGGAGGCGGTAACGCATGACCCAATCCGAGGCACAAACCCGGTCAGAGTTGATCAACCAGCAACTTGCGCAGTCCGGCTGGAACATCAAAGATCCCACTCAGGTTGTCGAGGAGTTCGACATCCTCACCGCCTTGCCGGAAGGCGTGGCGGAACCGCGTACGTCTTATGAGGGTCACCAGTTCAGCGATTACGTTTTACTGGGAAAAGATGGCAGACCCCTGGCTGTGGTGGAAGCCAAAAAATCCAGTAAAGATGCTGCCATTGGCCGTGAACAGGCCAAGCAATATTGCTACAACATCCAGAAGCAACTGGGCGGTGAATTGCCGTTCTGCTTTTATACCAATGGGCACGAACTCTATTTCTGGGATCTGGAAAACGCGCCACCGCGCAAGGTCGTCGGCTTTCCCACGCGCAACGATCTGGAGCGCTTTGCCTACATTCGCCGCAATCGCAAACCACTGACTCAGGAATTGATCAACACCGCCATCGCGGGTCGGGATTATCAAATCCGCGCGATTCGATCGGTGCTCGAAGGCATTGAGCAAAAAAAACGTGATTTCCTGCTGGTGATGGCCACCGGCACCGGTAAGACTCGCACCTGCATTGCCCTGGTCGATGCACTGATGCGTGCTGGCCACGCCGAGAAGGTATTGTTTCTGGTCGACCGCATTGCACTGCGCGAGCAGGCAATCGGAGCATTCAAGGAACATTTACCCAACGAACCGCGCTGGCCCCATGTGGGCGAAAAATTGGTTGCCAAAGACCGCCGCATTTATGTTGCCACCTATCCCACCATGCTCAACATCATCCGGGATGAGGCACAGCACCTGTCTCCGCACTTCTTCGATTTCATCGTCGTCGATGAGAGCCATCGCTCCATTTATAACACCTACGGCGAGATCCTCAATTACTTCAAAACGACCACCTTGGGACTCACAGCCACGCCTACCGACATCATTGATCACAACACCTTCAAGATTTTTCACTGCGAGGACGGCCTGCCGACCTTTGCCTACACCTTCGAAGAAGCCGTAAACAACACGCCGCCCTTCCTCAGCAGTTTTCAGGTCATGAAAATTCAGACCAAATTCCAGATGGAAGGCATCAGCAAGCGCACTATCTCGCTGGAAGATCAGAAAAAACTACTGCTGGAAGGCAAAGAAGTTGAAGAAATCAACTTCGAAGGCTCGCAGTTGGAAAAACAGGTCATCAATAAGGGCACAAACACTCTGATTGTCAGGGAATTCATGGAGGAATGCATCAAAGATTCCAATGGTGTGCTGCCTGGCAAGACTATTTTCTTTTGTTCGACCAAGGCGCATGCCCGCCGTATCGAAGAAATTTTTGACAAACTCTACCCGCAATACAAAGGCGAATTGGCTAAGGAACCTCTGAAAAACAAACATTCTGAACGGCAGTCACTCAAAAACTGACCACTACTTCAAATAGTGACGCTGATTTTTATGAAAACAGCCGTTCCTCTCTGGAAACAAGCTCATTTACTGGCTTGTTTTCAAATTTCAGACGCAACAAGACATCGACGTTCATAAGCATCACCACGGATGACGTTGGCAATGGCTGTCAGGAAGGTCAAACGGGCCGCATTTTTGGCCAGGCCGCGATAGCGATTTTTAGCATACCCAAAGCGGATTTTGATATCCCGAAACACGTGTTCGACTTTGGCGCGGCGTTTCGCCAGCTCACGGGCGGCACCGCGCAGTAGTTGAGCCGCCCCGGAATCGTCTTTCGTGAGCCTGGCCAGTTTGCCCGGACGCATCGCGATCACGCAGGCTGGAGGGCTTTCCGCCGGCATCTCCGGGCGTTTATCCAGCCCCTGATATCCGGCATCGCCATGAACAAACTGTTCCTCGCCATGCAGCAGGGCGGCGGCTTCGGCAACGTCGCTGACATGCCCCGAGGTTACTTTGAGCGTATGCACCAACCCGGTTTCATGATCGACGCCGATATGAAACTTGCTGCCGAAAAACCATTGATTGCCCTTTTTGCTGGAATGCATTTCTGGATCACGCGACCGGCTCTTATTTTTGGTTGAAGTCGGCGCGGCAATCAGGCTGGCATCGACGATGGTGCCGGCTTTCAAGAACAACCCACGCTCACCCAGCGTTTGGTTGATGACCTGGAAGATCTGATCCATTAACCCGTGTTTTTCCAGTAAATGCCGAAATTGCAAAATGGTGCTTTCATCCGGCACGGCTTCCAGACGAATGCCGCAAAAACGGCGCAGTGATTCAATCTCATACAGCGCATCTTCCATGCCCGGATCGGAATAGTTGTAGATAATTTGCGCAACATGCGCGCGCAGCATCAATTCCAAGGCAAATGGTTTGCGGCCACGCCCATTGCCTGGCGCATAGTGTGGTTCAATAACATCAATCATAGCCTGCCAAGGCAATAATCCATCAAGTTGATCGAGAAACTTCTCGCGGCGCGTGACTTTGCCCTTATTGGCGTATTCGGCATCAGCAAAACTCATCTGTTGGTAAGGTTTCATGAATAGCTTCTCGAAAAAGTTTGATGCAGAATTATATTACTTGCGGGGAATTAATCAGAGGTTCCTTAGGGCGAGGTTCGATGTCTTTTTCCAGGGCATCGGCATGCAAATCAATCATGCCCGGCAGCAGATAACGATTACCCAGATCCATGACATGCGCGTCTTGCGCCAGAATCGGATCGATTGGCTCAATGCTGGCAATCAAACCATCCTCAATCAATAAACTGGCGTGTTCCACAATGCGATCAGTCAATACCAGACGCGCGTTGTTAATCAAAAAATTCATGGTTGGCTCCAAAAGTTGACTTAAGTATTAGCTGCTGGCACAGCAAGTTCCACCACGTCATCCGCTAAACGCTGGACCAGATCAGTATGGTGAAAAATCGCCAGCATGCCGGTGCCGTGCGCTTTCTTGCGTTGAATCAGCGCCACGACACGATCCGTGGTGCTGGCATCCAGACTGGCGGTTGGCTCATCCAGCAGTAACAGCCGGGGTGAGGCGATCAGCCCACGCGCCAGATTGACTCGTTGTTTCTCACCACCGGAAAAGGTTGCGGGTGGTACTTCCCACAGCCGCTCGGGGATGTTGAGTTCGGTCAGCAGTTCGGCGGCGCGTGCGCGACCTTCCATTCGGTCAATCCCTTGCTGATACAAAGGCATTGCCACCACATCCAGGGTTTTTTGCCGGGGTAAGGTGTGTAAAAACTGGGTCACGAAACCGATTTCCTGTCGCCTGAGTTCAAGTATGTGATGTTCGGACGCCAAGGCCAGATCCAGGGTGGCGCCCGCCGTGGTTTCATAGAGCAGGCGGCCACTGCTGGGCAGATAGGTTCGGAAGATACTTTTCAGCACCGATGATTTACCGGCGCCGGTAGGGCCAATCAACGCCGTCAGCCTGCCGGAATAAACAGACAAATTAACCTGCGACGATGACGGGATGACTTTGTTTTGCTCGTGCAGAAAAAAAGTCTTGGACAAATTTTCAACACGTAATAGCGGTTTTCGGATCATGATCGATGTCCTCACAGTGCCGAAGCGACCAGTTGTTGCGTGTAGGCATGTTGTGGGTCTTCGAGAATCTGGTCAGTCAACCCGCTCTCGATCACGCGTCCGTATTTCATCACCAGCGTGCGCCCGGCCAGCAGCCGAATCACGCCCAAATCATGCGTCACTACGATCATGGCGGTATCCAGCTCGGCCTGGATTTCCAGAATCAAATCCAGAATTTTCGCCTGTACCGACAAATCCAGCCCCGTCGTCACCTCGTCCAGAAACAGCAGCGGCGGCTGAGTCGCCAGCGCCTTGGCGATTTGCACTCGCTGCTGCATGCCGCCGGAAAAGTTTTTCGGCAATTCATCCATGCGCTCAGTCAACACTTCGGTGCGCGCCAGCAATTCGCGGGCGCGCTCGCGAATCTCACGGTAATTCATCACCTGGCTCATCAATAGGCGCTCGGCAATATTACCGCCTGCGGAAATATCAAAATTCAGCCCCAGATTGGGATTTTGATAAACCATGCCGAAACGATGGTTGCGCAGGCTGCGACGCTGTGCCGGATTGAGTTTGAATAAGGATTGCTGTTCCGATTCATCATAAAAGATGGCGCTGCCGCTGTAGGGCATTTGATCAAAATACAGGCATTTGACCGCTGTCGATTTGCCGCTGCCGGACTCGCCCATGATGCCCAGAATTTCACCTTTATAAAGGTCGAAACTTAAATCGTGCAAGGCGACGATGCTGCCGCAATGCGGGCAGATATTGGTCTCAAACTCGGGACCGGTGCTGGTGAAACATAAAGTACAGCCCGAACCGTAAACTTGCGACAACCCCTTGACTTCCAGAATCTTATTCATGCGCCAACTCCTGCTGCTGTTCGCAATAATCGCTGTCGGAACATTGATAAATCCGTACACCGTGTTCATCGATAAACTCATCCAGAAAGCTTGTCTTTGAACCGCACAGCCTGCACGCTCTGCGTTCGCCATTACTATCGGTAAAATCTTCAATGCGAAACGGTACGTCATCGAACGCCAGCGGCTCGGCCGGGCAATGCGGCGGTACCGCGTAGATTTTTTTCTCACGTCCCGCGCCAAACAGAATCAAGGCATCGGAGTTGTTCAGTCTGGGCACGTCGTAACGCGGAATCGGCGACGGGTCGATGATGTAATGACCGTTGATCCGGGTCGGATAACGATGGGAAATGGTAATTTCGTCAAACTTGACGATGTCCTCGTACAGCTTTACCAACAGCCGTGAATAATCGGCCTCACCGTGCATGATTTTGCGTTTGTCTTCGCTGGGCTCGACGATCACCAAGGCATCCGGGTAAGGCACTTGCAGCACCAGAATCTGGTCGGCACGCAAAGGCTGTTCCGGTATCCGGTGACGCGATTGAATTAGCGTGGCTTCCTGCAAGCGCGTAGTGGTATCGATGCCGGGGCAAGTCATTTCGATAAATTTGCGCAAATTGACGGCATTGACCGAATCGTCGGAACCCTGGTCGATGACTTTCAGCGTGTCATCAATGCCGATCAGGGCCAGCGTCAATTGCAGACCGCCAGTACCGAACCCCCGCCCCATCGGCATTTCACGGGATGAATACGGTACCTGATAGCCAGGAATGCAGATCGCTTTAATGATGCTGCGGCGTATTTCACGCTTGGCGTATTCGTCCAGAAAGGCGAAATTAATGTCACTCATCATTGGCCTCCTGTTTTTGTCGCGTGGTGCGCAGGCGATCCATATCCGACTGGAAGGTGACGTAATGTGGCATTTTGTAGTGCGAAGCAAAGCCCATCGAATCAATGCCGTCCACATGCAGCAATACAAATTCCGGGTCTTCCGATGGATTTTCCGGCCCATCCTGCATGCCTTTTTGCAAGGCACGGTCCAGAATCGCCATAGAAATCGCTTTGACCTCGTTATGGCCGAAGCAAGCGCCGTAACCCAGCGTAAAGGTCGGCAAGGCGTTCTTGTTTTCATTATCCTGATACATCGCGACCACTTCACATTCGGTCATCAGCACCTCGCCTGCTTCGACCAATTCACCGGTGATCGGATGCGGCAGCATGACCGGCAGATAACCGACCCGCAGTTCCGCCACGGTCGGATGCACGTCGCCGTAACCGCGCATGTTGGAATAAGCAATCGCCAATAATGAGCCGGTTTCGCCGCGCGCCATGGTCGCCAGGGCCGCTGAGCGGGGCACCGGAAAAATCAAGGGTTCGCGGGTAATGTCAAATGGTTGTTCGCGCGCAGCCTGGTTGATCTTGGGCAACAGCCCTTCGGCGCGTAAGCTATCCAGCACTTTCGGGAAGGAATCCGGCACCGTCTGTTCTGGCAACCCGGCAAACAGGGTTTTGGCGATGGCTTGAAACTGTTCAGGGCTTTCGTTCAGCAATTCCATGCGCAGCAGGCGTAGCGCGTAATCGGTAGTCGGCCCTAACATCTGTCCGCCGGGAATATCCTTGAACGACGCTGAAATCCGCCGAATCAGGCGCATGTCAGTGGTATCGTGCGCGGCTGTTTCCAGCAGCCGAGGCTTGGTGGAACGATAAGCGCGTAGCGCGAAACTGGCTTCCAGCGTATCTCCCAGACTCTGTTTGATGGCCAGCGCGGCGAGTTTGGGGTGATACAGGCCGCCTTCCGACAGAATGCGTCCGTGCAAAAAATACAGTTGATTTTCAATGGTGGCGATATCGAGAGGCACAGCGCCTTCCGCTTGTCTGACTCTCAGGTACTCCATGGCATCGGCAGCGCCTTCGATGGCTTTGCCACCGCCTTTAATGGCGACATAACCCATCAGTTTTCCTCCGTAATACGTGTGGTTCTGGGTACAGCAACAAGGCCGTCATCCGCGATCAGCAGCATGTCAACCCCCATGGGGAAAGCACTGTTCCACTGTGAACGCTGTTGAATCCAACCCGAATCCAGTCCTTGCAAAGACAGGGTTGCAAAGGTCTCGATGCCGGGACCGCTTAACCGATAACGCGGGTTGCCCGCGCAGACGCTATCCACCAGCACTATCAGAGTCGCGCCGTATTCCGGGCTGGCCAGGGTGCCCAGGCGAGGTTCAAAATCCACGGGCCGGGCACCCTGGCAGATAATGTACATTGCCTGTTCCAGCTTGCTGGGCCTGAGTTGCAGGCGCAGCAAGTCGTTGTCAGTCAGCAGGCCGTGCGGGTCGGCCAGACTGGTTTCGCCATCGATCAGCGTGGCCAGCACGCCCAGCGCATCGCGCCCGCCAGCATTCGGAAGCGCCACGATACTACCGGGGCGAGAAAATGCGTTCAGCAGTTGCCGAAAGGTCTGTTGTTGAAAATCGGCCTGCCAGATTTTGTCAATCATCGTCGTCATCCTCAGCCGCGTTGAGCAGCGCAAAATCCACGCGGGTTTTGGCCAGCATGGCATTGCGCACTGCCTGCTGTTCGGATAATTGCTGCAAGCCCATCTCCAGTAATTGATGCAAAGCCTGCCAGCCGGGCAATTGATGCGCCAGAACAGCATCGCACACCGCCAGCAGTTCTATTTTTTCGCTGTCGTCGTCCAGCAGTTGAGCCGCTCCTTGAAAGCGCTCGCCATCGCTGGTCACGAGTTCCACCCAGGCGCTGGCAAGCGGTATTTCACCAAGGAAATACGGGTCGTTAAACGCGCTGTCGCGTAATTGCAGCATCGCCAGGCCGGTTTGCGTGAGCTGTACCGGCTGAATCATCCATGGCGCGCCCCATTCATCGAGCCATGCCTTGAGCGTTTGTTTGGGCTGGCAAGCCAAGGCTTTGGGCCAGTCGCATCTGGGTATATTCATTAGTTCAGTGCCTTTCTTAACCAGGATGACATGTTGTCAATCACGATAATGACGATCAAAATCAAAATGATCAGCGCTGAAGCCTCGTCGTAATTAAACAGGCGCAGCGCATCGTGCAATTCCAGACCAATCCCGCCTGCTCCTACCAGGCCGAGTACCGTGGCCATGCGCACATTGCGATCAAATATATACAGTATGTTACCCACAGCCTCTCGCAACATGGAAGGCCAGGCGGCGAACATGATTTTTTGGGTAAAACCGGCACCGACCGCTGACAGGGCTTCATATTTTCCCGCAGGTACCCGCTCCATGTTCTCCGCAAAAAATTTACCGAGAAAACCGGCGGTGTGAATTGCCAATGCGAATATCCCTGGCATGGGCCCCAAGCCGAATGAACTGACAAAAATCAGCGCCAGCAATAGATCGGGCATGGCACGCATGAAATTCAGCACCTCGCGGGCAATCCGGTAGGTCAGGGCATTGGGCGTTAACGGGCGGGCTGCATAAGGCGCCAATGTGATGGCGATAATGAAGGCTAATACCGTTCCCCAAAATGCCGTCAGCAGGGTTTCCAGAATTAAAACTAGATAACTAGATATGTTGCGAAAATCGGGCGCGCCGTAGCGGCTCAGATATTCAGCCATATCTTCGACGCCATAAAGCAGATCCTTGAATTCAATGCCGATATCGACCACGATGAGCCACAATAGCGCCAACATCAGACTGAACCACAGCGGCAACCAGTTTTTGGGTTTTTGAGGTAATGACTTAGTGAACATTGAGCAGGTCTCCCAGAGCTTTTCGCCGGAATACGTCGGATAAGCGATCCAGCAGCGTCACCAGCAGATAAATGGAAATTGCGATCATGCCAATACGTTCGTAATTGAATAAACGCATGCTCATCACCATGTCATAACCGATGCCGCCAGCGCCTACCAGGCCAAGAATAGAGGCAGCGCGCAGGTTGTGATCGAGGATATACAATAACGAGCCGATAAAATCCGGCACGGCTTGCGGCAACATGGCGTAGAGAATGCTCTGAAATTTATTGCAACCGGTTGCCTCCAGACCTTCAATGGCCTCGGCGCTGACGACTTCAATGGCCTCGGCAATGAACTTGCCCATAAAGCCTACCGTCACCAGCGCAAGCGCCATAATGCCGGGCAGCGGCCCCAGGCCCAGCGCTGACACGAACACCAGCGCCCATACCAGTTCCGGTAACGCGCGAATGGAACTCAGCAGATCTCGGCTGAAACGGTACAGCCAGGGATGCGGACTGGCGTTCCTGGCTGCCAGAATACCCAGTGGCAGTGACAGCACTATCGCCAATGCGGTTGCCAGTAGCGTCATTTCAACCGTCTCCAGCATTTTTTTACCCAGTTGCGGCAAATAGTCCCAATCAGGCATCACCCAGAGATGTTGAGTAAAATCCAGCAGGCGAGGCATGGCGCTGAGCAGTTTGTCCGGCGACATGCCAACCACCGATGCCGTGAAAAACATCAATACCAGCGGCAATGCTAAAGCCAGCACCGTTACGACCGGTGGCTTGCCATCAGGCGTGGGCCAGCGCCAGTTTATCTGCATGACGGCTCTCCAGAGGGGTGGTAATGCCGTAAATAACGGCTAGTTTGGACGGACCCAAATGCTCGGGGCTGCCATCAAACATTACGGATCCGGCATTCAAGGCGATGATACGATCGGCATATTGTCTGGCATATTCCACCTGATGCAGGTTGACGACGACGGTAATGCCCTTCTCGGTACAAATTTTGCGCAATAACGCCAGCACATCCTCGCTGGCTTTCGGATCAAGGCTCGCGACAGGTTCATCGGCCAGAATCAGCTTGGGCTGCTGCGCCAGGGCACGGGCAATGCCCACGCGTTGCTGCTGTCCGCCCGACAGCTTGTCGGCACGACTCCAGGCCTTGTCCAGTAAATCGACTTCCCTGAGTGCCGCTTCGGCGATCTGAAAATCAGATTGGGGGAACAAATAGAACAAACTGCTTAGCCAGCCTCGCTCGGCCAGCCGCCCGATCAGCACGTTAGTCATGACGTTCAGGCGATCGACCAGATTGAATTGCTGAAACACCATGCCGATGCGCGCACGGACTCGGCGACGGTTACGCGGAGTCAACACTTCACCATCGATGCTGATTTCGCCACTGGATGCGGGATCGAGCGCATTAATGGTTCTCAGCAACGTCGATTTACCTGCGCCGCTGGGACCCAGTATGGCGATGAATTCTCCAGCTGCGATATCCAGATTGATATTTTTCAGGGCACAAAAACCATCTGGATAAGTTTTGGTGACGTTTCTCAAAGTGATGCAGGCCATACGGTATCCTCAGGATAAATGACAAGACTCAGCCTGTTAAAGGGTGACGCCATCCTTTGCATGCAACTGAGTGGCTTAATTCAAATTGCTGGAGTTACTTCAATATTTGCTCGCGAATCAGACCCAGCTCGCTGGCCAGATCGCGAATTTTCTGATACTCCGCCGGTGTTGTTGCCACGTATTCGCTGAGCTCGCCATAGCCTGTCACTTCTTCCATTTCCTTGTGGGCGTTTAAAATGGCCTCGCGAATTTTACGTTTCATGTTTTCCGGCAGGTCTTTGCGATAAGTCAAAGGCGCGCCTGGCAGGGGGTCGGATTTCAGCAAAATCCGATTAGATTGTTTGGTGATCAACCCTTTTTTCAACATCTTGTCGTAAGTAATGTCATTGTCTGCCGCTGCGTCAACCGATTTGTTCTTAACTGCCATTTCCGCCGCATCATGTGAACCGGCATAGGTGAATTGACCGAAAAACTCTTTTGGCATCATACCGGTGGCTTGTTTTACCATATAAGCCGGAATCAAGCCGCCCGAAGCGGAGGCAGGGTCGACAAACGCGACGCTTTTGCCTTTCAAGTCCTGAATCGATTGCGCATTAGAGTCTTCCGGTACTACAAATATCGAGCGGTAAGTCGATAGGCCAGTATCCGAGTGCACGCCCACCGCAAAGGCCTCGGCATTGGCTTCCCGTTCGGCCAATATATAAGTCAGTGGGCCAAACCAGGCAATATCCACCCGGCCTCTTTTCATGCTCTCAATAACGCCAGCATAATCGGTTGCCGTAAAAACTTTAATGGGTTCTCCGATTTTTTGTTCCAGATACTGACGCATCGGCTCAAATTTCTGAATCATTTCTTCATTATTTTCCGCCGGAATAAGCCCTAACACTAAACCTTTGGCGTCAACGATGGTTTGCATACTCAACGTCGCCAACAGCGCGATGGTTAATTTTAACTTTTTGAAATTCATGACAGATTCCTGAATCATTAAAAATAAAAAACGCTATGGAAGGTCAATGGAAACCTGCGACCTGTCTGCCCGAAAACGCGCCAGCGAATATTCGATGGGCTGCTGCGTGTTACGGTCGATGTTGATCGTTTTTATTTTCAGTATCGGCATATGCCGTGGCATCGCCAGCAGCAGACCGTCTCCATCAAGTGGCAGGGTGGCGCTGATTGTGCTGCTTCGTCTTATCGGATCAATACCCATACTTTTCAAAAAAGCATGCAACGAACCGTTTTGATAATCGCGTACTCCATCACCCAGGCGTTTGAGCGGCAAGTAATGAGAAATCAAACAAAATGGTTTGCCATCAACCTGACGCAAGGTTTCCAGCCACAGCATCGGCTCGCCTTCATCGATTTGCAAGCGTTTGGCTACGTTGCCTTTGGCCATAATTTCCAGCTTGCGCAGTAAGCGGGAATCGCTGGTTTTTCCCAATGCTTCCAGGTTCTCGGTAAAACGGCTGTGTTTGCCGATTGCATAATCGACCGGCGCATCCAGCACGAACACGCCTTTGCCATGCACTCGCTCGACCAACCCCAAATCTACCAGCTCATCAATACCACGGCGCAGGGTGTGGCGATTGACTGAAAATCGATCCGCCAGCTCCTGTTCGGAAGGCAGGCAATCACCCGCCTGGTAATGCTGTAAAACGTCTTGTTGCAGACTATCGGCGATTTGCCGGAAGATGGGTTTGCCGTGCTTTCTATCCAACATGCTATCTATACATATCTATATGAGTTGCGATGCGGTGCATGGTAGCTGGAAAATGTGATGGTTTCATGACAATGCTAACGTGCTTCTGGCTGCGTTAAGATTTGATCTATGCTCTGCCGTTAGACTCCATCCCTATGCAGTGCTAAATCTCCTCTGATGCCGCTTATGAATAATCTTAGCCTGTTTCTCACTGCCATCTCACACCCAGACTGGAACATGAAGATGCTGCGCGGCCTGGCGATCAATTTCGCTCATTTCGCCCAAGCACTTCCGGAAGCTCCGAAGATCAGATTTGAGAAATCACTTGGTATTTTCACGATATAATCGCAATTAATTGTTGCAAAACATAAGGTTATTTTAATAAAATTTTGTACTTGGGTACAGTATGGTTAACCTGGTAAAGCAGAATTACCAGGAACCAGAAAGCTATTTTCTTGTACTATTACGAGTGATTAACACATGATGCAAGCCTGATTAACATGAGGGAATAAAATGGATTTGAAGAAATGGACGAATGAAAAATTAGCGACAACTCGCGATGAAATTGATGCCTGGTCACTCAAATACTCGAAATCGGTCTGGAGCGGGAAAATTGGTATTTTGGTCGGGCTGCTCGGAGCATTTGCCATTTCGACCGGGATAGTTTTTATATTTTTTGATGGCCTGGATGTAATGAATCTGGTTCTCATTATCTTAGGCTCGATCGTTTGCTTTACCTGGTACAAAACCGAAAAACAGCTCAAAACCAATACCGGATTTCTGGCTGAGATTAAAACTGAAATTGCCCGTCGTGCGAAAAAACAGGAACAATCATCTGATCAGTAGGTAATAGAGCGTCTCTAAAAATTAGGCACCTCAAATAAAGCGTGATGCGAACAAAAAATATGGCTATGTCATCGTTAATTGTTGGTCACTGCAAATAAACACTATTTATCATTTATAAACAAGCCATTAGCCAAAAAACCAATAATTGATATTTTTCTTTAAATTCATTGGGTTACATGACAACCACTAACTAACGATGACATAGCCAAAAATATTTTTGCCGCATACCATAATAGTTAAAGAAAACTTTTTAGAGATGCCCAGTAACTATTTACAAACCTGCACCTATAGCTTGAAACCGTATCAGAAATGACTATTCCTGCCAACCGGCCACCATGCTCAGTTCATAGAAAAACCTGGAAACGCGCAGGTATAGGACTGAGTGTGGCTTTGGCGCTTGCTGTTCTATTTGGGCTACTGGGATATTTCTGGTTACCCGACTTTGCCAGGAACCAGGCAGAAGCAATGCTCTCACGGGAGCTGGAACGGCCAGTATCGATTCAGGCTATCGAGATCAGACCTTATTCGCTCGAATTGCTGGTTCACGGGTTTCATATTGGTGAAAAACGGGTTGCAGACGATACGTCTCTTGCATTTGAAAGATTATATGTCGATCTCAGTATCGAATCCCTCTTTCGATTGGCGCCCGTCATAAAAGCTATTACCCTGACAAAACCCAGCTTTTATCTGCGGCAGGAAAAAAATGAATCACTTAACATTTCGGATCTGCTCGCAAAGTTTGGAGCATCACAATCATCTGATCATGCCTCTGTCGACAAAAGTGAATCGAAGTTCTCCATCAGCAATATCCAGATCATAGATGGTTATGTTGAGTTTGATGATCGTGTAGCTGACAGCATTCAGCGTATTACAACGATCAATATTGGCATTCCCTTTCTTGCCAATTTTGAGAGCGCGCAAGTCAATTGGGTGGAGCCATACTTTAACGCCCTGGTTAATGATGCGCCTATAGCATTGGCAGGTAAGGCACGGCCATTCATGGATGATCGGGAAGCAAGCCTGGCACTCACGTTCGATGATATTGATCTGACCACTCTCACGGGCTACATACCGCTGCCACCCGGACTACACCTGCTTGCGGGTCTGCTCGATAGTGATCTGCAACTGACTTTCCTGCAGCGCAAAGGAGCCGCACCCAGCATTACGTTATCCGGAAAAGTGGCTCTCAAGCAATTAGCAGTTGAAAATCTTGCGGTTGCATCACCATACGATGTAAAACTTGAACGATTGGATGTCCAGTTACCAGCAGTTCACCTTGCAGCGGAATCCCTCTCAAAACTGGCGCTAACCCTGACGGATCTCTCGCTGATTGCACAGGGCAAGACCGAGCCTGCCTTGTATCTGCCCAAATTCAGCATTGGTGAAATTGGCGTCGATCGCTCGCAACAACAGATTAAAATTGACCATATCACACTGGAAAATTTGTCTGCATCTCTGCAGCGACTCAAGACTGGAACGCTTGACTGGCACCAGCTATTTGAGTCCGTCCCGTATACATCCCGTTCTCGACAAATAGCACCGGATAGAATGGCATCCGACGCACAGATATCCCAATCCATACCAATCCTGATTCCCATTCCTGGCAGTAAACCCATTGTCACTCAGGTCATCCCATTTCCTGCGACCAAACCTGCTTACATTGCAGCGGCACCCGTTATATCTGATATACCTGATAGTGACTCGCACATAATATCAGCCGCAACGATCACCCCAATTCCCGGACGAAAACCGGATATATCATCACCATCGACCCTCGCTGCGGCAAAAACCGAATCCGATCAGTCTGGTGATCGATGGAAAGTCAGTATTGGCCAGGTCAAACTGGTTGATGCGTCTCTACGATTTGATGATCACAATCTGCCCAAAGCAGCGCCAATGATGATCGAAAAGATGAATCTGACACTTGATCACATTGACCTGAACGGATCAGAGCCGCTGGCTTTGGGATTGCAAGCCAGGGTTAACCAGCATGGGCACGTCGATATCCAGGGATCATTTGCCTGGAACCCCTTGCTGGCGGCGATGACGCTAAATTTACAAAATGTTGACCTCGTTTCGTTGCAAGGTTGGGCAGAAGATCACCACCACACCTTGCTGACCCGAGGTGACTTTTCCTTTCAAGGCAATATCAACGCTCAGCCTGATGAACACAAAACTGTTAGCATCAAGGTTGACGGTAATGCACAACTGGCGGATTTCAATGTACTGGACAAACGGAATTCTGCGGAACTGTTACGCTGGAAAGCAATCGACTTTTCGACCATTCATTTTGATAGCACAACACTTCGCACAGAAATTGGAACAATCACACTACGCGATTTTTTTGCCCGCCTGCTATTAACTTCGGCAGGTAAACTTAATCTTGGCGACGTCGTGCGCAAGGATGAAACCCATACTGACAAGACGACTGCCACACCGGAAGTTGCTGCCTCATCAGCGACCACAACTGGCGAACTGCCACTCCGAATCGATCAGATCAGTTTGCGTAATGGCCATATCAACTTCACCGACCAGTTTATTCAGCCGAATTACCGCGCCAATCTGACGGGACTGAAAGGACAGATCGGACCAATACGTCCAGACAAGACCACCACTATTGATATTCTCGGCGCAGTCGATCGGTCTGCGCCACTGACCATCAAAGGGAAAGGTGATTTTCTCGGTAAAACCTTTTTTCTGGATCTGACGGCGACCGCGAAGGGAATCGATATGCCGCCGTTCAGTCCCTACTCGGGCAGATATGTCGGTTACGCCATCCAGAAGGGCAAGCTCTCAGTCGATGTCAATTACCACGTGGAAAACGAACAGTTAAGTGCACAGAATCAGATTTTTCTCGATCAGTTGAAACTAGGTGACAAGGTTGAGAGTCCAGATGCGGTTTCATTGCCACTCAATCTGGCAATTTCCCTATTGCAGAACCGGCGTGGTGAAATCAATCTGCGCCTGCCGCTCAGCGGCTCGATCAATGATCCCCAGTTCAGCATTGGCAGTATTATCTGGGAAGCGTTTCTCAATATCCTGACCAAGGCGGCAACTGCCCCTTTCGCATTACTGGGCTCACTGCTCGGTGATGACGAATCATTATCCGAGCTGAGTTTTTCTCCAGGCCAGGCAATGTTGGATGAGGCCGCCATACAGCGACTGCAATCCCTCTCACAAATCCTGCAGGATCGTCCTGCACTCAATCTCGAAATTACCGGGCTGGCGGATTCAGTTTATGATCACGACGAACTCAAGCGCGCGTTGCTCAAACAAAAGATCAAAAATCGGAAAATTACTGATACCGCGAAGAAAGGCCAGGCAAGTAGCACAGTTGACGAAATCGAACTCGATGATGCTGACTATGACCGATATCTGGAAGTTATTTACAAAGATGAAAAATTTGAAAAACCTAAAAATTTCATTGGATTAACCAAGAGTTTACCCGCAAGGGAAATGGAAGAACTGATCCTGAAGCATACCGAAATCAGCGAGGATGATTTGCGCAGACTGGCTGAGCAACGCGCCAGCGCTGCGTACACGTGGCTGATCGAGCAGGGAGAAATTTCCAATGAGCGTATTTTTCTGTTAGGCAGCAAAACTGAAGCAGCAGAAAGCAGTGAGCAGCAGAATAATCGCGTTCAGTTCTCAATACGCTAGCATCCGCAATTACGCTTCACCACCGAGCGCATCCAGCAAGTCTGGCAGCAGCAGTTTCAACTCTGCCGTCATCATATGAAAATCACTATCAAATCTATCCTGGGCAGAATCAGCCGGCTCTTTTTCGATATCCTGCAAGGTCAATCGCTTAACCAGCAAATTCTCATCCAGCATAAATGAAATCCTATCCTGCCAAGTGAGCGCTAACTTGGTCACTTCCTTGCCATCCTTAACGTGCCGCGCAATATCCTGTTCATCCAACGGCTGTCGGTTATAGCTGATGGAAACCTTTTTATCGCTCCGACTGCGAAAAATGCTATCTGCGTCGATGGAAAATACCTGTGGCAGGAGATCGCCAGATAACCAGCCCGTCATGGCTGAGGCCGGCGCCATGGTTGTATCAACCCGTCTGAGCGTGATTGCCGAAGCCGATTTCAGAAAAGCTTCCGCCACCGTATCTGCTTTCGCAATATTGGCATTATCAATACCAAACCAGCCATCAACCGGGTCTATCCACACATGGATTTTTTGCCGAATAGCAAAAGCACGTGACAACAGCTCGTAATAAGCCGCCTCCTTAATTTCCTTCTTTTGTTTACGTCCTGGTGCATATCCCTGCCTGGCCTCCATCTCCTGCGCACGAACACTGGCCAACTGATTGACTACCGATGCTGGTAACAGCTTTTTCTCAACCCCCAGGGCAATCAATAGTTGCTCACCACGCGCATAAACCAGGCTGACTTCTTCGATGCCGGGCGGCACCCAGCCGATACTTTGCATTTCCATGCTTGTGCAGGTTTGCAATACTCGCTTGGACAGTAACGCTTCAAGTTCGACTGATGTCATTTGCCATCCATCGACACGATAAATCTGTAAATTTTTAAACCACATTGATCCAACTCACTGGTTATGAATATGAAGGGCTATGTAACGCATACCAAAGATTGCTCATGCAAGGCATGCTGATTTCAGCAGGATAGAGATGCAATTTTACCGCCTCTGAGCAGTACCGTGATGCAGTTATTGGTGGTTTCTTTGCCAGATAGAAGCAAAAATGATCAACTGAGCCATTCGAAAATCAATAGCTTCTAATCTTCAAATCGAATACCTGAATGTTGTAATCATCGATACTCAGTTGATCATGCGCAAATTTTTCTCGGGTCGTGCGGCTTGTTGGTATGGTGGAGATATCCGGAACACGTAGACTGTTACCCAGGCGTCTGGATTGGGTTGCAGATTTCTGATCCGTAATGAGATAAGCATCGAGATCGTGCTTTTGTAATCCTGCTGAGCTGTTATCTTCATAGCGTGACGCCACAGCCAGATTTTCATATCTCGTTTTAACCGCACTCCGGGGAGTAATGATGTTTATGGATGCTGCTCCAGTCAGTTTTTTTGCGTCTGTTCGTTTACCCATAACCGATGGCGTGTTGGTATAAGTGACGTGTCCCTTCTCATCTTCAACTTTATAGATACCGGAAGAAAGACATGCCAGCGGAAAAGTACAGAACAACCCCAACAGCAGCCAAGAGAAAAAATAAAATATCTTCATGCAGGAACCTCGACCTGATCTGAGCAAAACAGTGTTTCAGAACGAATGAAGCCGGATTCTAGTTCAATTCCCCCCCTGACAAAAAGGGGATAAGCAGCATTTTTGCCGTCTTTTCTACAAGCTGTAATACATGGCAAATTCCACCGGATGCGTAGTCATGCGCAGCAAGGTTGCCTCCTCTGATTTGAGTGCAATAAAGCCATCGATCATGTCATTGGAGAAAACATTACCTCGTGTCAGGAATTCCCGATCGCGATCAAGATTTTCCAGCGCTTCTTCGAGTGAAGCGCAAGTGTTCGGCACCATGGATGCCTCTTCGGGTGGCAGATCATACAAATTCTTATCCATGGGCTCTCCCGGATGAATCTTGTTCTGAATACCATCGAGCCCCGCCATTAATAATGCCGTAAAGGCCAGATAAGGATTGGCAGACGGATCCGGAAAACGGATTTCGATGCGGCGCTGTTTGGGATTGCTTGCGTAGGGTATTCTGATTGCAGCCGAGCGATTACTTGCCGAGTAGGCAATGTTGATCGGCGCTTCGTAACCGGCCACCAGGCGTTTGTAGGAATTGGTTCCAGGATTGGTAATCGCATTCAGCGCCTTTGCATGCTTCATGACACCACCAATATAATAAAGTGCGAGTTCCGACATGCCCGCATAACCATTGCCAGCAAACAGATTCTTGTCATCCTTCCAGATGGATTGATGAACATGCATGCCGGAACCATTGTCGCCGACGATGGGTTTAGGCATGAATGTTGCGGTCTTGCCATACGAAATAGCGACATTGTGAATCACATACTTCATAGTTTGATTCCAGTCTGCGCGTTTAACCAAACTGCTGAAACGCGTCCCGATTTCGCACTGACCTGCATTGGCTACTTCGTGATGATGCACTTCCACCGGAATGCCAAGTTCATCCAGAATCATGCACATCGCAGAGCGAATATCGTGCAGGGAATCTACTGGTGGCACCGGAAAATAACCACCCTTGATAGCTGGGCGATGTCCGGAATTTCCACTGTCATAGCTTCTTTTGCTACTCCAGGTGGCTTCTTCGGATTCTATTTTGAGTGAACAGCCCGACATATCGGTATGCCAGCGCACTGAATCAAAAATAAAAAATTCCAACTCGGGGCCTAAAAATGCAGTATCACCTATTCCAGTCGATTTCAGATAGATCTCGCCCCTTTTTGCCAGTGAACGTGGATCACGGTTATAACCCTGACCATTGGAGGGATCTACCACATCACAAGTCAGTAACAACGTGGTTTCTTCCATGAACGGATCCAATGACGCTGTTTCCGGATCAGGCATCAAGAGCATGTCAGAAGCCTGAATACCTTTCCAGCCAGCAATCGAGGAGCCGTCAAAAGCATGGCCATCTTCAAATTTGTCAACACCAAATGCATGCGAAGGAACGGTAACGTGGTGCTCCTTGCCGCTGGTATCAGTAAAACGTAAATCTACAAATTTAACTTCATGATCCTGGATCATTTTCATCACATCAGCTACCACAGTCTTTCTCCACAGAGGTATTACATTATCGGTCAAGCATCATCGGGCTTAGGATGAGGGAGGCGTTGGTACGTCAAAGAGAATCTCTGCACAGCAAGGAACCTTCTACAGCAGGCAATTATAACTGTTTGCAACATATTATTCATCCGGGGAATTGCCGGTAATTACAAGCAATTTTCTCGCTTACAATAAGAGCTTATCTCGTTCGTCACTTCGGTCTAAAACATAATTCCATGAAAAATATATTATTTCCGTCAGCAATTTTTTTTCGGCCAAATGTGATTGGCTGGCTGACGGGACCGGCTCTATTGATAATGACAATCCTGCTACCTGCACCGGAAGGCATGTCTGTATTAGCATGGCGCACGGTCGGCATTGCCATGTTGCTTGCCGTCTGGTGGACAACCGAGGTGCTGCCTATTCCGGTTACGGCGCTGCTGCCCATCGTACTTTTTCCCGCAATGGGTATTCTGACTACCACAGAGAGCAGCGCACCTTATGCATCGCCAACTATTTTTTTGTTACTGGGCGGTTTTCTAATTGCCATGGGGCTGGAAAAGTGGAATCTGCATCGCAGACTGGCACTTAGTCTTCTGATGCGCACCGGCAGCCACCCGGCGATGGTGCTAGCCAGTGTGATGGGCATCACCGCATTCCTGTCGATGTGGATCAGTAACACTGCCAGCACACTGATGATGATTCCGATTGCGCTGTCACTGATATCCGGATTGACCAAAACGTGCGAACACGATCGTTTTGTCCTGAGTTTGGTACTCGGCATTGCTTATTCAGCCAGCATCGGTGGTCTGGGCACGCTGATCGGCACGCCACCCAATATGTTGCTTGCCGCTTTTATGCGCCAAACCTACGGATATGACATCAGTTTTCTCGACTGGATGCTGCTGGGAGTCCCTGTCGTGATGGTGCTGCTGTGTCTGGCCTGGTGGGTATTGCACAAATGGACCTACCCCGTTGATGCCAGTAAAATCCACCTCTCGCAGGATTCAATTGCCAATGAACTGCAACAACTTGGCGTTTTATCGACCCCAGAAAAACGGCTTACTGTTGTGTTTATTCTGGTTGCCACGGCCTGGATTTTACGGGTTCCTTTTCAGCAGTATTTTTCCTTGATGCTGTGGCTGGACGACACACTGATTGCCGTCATCGGAGCCATCCTGATATTTGTCATTCCCGCTGGAGACCCATCCAACAAAAATGGCGCGCTTATGGATTGGGAACGAACACGCAACCTTCCCTGGGGCGTATTGCTGCTGTTTGGCGCCGGACTCAGCCTGGCTAATGGCATCGAGAAAACCGGTCTGGCCTTATGGCTCGGCGAATATCTGTCCGGAGCAACCATGCTTCCCCCACTGATCATGCTCGCTGGTCTGGTCACGCTGATCATCTTCATGACCGAACTCACCAGCAATACCGCCACCACTGCCACTTTACTGCCGGTAATCGCGGCATTGGCCATGGCCAGCGATATGCCCATCCCCATGCTGCTCTTTGCGCCTGCCACCCTTGCAGCCAGCTGCGCCTTTATGCTGCCGGTTGCAACCGCACCCAACGCCGTTGTCTATGCCACTGGAAACGTCACCATTGCACAAATGGCGAGTACCGGATTTAAGTTGAACCTGATTGCCATCATTGCCATTACCACTCTGACTTACTGGTTGATCCCCGTTATTTTTGCATAGCAATCTTTTTCTGAGGCATTCATACAATCAAAAGCGGCATCAGTCCCATCCTCTCACCAAGCATTACCTATCCAAACCGTTTCTTCATCACGTTATACATATACTGCAGTCGATGGGTCATCAAGTGGGACTGATGAATGATAGCCGCTCCTTTCAGGGAAATTCGAGCGCGGATTTCCGCATGAGCCAGATAGAATCTCGCCTTTGAACCAGCCTCATCAAGAGAAGTATAAAAGGCCATGCTCTCGCCATCCACGAATACATTCAGCGCGTCTTCCTGAGCATCGGTGAGTAAAAACCCACCTACAGCAGGCACATCCCAAACCCGCTGATTTACACTGGTGGGCATGTGTTCGGCAGTAACATTCAGATTCACGTCACTGCCCATGAACAATGCAGGGAGTTCATTGTGATAGTCAAGAGGAGAAAATACCTTTACGCCGGGGCAGAGCTTTTCCCAGTATTTATCGCCAAATAACGTCACATTCAGCTCGCGAAAACGATCAATTAACCTTTTCCTGGTATCCATGGATGCCTCGGCCAGCGCTACCTGAACGGCAGCAAATAGCTCCCTGTCTTCTTTTTCAAGCAATTTCTCGCACAACCCGACAAGAGTGGCGCGATTAACCTTTTGCTTGTTCCAGAGTTCTTTTGCAGCTTTACGCACCGGCTTCGATGGTTCAACTCTGGCCTTCAACCACCAGGAATGCCCCACAAAAGAAAGAGGAAAACGAAATCTCGCAATCTGTAACGGATCTGTCTTCTCCGCATTAAAGAATCGACCATTGGCCCCGGTTGGCAAAAAAACAGCCTCGCCATAACCGTTATTACTAAGCCATGGAAATGCGGTACGTTCGAAGCAGAATAACTGCAAATTCGAAGTTGCATTTTTGTTGGCCGCCCCCAAAATAGGCATGGGGTGATCGACGAACCACGATGCTGTTGGAATATCATATCGTTCCAGCAACGCCGCAAGCACACCTGTCTCATCAAATCCGATGTGATTGATAGTGAGCACAAAATCAGGTTGATAAGTGACGAGTGCAGTTAATAATGCGGCTACGAACTGATTTTCGCCGCTACCTTTTTTCTGAGCAGGCAACTTTGCTACCTTCCATCCCAAATCCTCAGCGGCATTAATTGCGTCCCCAACCACAAGGTAACCCGAATCGAAAATGAGAACCCGTGGCGCCCGCCTAAATTTTAAATAGCCGAGTGCTGCTCTTAATCTTGCATCATCCATAATTCTTCCAGAGCGTTATCGCAATACCTAACATCAATACCTGGGAATCAGTCAGAACTAAGGCTAAATCTACTACGCCAATGGGATTGGCGGTTCGTATTTCCTCAAGTTTTTGTTGCATAGCAAGGCTATGTAGTGTCTGCCCAAAAACCAGTTCTCAAATTTAAAAACAATAAGTTGCCTCTAATTCTAACAAAGAAGATTGCGGAGATTTTGAACCCGCCTTACTTAATAACCACGCATCCGATACCACATACCGTCTACTGCCATGCGCAAGCGCTTGTTATAAATCGTTTCTCGAATACTTATCCCCAATTGTTCCGACTCTGGCAATTCAATAATTAATTGCTACAGAGCCTTTATTTTGCCTGCACGCTAACAATAACTTCATAAAACTGACATAGCGCCATCACATGACTCGATAAAAATGTAGAGAGATTCAATGAGTTTCACGACTTAATTTCTTTATATTTGGAGGAATCAGCAATGAGTGAATCGATAACTGCAACTGCAGAAATGCTACAAAACTCATTTTTTAGAGATAGCACAAGCAGTGTTCCTGAATTAGGACGGCGTTCTACAACAACCCTCGAAAATAAGACTAACATTGTGACGACATGGGCGAGACATTTGTCTGAAGTGCGTGAAGCTCAGAAATTAAGATATCAAGTATTTGCGATCGAAATGGGCGCGAACTTCCCTGATATCTTGCCAGGTTATGATATTGATATATTTGATGATTATTGTGAACATCTCCTGGTGCGGGATCGTAAAACATGGGAGGTTATTGGAACGTATCGCGTATTGACGCCTGCGCAAGCTAAATTAGCTGGAAAGTTCTACAGTGATGGCGAATTTGATCTGCGCGCGTTGCAGTCATTGCGTGGGCGTCTTGCAGAGATCGGCCGTAGCTGTGTTCATAAGAATTATCGTCAGGGCAGTGTCATTTTGGCGCTTTGGAAAGCGCTCGTTTTGTTCATGACGCAGAATAGACTCGATGATGTTGTGGGATGCGTCAGTATTCCCATGAATATGCAGGTAAATAACAATCAAATTGGAATGGGATATGCGGCGGCAAGTATCTGGCGGCAGATGAAGGAAAACCATCTGGCGAGTCAAGAGTTGCAGGTTATCCCGCGCTTACCTTTGCCCGTTGAGCAATTAGACCAAATGCTTGATATTGAACCTCCCGCATTGGTTAGAGGTTATTTAAGAGTCGGCGCCAAAGTGCTGGGTGCTCCTGCATGGGACCCTAATTTTAATACTGCGGATTTGCCGATGCTAATGCGCATGAAGGATTTGCCCGAACGTTATCGTAAACATTTTCTGGGGTAAGCATGCGCGATCATTATGGTTATTTGCAAAACCAACTCAATGAGCCGTCTGCAACTTCAGCATTCAATTGTGAATTGGAAGATTACCCAGAAGAGAGCTATGAATTAAAAGTTCGTACAATCTTTATTTCTGATCTCCATCTTGGTACTCCGGGTTGTCAGGCTTCGGCATTGCTGGATTTTTTAAAAACCTACTCGAGTGAGCAGCTGTACCTGGTCGGTGACATTATTGACGGTTGGCAGTTACGTCGGCGCTGGTACTGGCCTCAGACCCATAATGATGTAGTACAGAAGTTGCTGCGTAAGGCACGAAAAGGCTGCAAGGTTGTTTATGTGCCGGGCAATCATGATGAATTTGCACGTCAATTTCTGGGGCATTCTTTTGGTGGCATTGAAATTGTCGAGGAAGCTGTTCATGAAACAATTGATGGCCGGAAATTCTGGGTTATCCATGGGGATTATTTTGACGGGGTAATTCAGTATGCAAAATGGTTTGCTTATGTTGGTGATAATCTCTATGAATTTACACTGAAGTTGAATCGCTACTTGACCTCGCTGCGGACTCGATTCGGTCTTCCCTATTGGTCACTCTCTCAGTACCTTAAATATAAAGTTAAAACCGCAGTCAATTACGTACTTTCTTTTGAGCAGGCCGTTGCAGCTGAGGCGAGTCGCCGCGGACTCAATGGTGTGGTCTGCGGACATATCCATCATGCTGAAATTCGTGACATCAATGGAATTACTTATTGTAATGATGGCGATTGGGTTGAAAGCTTAACTGCATTAGTAGAGCATCTTGATGGAAGTATCGAGCTGATCCACTGGCCACAACATGCGCGGCAATTAGCTAATACGATGGAAGTCACGCTAGAAGAAGGCTGTCTGCCTGCAAGCAAACCAATTATGACAAATAAGATCAAGGATAACGAAAAGGTATCTGCATGAAGATTGCTTTGATAACTGACGCCTGGCAGCCGCAGGTTAACGGGGTCGTAACCACTTTAGTTGAACTCGTGGCAGAACTTGAGAAACTTGGTCATCAATTTATGATCATTCATCCAGGCTTGTTTAATACGAGACCTTGTCCGGGCTATGCCGGTATTGATCTTGCTATTCGACCTCAAAAAAACTTGCAAAAGCTACTCCTGCAATATAATCCTGACGTAATTCACATTGTAACGGAAGGGCCGCTAGGTTGGGCAGCACGATCAATATGCCTCAATAAAGGCTGGTTTTTTACGTCTGCATTTCATACCAAGTTTCCTGAAATTTTTAAGGCGTCGCTGGGGATTCCGGTTTTCCTGGGGTATAAGGTGCTCAAACATTTTCATCAACCTTCTTCAGGTGTAATGGTGCCTACTCAATCAGTGCTGGAAGGGCTTCAGAAGCGTGGCTTCCAGAACCTTAAATCTTGGTCGCATGGTGTGGATACCGAACTGTTCCGATTCCATGATAAACCCGCTCATTTTCCTGCATTAGACAGGCTTCCAAGGCCAATTTCTCTATTTGTAGGTCGCATTTCTTATGAAAAAAATATCCAGGCATTTCTGGACTTGGACATCCCGGGTAGTAAGGTGGTTAGCGGTGTAGGGCCACTCGAGGGTGAGCTTAAAAGACGCTACCCCAACGTGCTTTGGCTGGGTATTTTGCCGAGAAACGAACTGGTTCAGCTTTATGCAAGTGCTGATGTATTTGTTTTTCCGAGTGCTGCCGATACGTTTGGTCTTGTTTTACTTGAATCAATGGCAACTGGCACTCCAGTGGCCTGTTTCCCGGTTGATGGACCGCTCGAGGTAATTGGTGATAGCGGTGCCGGCGTTATGTTGCCAGATTTAAAAGAGGCCGTACTCGGTGCGTTCGAGATACCCCGTGAGAAGGCTCGTGAACGGGCAGAAACATTTAGCTGGGGAACGGCGGCAAAGCGGTTCGCCGATCACCTGGTGCCTGTATAAGGGAATGCCACGAATAGTTGCCTGACAGAATATCCTTTGAATCATAATAAGAGCGAATCGATTTCATACCGGCGATTAGGCTACCGGTTTTTGTTGCGACGCTATTTTCCTCAGCTGGCGGGCATTAATATCTCGCAACAACT
Organism: Nitrosomonas sp.; assembly: GCA_016703745.1. Classification (NCBI taxonomy): domain Bacteria; kingdom Pseudomonadati; phylum Pseudomonadota; class Betaproteobacteria; order Nitrosomonadales; family Nitrosomonadaceae; genus Nitrosomonas; species Nitrosomonas sp. Next base: position 1,882,389 of record JADJBK010000006.1, on the reverse strand, counting down.
TATTAGCACACGGTACGAGATCCACCCTGCCTGGGTATACGAGCCACCTGGCGATGCTGTGTATACCGTTATTGCTTTCCCTGGTTTGTCTGTGCACGGTTACAGGGATAATCGCATGGTCGCTGTTGCTAAAGCTCTTTCATGCCTGGGTTTTCGAGTGATTGTTCCGTGTATTTCGGACATTGAGCAACTGACTATTCATCCATCGACGATCAATAAATTTGCAGCATTGATTGAGACAATCGCGGCTCATTCAGAATTAAATCCAAGTCAGCGGCAGTTAGGCATTTTCTCGGCTTCATATTCGGGTGGTATCGCGATACTGGCCGCTTCGCATCCACAAATTGCATCTTTCGTAAAGGCAATGTGCTTAATTGGTACATTTGCAGATTTTAGAAATGTAGTCCGATTTGTTCTGGATCACGAAAAAATCGATGAATATGCGCGCTTTATTCTACTGCGAAACCTGCTTTCTCAAAGCTCATATCAAAATCCAGAAGTTGTTCAATTATTTGATATCGCGGTGGCGGACAATGGCTTTAAGAAAAAACGGCCATTGCTGCCTTATTCCCTGCAGTGCGTTTCTGTAAACGCAGCGCATTTTTTCTGTCGATTATTGGAAGATGCTGCTTTTAGGTATCAGCTAACTCAACATGCTTTAGACGAAATCGACCAAAGAGAGCATTGGCTAAATCGGTTTGATTTAGATAAACAACTTACTCATATCAATTTTCCAATTAGCTTGATACATGGGTATCATGATCAAGTAATTCCGAGTCAAGAATCCGTTTTTCTGCATAACCGGCTGACGCAGTTAGGTAAAAAAAGCCACTTGATATTAACGACGTTACTCGATCACGGGGATTTTGTTCTAAACAGGAATTTCTTCATCGAGGCTGACAAGCTTGCTCAGGGATTAGGTTTTTTTGTTTATGAACTATGTGCAACAGCGCATAGAAATTCTTAATCACTCCGAATGAAATGCAGCGGAACGATAACGTCAACAACCCATCCATTTCTGGTTTTTTATGATTTTTGGTAACCGCTCAGCGCTGCCATTGCCCGTTTATCAGCGAACAATTTTTTATAGCCTACACATATACCCATTGATTCAGCAAGTTTCGCGCAGATAAAATAATTTCGGATGCGGTCATGCCAAGTGGTCCGCCCGTTTGGTCAAACAATCTGTCTGCTGCAGCGCCGTGCAGATAAACCGATAATAGCAATGCCTTTTCCGGGGCGAGCCCTTGCGTCAGTAACGCACCGAGAAAACCGGACAGGACATCACCGGTGCCAGCGGTGCTCAGACCGGGATTGCCAGTTGCATTGAAGAAATAGCGACCATCCACAAAAACACAAATACTTCCAGCGCCTTTCAAGACCAGTGGGCAATTAAATTTTTCAGCCAGTCTACGTGCGGCTTTCGGCCGGTCTCGCTGTACTTCATCGGTCGTTACATTAAGCAGGCGCGCTGCCTCCGAAGGATGGGGTGTCAATACACCGGGAGCCTCACGGTGTTTCAAGGCATGACTTAATTCTTCATGAATGGCAATCAGGTTAAGCGCATCAGCATCGAGCACCAGTGGCAAATCACCATGCAGCGCCTGTTGTAGAAAATCACAGGCTGCAATCTCACTTCCCAGCCCTGGGCCAATTACCAGACAATCAAGCGGTTTCATCTGCCTTAACAATTCACGGGGACTGCGCAGCATCAATTCCGGTTGGCCAAAATCGATTGCTGGCGCATGATCAACATCCGCCAGCAATCCAAGATGTACCCGCCCCGCCCCGAGATTGAGCGCGGCACGGCCAGCAAGTATGGCCGCTCCAACCATACCGGTCGCCCCTCCCAGAATACCGACACTGCCAAATGTTCCTTTGTGGCTGTTGGCAGGTCGTGGAGCAGGCAGGCAGTTTTCGATATGCTGGTCATCCAGTAACCAGGATTGCGCCCTTATCAAGGTTTCCGGCTGTAATCCCAGATCACAGACCAGAATTTCTCCGCAGTGATTACAACCGTCGTTTGTCAACAGCCCTGGCTTGAAGGCGATAAAGGTGGCTGTGATAGTTGCCTGAATGCAGACATCTCGCACCTCACCCGTGTCACTCATCAGCCCGGAAGGAATGTCCAGCGCCAGAACAGGCACGTTCAGTCTGTTCACCTGCCGGATAGCTTCTTGATACCATTCCGGCAACCGGCGATCGCTATCGAGACCCATGCCAAACAGGCCGTCAATCACTGCATCCCATTGTTGAGCGGCATGCTCTCCTGCCGGAAGATTGATTTCAATGGCGCCACCGGCATCATGCCATTGCTGCATGGCGTAGCGCGCATCCTGCGGCAGCTTTTCGGCTTCCCCAGAGAATACCAGCGTCACCTTTACCCCCCAGGCTTTTAAATGTCGCGCCACAACAAAAGCATCACCACCATTATTGCCAGGCCCAGCCAGCACCAGCGCCCGATTTTTATTCTGGCCAAGCAACCGGTCACGGGCGATGCCAGCCGCAGCTAATCCGGCTATCTCCATCAAGGCAGGCGGATTGGGCGCATGTAAAATACGGAATTCTATTTCACGTATCTGTGCAGTCGTATAAACAGGGCGGGTATTCATCAGTTAAAGGGTCTACTCGTGTAAAATTACGTTTTTTCTTCGGCAGTCCAATTCTCCATGATGCAATTTCGTGGGCGCACCGCGCTATCGGCTTTTCGTTCTCAGAAACTACTGGAAAATATTCAGGCAATCGTACCGCACATTC